>NZ_JAXCIB010000007.1:0-184328 GCF_035984995.1 Psychrobacter sp. PL15
TCTCACTTTGGCGGTGGATAGTAACCTTGATGCTAGCGCATCTAGGCCTCTTTTTCACCTGCTGTTTGAAATTGCACTTCACGTGTTAATCTAAGAATAAAAAAAATTCAATAAAAAGTTAAATAAAAAAGGCTGAATTCTCTAGGGGATTTAGCCTTTTTTTGCGATTATTCTATGACAAAATATTTTTACATAGCCTTTTTACATAGCCCCTTTACAAGACATAACTAAATAACCAAAGCAGCCCATTAATAGCGGCAATACCAACCACCATGCTGACTAGTAGCTGACGACTGACATGGTAAATGAATAATACCAACAGCAAGGCACCCATTTGCGCCAATAATAAATGCAGCTCCGTACTACTTAAACCGGTGGTTAGCGATAGATCTTGATAGGCAAGGCTGGTTAAAATTAATAATACCAAAACCGATAGCGGTAAACTCTCGTTAAGACGATGTAACCAGGGCTTATCGAGCATTTTTTGTGGTATCAGGGCTGGAATAGCACGGGTGATGAAGGTGACTCCTGCCATCGCAAAGGTGGCGGCAATCAGGTAGCTACTGGTCATTAGAGTCTCCTGTTACGGTCTGCTGTATCCAAAATGCACGCATCAAAATCAGCACCATGCAAACCGCAATAGCGACCAGCAATAACCAATTATTAGTAAATAGCGAGGCAATAACCAAACCAATAACAGCAATACCAATGGGGAAATAACGTTTGATATTTTGGAACTGCTCATAAGCTAAAATTACAAACAGACAAATCAAGGCAAAATCTAAGTTTGGTACGAGATCATTGAGGGTACTACCTATCATTACGCCAAGGGCGCTTGCCAATACCCACCAACTTTGGTTGAATAAACTCACCGGCAGTATTAGCGCTTGCCGTGTTTCAGTAGGTAAACTGGTCATGACCGAAAAGGTCTCATCAGTGAGCGCGAATAAACAATAGGTTTTGGCAAGCTTGTTGGTTGGCAAGTATTGCAACAAGGGTACGCCATAAAACACATGACGTAAATTAATAGCAGCGATATTAGTAGCGATACTACCAATCGGTAATCCAGCACTTAGCATAGGCAAGCAAGCATATTGAGCAGCACCCGCATATAATACGACGCTGAGCATGATAGTCGCCCATATTGGCACACCAGCGACTTGTGCGAGTACCCCAAAGGCGATCCCTGCCGGTAAATAGCCCATTGCTACCGGAATGCTTTTTTTGAAGCCCGCAGCCCACTGGTAGGTCGGTTGCGGTAGTTGCTTAGATTGAGTGGTCACATGAGGTCCTAAATTGTCTATCTTGGTTGTCTAACTCGTCTGCATTTATGAGAGTACTATTTTTTAAATGAATAGTGATTTTACTGGCTCGATAACACTAGTGCTTGAAGTCAGGTTATTTAATTAGGACAGGCTTCATAAACTAGGCCGTAGCTTTTCGTAGCTACCAGTAAGGTGCGCCCGGTATAAAAAACCACTCAGAATAATGAATCGTAGCAGTAATAAGCACCAGACACTGAGCCAAATGCCGGTCATAGCCCATTGCTGGTATAGTAGCCAACTGAGTGGGAAAAAGACCACGGCTAATATTAGAGCGGCGTTACGGATTATACTTCCTGCAGTTAAACCAAAAAATATTCCATCGAGCCAGTAAGCCCCGACCCCAACTAGGGGTAGCAGTATCGCGTAAATATGATACTCATAAGCCAAGGTAAATACTGGCTCAATATTAGTCATCAGCTGTAAGTAGGTGGGCATTACCAGCCACCATATGGCGCTCAGCATTAAAGCAAGGCCGTAGCTGACCACACCAGTGCGCTTGACAATAATACGAAAACGCGCCCAATCACGGCGTCCTGCTGCCTGACCACTTAAGGTCTCTGCTGATACTGCCACACCATCGAGGGCAAAGGCTGAAATGCTTAATACCTGTAATAAAATGGCGTTGGCCGCCAGTATCAAATCGCCACTTTGAGCGGACAAACGGGTTATCCAAGCAAAGCTTAAGGTCAATATTAATGTGCGAATAAAAATATCTTTATTAAGTGAGAATAGCCTCAGCATTTTTTCTTTGGCGAAATGCTGTGGATCCGCAGTAAAGAACGCTTGCCAAGACAATTGTAAGTGACGACGACTCAGCCATAACGCCAATACAACCCCCAACCAGAAGGCAATAGCCGTTCCTAATGCCACGCCTACCAGGCCCATTTGCATACCGTAGACAAAAAATACGGTTAGGATAATATTAAGTAGCGCAATAAACCCCTGTTGATAGAGCATATAACGGGTCTTGCCTTGTCCGGCAAACCAGCCAATAAATGCAAAGTTCATTAGCTCAGCTATCACGCCCCAAAACCGTACATCTAGATAGGTCTTTGCAGCAACGCCGCTTTCAGGGTTGGCTGATAACGCCTGTAAACCAAAATCAATGAGCCACGGTTTTGCCAGTAGTAGTACTGCACCGATGATAAAAGCCAATAGCAATGCCCGCTGTAAAATAGACAGTAGGGGTGATTGCATCTGCGGCTTATCACTTGCAGTACTGCTTGTCGATGCCTGATCATGATTAGCAAGTTGCCCTAGTGCCTGTGCGGACAGACCGGATGAAGCGTATTGCAAAAAGTTAAAGCTAACCAACAATAAAGACAATAGCTGTATTGCCAAACCCATACCAGCCAACTTGGCAGTATCATTCATATTGCCCACAATTGCGGTGTCAATAACGCTTTGTAGTGGCATGGCTAAATTAGCCAATAACACCGGCAAGGCAATAGCGATAATGCGCGTGTAGCGAGTATCAATCGGTGGCAGGGTACTTAGCGGCGTAGTAGAAGACATAAAACAGTCGCTTATGCGGAAACATAGGGAATATGCCTGCTACTACATCATGTGGTTACAGGGAAGATAGCTCGATGGTTAAAGCTTAACAAAATATAAGACTTATAAAGCATACAACTTATAAAGTAAAAATAGTATAAAAACAAAAGCACCTATTGGGTTAGGTGCTTTTGTTTTACACTTTTTTATAGCCACTCGAAGCAACTTCTTCGTGAAATGCTTATCTTGGCATGTTAGCTTTGAAACATTAGTTTTGAAACATTAATCTTAAAATATTAGTCTTGTTCGAACATTTTTGGGTCATTAAAAGTAACAATCTCTTCTTCAAACTCAGGCTTAACCTTCACAACAAAATCGTCACGTGACAGCCCCATAGCTAAGGGGATAGAGCTTGAAATATAGATTGACGAGTAAGTACCTGCGATTAGACCAATAAACAGGGCCACAGCGAACCAATATAAGCCATCACCACCTAAGAACATCATAGCCAACACTACCAACATCACTGTTGAGATAGTCATAATGGTACGACGCAAGGTTTCCGTTAATGACAAGTCGATGGTTTGGCGGGGGGTTACACCACGCACACGGCGAAAGTTTTCACGGATGCGGTCATAGACCACGATAGTATCGTTCAATGAATAACCGATGAGCGCGAGTACGGCCGCCAAAACTGTTAAGTCGAATGGGAAGCCGAACAGGGCAAACACTCCAACTGTTACAATGGCATCATGGAACAAGGCTGCTACTGCACCCACCGCTAGCTTAAATTGGAAGCGCAGAGCAACATAGCCCAGCATAGAGACGAGTGCTAAGGCCACGGCCATTACTGAGTTTAAGTATACTTCGTTACCGACTTGGCTACCAATAATATTAACATTACTAATTTCAGCTTTGTTGTTGGGTAAATTTAAGGCTTTGCCGAGTGAAAGATTAAGCCCATTAATATTATCTGATTGCGGTGGCAAGCGCACTAATAGCTCTTGACGCGTACCGAGATACTGTACGACAGCATTGTCAAAGCCATTATCTGCTAAGGCTTTAACCACTTCAGTTTGCTCAGCAGGTTGCTCGTAGCGCACATCTGTAGATACCCCACCAGTAAAATCAAGACCTAAATTAAGACCATTAACGGCGATGGCAATAATACTACCGATTATTAGCAAAATAGATAGAATAGCCATTGGCTTTTCTATGTTCATAAAAGGAATAATGCGCTGATTGCCAATGGCTTTAATACCACCTTCCGCTTTTGCCGCCGCATCATCAGCCGCGTTATTCATCGACTCATTAGGGTCTAGATCGACCTCAGAATCGGGCATTTGGGTTGTTAGCGCTTGACTGCCTTGGCCACTGCGGCGAGCCTTATCTTTTTTGCTTAGTGATGCTTGCTTAGTTGAGCCTTTGGTCTGGTTGTTGCTGCCTTTACCGTCGCGGCGTGGTTTATTACGGCGGCGATTGGTTTTATCATTTGGGTCTTTCGGGTTACCGTCTGAGCCACCACCTGAACCAGTAGAAGTTGGCGTATTTTCTTTTCTTGGGGGATTTTTCTGTTCAATCGCCATAGTTTTCTCCTAACCGATGCTCAAACGTTTGATAGATTTACGCTTACCGTAAGCAATTTGTACCAGCGCGCGTGTGACTAAAAGCGCTGTAAATAACGAGCTGACAATACCGATTGCTAAAGTAATTGCAAAGCCTTTAATAGGGCCGGTGCCGATAGCAAATAGAATAAAGGCCACTAATAATGTAGTGATGTTAGCATCGAAAACACTACTAAAGGCCCGATCAAAACCTGCCGTAATAGCAGATTTGGGTCGGACCCCATTTGCCAGCTCTTCACGTATGCGTTCAAATATGAGTACGTTGGCATCTACCGCCATACCAATGGTCAATACAATACCGGCGATACCAGGTAGCGTCAGCGATGAGCCTATAATAGACATAATCGCCATTATGATAATAACGTTAATCGCTAATGCGACGTTGGCAATCAAACCAAACAGACGATAAAAGACAATCATAAAGGCGAATACTAATAGATAGCCGACTTGAGTTGAAAACAAGCCTTTATCAATATTTTCTTGGCCCAGTGACGGACCAATCGTACGTTCTTCAACGAAATACATTGGAGCTGCCAGTGCCCCTGAACGTAGTAATAATGCCAGCTCAGCGGATTCAGCATTGCTGTCTAAGCCAGTGATACGGAATGACGAACCGAGTACCGCTTGAATGTTGGCACGGTTAATGACTTTAGTTTCAGCATAAGGTGTACGTATTTCAATAGTCTCACCAGTAGCGGGGTCTTCCTCATAGGTGATTTTTTGCTTATTTTCAATGAACAATACTGCCATTTGCTCACCAACTGCGGTACGCGTGGCATTTTGCATCAGTTTACCGCCCGCGCTGTCCAAGGTAATATTTACTTCAGGACGACCACTTTCATCAAGGCTAGACTGAGCGTTAGTGACCTTGTCACCGGTGACAATAGCTTGGCGATCTAACAATACTGGCGGACCATCAAGCGTTCTAAACGGGAAGGCTTCAGTACCAGCAGGTGGAATACCACCCATGAAGTTTTCGCTGTCTTGGGCGACCATTCGAAACTCAAGGTTTGCGGTACGACCAAGTACTCGCTTGGCCTCAGCAGTATCCTGCACACCAGGCAGCTCAACAACGATACGATTAGAACCTTGTGACTGCACCAACGCTTCTGCAACGCCAAGTTCACTAATTCGGTTACGTAGAGTGTTCAAGTTTTGGTTGACTGCGTAGCTATTAATTTCATCTAAGGTCGCATCGTTATACGACATAATCAGGGCAGGGCCTTGGTTATCAATAGAGGATTGTAGGTTGAAATCATTACCCGCTGATCCTTGCAAGATATTTTGAGCGCGGTTACGACTGTCAGTATCAGCAAAATGCAGCACGATACCTTGAGCTTCCGTTTTAATGCCCTTAATAACGACACGCTCAGCACGTAGGTCACGACGCACATCGCGACTGGCACTCGTCAAACGCTGCTCAAGTGCTTTATTCATATCCACTTCAAGTACGAAGCGTACGCCACCGCGTAGATCAAGACCTAGCTTCATCGGTTTAGCACCAATATCACGCAGCCACTGCGGTGTAGTCTGCGCTAAGCTAAGCGCCACCACATAATCGTCACCCAAGTTCTGCCTCAACACTTCTTGTGCTTTGAGCTGAGCTACTGGGTTATCGAGACGCACTAGCGCACTATTGCCCTCAAAAGTGCCGTCATGAGAGTCCACACCAGCCTCTTGTAGTAAGGTTTGTGACCGGATCAAGAGATCTTCAGACAGCTGAGTACCTGCCGCTGCACTGGTAACCTGCACCGCAGGCTCATCAGGATAGAGGTTGGGTGCAGCATACAGACCGGCAACGACCAGCACGATGGCAATGAGTACGTATTTCCAAGCGGGATATTGCATAATCACTTCTTTAAGTTGATAAAGTACTGGCGACACAGGCCACAAGTCAGCAGATGGAATGTTAGCGATTGCAATGGGTAACTGCCATGTTTAGCATTTGGCACCTTTATCATTTGCAATTGTCCACCATCGCGACCATCCGCTATGATAATAGAGCGTAGAACGGTAGCGTATAAAATACTATAGGGTGTAAAGCGATATCGCTTCCCAATATAACTATTTAATTTATCTTTAAACATTTTATTAAAGGTTATACAGCCTTTAAAACGATAAATTAGGCTATTTCTAAGGTCACAATGTATAGCGATAAGTCTGCTATTTGAAGCTTGTCCGGCTGTGCTGCCGCTTTATTTGACTGACTAACAGCGGAAAATGACCGTAAACAATGAACGGTCATTTTTATAAATACGATGATAATAGATAAATACAACGATTTTAATAGCAGTCTGATAGCAATCAAATCTGATCGTGATCAATTATTACTATCAACAACTGCAATCATAATCATTAATAACGACCATAAGTCATTATCGCGGTTACTTATACGCTCTCAATAGTGCCTTTAGGCAATACTGAAATCACAGACGCGCGCTGTACCTTAACATCGGTATTATTGTTTAAGCTAACAACAGCATAGACCTCTTCAAGGTCTTTGATACGACCCATCAAACCGCCGGCAAAGATTACTTCACTGCCAACCGTCAAAGAACTGACCATCGCGCGATGTTCTTTAGTACGTTTAGATTGTGGACGGATCACCAAAAAGTAAAAAATGGCAAAAAATGCTACTGGTAATAAGATTTGACCAAATTGTTCCATATCTCTCTCAATGAATAATAGACAATAATAAAATTAGACGCATAGTAACAAAAAATCCCATACTTGGTAACTGTTAATCATGGGATGAGCGTATTTTTCTTGACAGACCGGCATACTATCAGCCGATACCTATCAGGACAATCCTTTTGGGTGGCTAAAAGCAATAAGATCACTATGTAAAAACACCTTAGCAGACAGCTATTAGATTTGTACATTGATATCAAAGGCACTAATGAAAGGCACTGATTATGGTGATAGACTGCAATAATGTTAGTAGCCATACTCACTTTGCTACTATCTTTCTATAGTAGATTGTTTTACTCAAAAAAAGTAGATAGCATGACAAATTATTGTTAAACCTTAGTATCAATGCTAATATCAAATTGCTGCACTTATTACTGTTAAATTTAACAAAAATTGCTTAGTGATATCCAATAACATTATTATATTAGATAGTAGTTTTTTTATTGTATGTAAAGTAATTGCTTGTCCCGTATTTTATCCTTTTTCGTTTTCTCTCTTTGTTTAGGTTACCCAACTTGTTCCCCACTTTTTTGTTTACACCACGTTTGTGTCGTCCACGCGCTTATCGTAAAGAAGCGTCTGCTAAACCTCCCCCGGCGATGCGATATCACGCCCGTTTTGGCGTTATAGGAGTATCTGCAACTTTACTGTTGGCAATATTATTGATGATGTTGCCTCATCCTGCACTGGCAGTTGAAACTCTAGCAGAGCCGACGACAGCTAACGTATTATTCCTGTTGTTGTTCGTTTTGATCGCCATTGGGATTTCATTTATCTGCTCATTGGCAGAAGCCGCATTACTGACCATGACCCCGTCATATATCGCTGACGTCCAGGAAAATAATCCCAAAAAAGCGAATATGCTAAAACGCCTAAAAGTCGATAATATCGATCAGTCGCTAGCCGCTATTTTGACCTTGAATACCATGGCTCACACCTTAGGCTCTATTGGTGCAGGTGCGCAGGCAACTATCGTCTTCGGTAGTGCTTGGTTTGGGGTGTTCTCTGCGGTTATGACTTTTGCCATTTTGATATTCTCAGAGATTATCCCAAAAACACTAGGGACAATGTATTGGCGGCAATTGAGCGGTTTGGTGACCTATTTTGTACGCGGTATTATTATTCTTTTATATCCTATCATCTGGTTGTCTGAGCGCCTGACTAAATTCTTGGTGCGCGGTAAAGAAGCTGATGTCTTTAGTCGCCGTGAGTTTTCTGCCTTGGCCAGTATCGGTGAGGAAGCAGGACACATCGATCCGCTAGAGGCGCGCATTATTCGTAACTTATTAGCGTTTGGCGCGATTAAGGTTGAAGATATTATGACCCCACGCTCTGTAATGCTGGCGTTTGAGCAGACCAAGACTATCGCTGATGTGATGGCAGATCGACCCAAATTAACCTTTTCGCGATTGCCAATTTATGATGGCGATCTCGATAATATCACGGGCTTTGTATTAAAAACCGATATGCTATTAGCGAAGGTCAATCATGCTATGCATAAGCCACTGATTCAGTTTCAGCGGGAGATTACTTATGTATTCTCAAAAATGAAGCTGTTTGATTTATTAGACTTGATGCTAAAAAATCGGATTCATATCGCTGTTACCGTTGGCGAGTACGGTGAAGTAAAAGGGCTGGTTACCTTAGAGGATGTGCTTGAAACCTTGTTAGGTCTTGAAATTGTCGATGAAATAGACCGCGTAGAGGACATGCAGGCGCTGGCACGGCAAATGATGGATAGGCGCGTAGAGCGTCTAGGTATGAAGCTTAGTGACGACGAAGAATATGACAATGGTAATACTTAAACTAAACTTTGAGGTCAAACTCCAAAGCGACCGCACCAACTAGAGCTTCACTCAAACCTAATCTAACAATAGTATTATTATGAGTGAGACAACAAAAGCAGTGGCCAGTAGAAGATGAAACGCTGGCTGTTGCCAATGATATTTACCTCATAATATATGCAAGAACGACACATGCCGTCACACAGCTGTGAGGATTTGATGATAGTCTGAAGCTCTAAATTGTAACAAATTAATTTCTAGTGCTGCAGTATGCTGGCATAGACATTAAAATATAGTCAATCAGCAATATATAGGCACTCAGAATCATGGTACAAACACCGTCGCTTGTGCAAATACTAATTACAAGCATTAATCAAAACTACTCGACTAAAAAATAAATAGATCTCTAAGCAATTTAAAAAAGCGTTATTTGAACACCAGTAACGTCAATCAAATCTCAAATAAAAGAAAATCCTTGATTAACTACAATTACGAGTATGATCTCGCTAAGGCCTATTCGACTAAGGAATATGATGAAACGACTATGGGAAAAAGGGCTGTTGGCTCTGTTTATTAAGTCTGCTAGCGCGACCGCTGTAGTGGCGATAGCAAGTACCGCCAGCATCAGTGCTCAAGCGGCACCGATGACCCAAGGCGCGGTACAAAGCTATGCAACGGCTATGAAGTCAGCGGCCAACAGCCAAAATATTAGCCAAGTGGCAAGCTTAGTTTCTGATGATGCGCTTATTTCATTATCAAGAAAAGGCAAGTCTACTAGCTTAGACAAAGATGCCTACTTAAAGTTATTGCAAAATAGCTGGAATCAAACGTCGAACTATCGCTACGATATCACTATCGATAACATTGTCATTACTGGAGTGCAGGCCAAAGCCAATGTAACGACAAACGAAAGCTGGGTAAAAGAGGGGAGAAATGTTTCATTTGTGACGACCTCACGAGTGACGCTGACCTCACCAACTGGTAATGCAGTACTGTTACGTGCAGTATCGCAAGTGACTATTGAATAATAAAAAACAACGAGTGAATAATAAAAGATAACGAGTGAATAATAAAAGACAAGAAGGATACGCCCTAGTAGCATTACTCCAACCGACTAGTCTTTCTAGTACTCCGGTTTATATAGCCAGCATTTATAGTGTTAGTTTTAAGCCTTAAGACAATCGCTTACGTTTTGTCTGTTATCTTTTATATTACACTGGTCTTTGCTTTACGTTGCATACTATACTGTCAATTAATTTTATTTCCATCTATTCTTGTTGTTAGGAAGCTCCTATTATCATGTCTACTGTGTCATCAACTTCTCGCTCATTTATCGCTTTGCCACTGACGCTTGCGGTGTCAGCTCTGCTCCTCAGTGCTTGTAGTAATACCTCAACAGTGAAAAGTACTGGTGCAACCAATAGCGCGCCCGTGGTCACTAAGCGCCCTGCTACTGCGGTAAAACCAATCACTAGCGCTGACTATTCAACTGCGTATTTAGATGCTGATAGCTTAGATGAGCTGGCAGATTTATTAGAAGCCAGTGATATGACCATGGTTGAAGACAATAGACTTGCCATCCAGCAATACGGAGACTTGTGGAGTCGCTTGCGGGCTGGCTATCAAATGAATGGTAGTAAAGCGGTTTATAATCAGCGTATTGAAGGACAAAAAAGCTGGTTTACCAGCCGTCAGGATTATCTAAACCGTTTGACTGCGCGTGCCAGCCGTTACCTATACCATACCGTACGTGAAGCGGAACGTCGCAATATCCCTACTGAGTTGGCCTTGTTACCCGTTATTGAGAGCTCGTATGACCCTAGTGGCACGAGTAGTGCTGCTGCGGCAGGTTTATGGCAATTTATTCCGAGCACGGGCCGTATTTACGGTTTGAACCAAAGTAGCAGCTATGACGGTCGCCGTGACGTTATCGAGTCCACCCGCGCAGCATACGACTTCTTGACCGCATTACACAATCAGTTTGGCAGCTGGGAGCTGGCTTTAGCAGCTTATAATGCCGGCCCTGGTCGTGTTCAAAAAGCTATCGATGCCAATGCGGCTCAAGGATTGCCAACTGATTACTGGTCACTCAGGCTACCGACTGAAACCATGAATTATGTTCCGCGCTTTTTAGCCGTTGCTGAAATTGTTGCTCAACCTGAGCAATATGGGGTTTATCTGCCAGCGATTGCCAACCGTCAGCATTTTCGTAGTGTGCCGGCCAACTATGGCGTGAGCTTATCTGAAGTGTCGCAATTGACAGGGGTCAGTTACGACGAGCTAGAAAAGCTTAATACAGCTCTAACTTCATCACGTATTGACTCATCAGGTCCACAGCGGGTCATTATCCCTAATGACGTTAACTTGACGGTTGATGCCAAGCTAAGCGCATTGAGAGGTAATGGCACCAGTAATGTTATTGCTTCAAGCAACAGCAATACGGCGGCGCCAAGCTATTCAAGCCCAACGACTCCTAGCTACAATAGCAAGCCTTATAGCAGCTCATCATTGCCTACTACGGGTAGCGGCCTAGCTGATTATGCTGCCAGTGCTAGTGTGCCTCAGCAGACGACCAGTTACATTACCCCAACCAGCACGCCTAACAACAGCTCGGTCTATAGTAGTAACGCGTCCGTCCGTACTGAACCACCACTGACTAGTAAAGAGACCAATAAGATTAACGCTGAGCTAAAAAATAGCAATAGCTTACCAACGACTTCAGCAATGATTACTCAAAATAACACCATTGTTCAAGAGCCACCACTAAGCAAACAAGAGCGCGACTTCATCGTACAACAAATTCAGTCACAAACCCCTGAAACCAACGTGATTAGCGCCATCGATGGTAATATTAAGCTATCTGCAATTCAGACGCAGCAATCTATCTTAGAAGCCAGCGGTAAAGAGAAAACGCTTAGTTTCGCTAAAAATTCAGCAAGCAAACCAAAACCACAAGGCACACGGACTACCTATTCGGTAAAACGTGGCGACACCCTATCTAATATAGCCAGCCGAGCTGGTGTTAGCTGGCGTGATATCACGGAGTGGAACCAAATAGATGCTAGTGCAACTCTATTATCTGGTAGTACCTTATATCTATACAATGCCAAAACTATTGAGCCGCTAAGCAGTGCTGGTGCCACAACAGCAAGCCAACCTGAAAGTTACGTGGTACAGGGAGGTGATACTCTTATTGGTACCGCTAATCGCTTTGGTTTATCAGTGACCCAGCTGGCAACCTACAATAATTTGAGTAGCCGTGCTGATTTGTTAAGAGGTCAAAAATTATGGTTGATTGCCGGTAAAGTGACGGCACCTGCCGTTACCCCTGCCGCTCCGTCTTCAAAACCTAGCCGTAAGTCGACCGCCGCGACTAAGAACTACAAGGTAAAATCTGGTGACGGCCTAATTGCACTAGCACGTCAATTCAATATTTCAACGGATGCTTTAGCCAGTCTCAATAGCCTTGGCACGACCGATTCGTTATATGTGGGTCAAACGCTCAAAGTACCTACCAGCGTAGATTTCACAGCTCCTAGCAGTAGCAGTAATAATAGTAGTAGTGCCAGTGCCAGCAGTTCAACGCCTACTAGTAACTATAAAGTAAAATCAGGGGATACTTTAATTGGTATTGCCAATAGTATCGGTGTTAGTGCGGGGCAAGTGGCTGCTGTCAACAGCAGCTTTGACGCTAACGCGCGTTTACAACGTGGTCAGACGATTAAAGTTCCCGTTTCTAAGATAGAAGTAAGTCGTCAATTAAACAACCAGCCAACCAGTTATAAAGTGCAGCCAGGTGATAGCCTAACAGGTGTGGCCAATCGATATAATATTGGTTTGAGCGACTTGGCATCAGCCAATGGTCTAAGTAACACGTCCAACTTGATACTTGGCCGTACCATCACTATTCCTGTAACTGGTGGTAGTAGCGCGAATGTTTCAGCTAGCAGCAATACCTCTAGCAGTACCGCGACCAACAGTAGTGGTAAGAAGCTTAGTAATACAGAAAACTATAAAGTGCAGTCAGGTGACGGCTTAATCGCTTTAGCGCGCAGTCTAGGGGTTTCAGTAGAAGACTTAGCTGCGACTAATAATCTAGCGCCTAATGCACAGCTACAGCGCGGGCAAACGATTAAAGTGCCAAAAGTCACGGTCAGTTATACCGTAGGTTCAGGTGATAGCTTGATCGGTCTAGCACGTAAATATGGGGTTTCAACCCAAGAGCTGGCTGATATGAACAAGATTGCAGCCGATACTATGTTACAGCGTGGCCAGCGTCTGACCGTACCGAACCGCTAATAGCTGTTTTATAGCCATTACTTTAACTGATGATTTAAACTTGTCCTTATCCCACAAAAAAAGCTGCTCTTATCAAAGAGCAGCTTTTTTGTCTGAAGTTTTTTACTTGAAAGAGTCTATTAAACCATCTCGGTTTTCATGGTTTCAAGATAACTTCTAATATTACTGACATAGTCCATAACCTGACCAAAACGACTATTTGACGCCTCATTTTCTGATAGATAGGCATAAATATTTGCCCAGCTCTTATCATCAATCCCGTCTGCTCTAAGCTTGCGCTGAATACCTTTAACCGCATTCGGCCCCATGTTATAGCCGGCGAGTGCGAACCAAATGCGGTCTGTTTTTGGTACATCTGCAAAGTCGGACTTCATCTGCTCTAAATAACGTGCACCGCCACTAATACTTTGGCCGGGATCAACACGGTTAGAGACCCCCATTGCTTTAGCGGTATTATTGGTGAGCATCATGATACCGCGCACTCCTGTAGGCGATACAGCATTGGCATCGAGATGCGACTCTTGATAACCCATTGCTACCAATAATTCCCAATCATGATTGTAGTATTGCGCTTGCTCTTTAAAAGAAGACTGATAATCAGGGAGTTTTTCAGTCATAGTCTTTTTAAAATGCTGCTGACTGTAGGCATCTTTGAGTAAGTTTTGATTGTAGAACGCCGCTAACTTTTGAGTTTCTTCTAGCTTAATGCCGTTACATAAGAAATAGCTGGCTTTTTTTGACAGTGGGTCATTTGCTTGGTTGAACGTCCAGCTGACTCTGGGATGTAAGCCATTTTTAGTCAAGCTGGTGTCATAACCACAGCTTAAATTTACTGAGGGTAGGCCAAATTGACTTTTTAGTTGGGTGCTAGCAGTGGTTAGTGCCATATCAGCATTACCTGATTGTAGCGCTCTTAGTGCTGCTTCCTCGCTAGCGTAGGCTTTTAGGTCAATAGTTACCCCAAGCTGATCAGCATAGCTACGCAACAAATCATAGCCGAAGCCATGTTGGAAGCCATCGGTGGCAAAGTAGGTGCTATCACCAGGCACGGCTGCAATAGTCAATGTCTGTTCTAGCATCACATGATCATAGGCTGGCACAGGGTCGCTCATGGTCGTGAGACTCTCAGCGGGTAGGGATAGTAATGCAATGCCGGATACTTGTATAAATTTCTTAGACTTGGCAAAACGAGTAGATGGAACGAGGTTACTTCTGGTGTTAAGCAAGCGTCTAGCAGGATGCAGTAAATAAGAAATACGGCGTTTGGCACCTTGCGCGGATACTTTGACACGATAAGTAATACGTTGCATGCATGTCTCCTAATTTTAGCCATCCTGCTTACCGTAAAATGAGTCATTAACGAATGCTTATATCGCTAGCATTCGCTAAATTTACATTTTAAGTGCTGTTCACTCCTCAATAGGAAAAGTGAATATCACCTTGCTTAAATATAAAAGCCACCATTATCAATGTTATTTGTATTGGTTATTGATACAAATAGCTAATATGAAGATGGGGTTCAACCTATCCGCTAGCGTCAATTTAAAAAGACTTAAACGCTGCACAACCAAAGATACGAATCACACAATTCGTTAGCAAAGCTCGCTACAAAAATAGGGTAAAAATTATATTAAACATAGGTAAGGCCATGAATAAGTTATTGAGACATAGGCATAAACAGTAATATTGATATGGTAGTGGTAAAACCCAACTAAAAATCTAAATCAACGTCTACTGTGCTCATATTAACGACCATCTGCTCTACAAGTAACTTATAGAGTAGAAGACGTAATAATATGCCATCGTCTAGCAATACAGATAAATAATGAATTTTATGACCGTCACGTTTCAAATAGAAAGTGAGGTCAAAAAATCGTTCTATACTGTTATTGCTACGCTAAATATAGGATACATAGTGATCATTAAATATATGGTGTCATCACAGGGTACCACTGCAAGTCGTTACTCAGATTTTCATCAGTACTAGTAGCCTTTACAAAAATAGGCTAACGCATAACACGGATAAATAGCCACCTGCCTCAGAAAACTGCAGGTAGAATCATAGGCCGTATCATGTAATGAATATATGAATAACTACCGCATCATTTAGCACTATAACCGGAAGCTATAATAAATGGGAAGTTTCATGACAAAACATTCTCTTACAAGTTGCTAATATGCGGGTATTAGTTGCAGTATTCAAGTTAAGTTAAGAAAAGAGTGATAAAACTTAACAATTAGGTGGTAGACGGTCAAAAATAGATATATTTTGCTTAATTTTTAACCAACTAAAGTCTATCGAAATAACTTAATAAATATCCATTAATTTTCTATCCTAGCTCGCTGAATCTAAACGCAGCCTTAATACTGTTATCAAAAATACTGTTATTAAATCGTATAAAATCTTTCGCTTAATTGAGCGCAGACCCTAATATAATGCAGCAGGGATAGTTTTAACTCCTGATTACGCTGGATTATCAATATCAATAAAAGTCACTGGTACGCTAAAGTGTTGTGCAATTAACTCACCTAATGCCCGAATACCGCCACGTTCTGTAGCGTGATGACCGCAGGCAAAGTAGTCAATACCAAGTTCGCGAGCGATATGAGTGGTACGTTCTGATATTTCACCCGAGATAAAAGCATCACAGCCCATTACTGCTGCCTGTTCGATCATATCTTGCGCGCCGCCCGTACATATCCCAATACGCTCGAGGCGCTTCGAGTGAGTAGCGGTACTATTATTATCAGCCGTATTATCAGCCGCATTATAGTCGCCAGAGATATGTAGCGGCGCACGTCCTAATGCTTCGGTGATGATAGCGCTTAGACTATGGGCAGTTTGCGGGGCACACGTTGCGATGTTGCCCACCGGATGTGAATCATTAGGATAGAGCGCCTCAGTGATGGTCATGTTTAGCGCCTCTGCAAGTTTGACGTTATTACCAATTACTGGGTGACCATCAAGGGGTAGGTGATAAGCGATTAACGAGATGCCGTTCTGCAGCAATTTACGAATACGTTGTCCTTTCATACCTACTATAGGGGCAGGTTCACCTTTCCAAAAGTAACCATGATGTACCATGATCGCATCGGCATTATCAGTAATCGCCGCATCGATCAAGGCTTCACAAGCAGTAACGCCAGTGACAATGCGCCGTATAGGTCGGCCACCATCCACTTGTAAGCCATTAGGAGCGTAGTCTTTAAAAGCAGCAGCACTCAGATAGTCGTCACAAAATTGTGTCAAGGTCTGAGCGGTTACGGAAGGGCTGGATTCTTCAGTTATGACGTCTTTAGTAGTCATTATGGTTTCCTGTTTTGGTTTAATTAAGTCGGTTTAATTAAGTGAGATTAACTACTGTGATTTGATTAATCTAACTTAATTATTTAGATTCGATTGTTATTGTAACTTACTAATATTTCGTATTAGCTAAGTACTTGCTGTCAATAAAAGCATATAATATGGATGACAGTTATTTTATCATACTGCTGAAAAAATTCTGACAAGCATACTAACTGAAACGGTACACGATCCGTTACAATTTAACCTTGTTGCCAGTTATAATTTACAGACGAAATATTGTTGGTCTGAGAGTCTCAGACGCTGTACGTCTGTATCAAATACATAGAGGTTTTTCTATATGTCGTCATCCCTGAACACCAATAACAAGGCCGGTTTCTTAAAATGGCTACCTTGGGCCTTATTGCTGATAGTTATTGCAGCTTTTGTCTGGTTGTTTGCGAGTATGAAGACCCCGTCAGAGGCCAAATGGGAGCCACCAAGAACCACGGCTGTTGAGCAACAAGCATCCGCTTCAGTGTCTGACACCCCAGCACCTATCTCTTCTTATCACAATGCAGTTGCCCGTGCCTCGCAGTCGGTGGTAAATATCTACACGACTCAAGTGATGGAAGAGCATCCCTATATGGATGATCCGGTCTTGCGCCGCTTTTTTGAGTTTCATAATGAGGGTCCGCAAGGACAAGGTCCTACCAATTTAGGCTCTGGAGTCATAGTGTCAAAGGATGGCTATATTGTCACTAATGCTCATGTCATAGAAAAAGCGGATGAAATTACTGTCGCCTTCAACGATGGTCGTAAAAGTCGTGCCACACTCATTGGTACCGATCCTGACAGTGATTTAGCCGTCATTAAGGTAGACATGACTGGGCTAACACCGCTTGGTTTTCGTGAAATTCCTATTCGCGTGGGTGATTTAGCATTAGCGATTGGTAATCCATTTGGCGTGGGGCAAACGGTGACTCAAGGGATTATCTCAGCGACCGGTCGTACTGGGCTTGGGGTGAATAAATTTGAAGATTTCATTCAAACGGATGCCGCTATTAATCCAGGTAACTCAGGCGGCGCGCTAGTTGATGCTCGTGGTGAGCTAGTGGGGATTAATACTGTTATATTTTCACGTTCTGGTGGCTCGATGGGTATCGGCTTTGCCATTCCAACGGCTTTAGTGGAACAGGTAATGAACGCGCTGATTAAAGATGGTCGTGTGACTCGGGGCTGGCTAGGGATTGAAATCCAGTCACAGCTACAAGATCCGACCCGTCTTGAAACCTCAACGGGTGTGGAAGTACTCAAAGTTATCGATAAAGGCCCAGCGGCAAAAAGTGGCCTAAAGGCCGGTGATGTGATCCTAACCATTGATGGTATTGAGATGACTGATGCCAATACTCTGATACAATATGTGGCTCGCAAACCCATCCGTACTGAGCTCAACACGCAGATATTGCGTGACGGCAAAAACAAGCAAGCCAAAATTATGCTAGCCGAACGCCCACAGCAAGAGACAGTTGAGCCACCAACTACCATCGATAAGAGCAGCTTAAATGGTCAGCCAAGTTATCATGGTGGCGATCAAGACGGACCGATGATGTCTGAAGAAGAACGGTTACGTATGCGTGAAGAATTGCTACAGCTGTTCGAAAATGACGCCGCTACTCAGCAGCAGTAGAGCTCATAGTAAGTCATAAAAAAAAGCGCGCTATCTTGATTAAGATAACGCGCTTTTTTATGGCTGCTGATAACGGTTCTACAAATTAGTCTTTAATAAACTCATGCTCGATATAAATAACGCCTTGTACCCGGCAACAACAAGCTAGGATCTCATCGTCCTCAATCATAGCCAGTGGTGCAAACGGATAATCGACCGGATGTGAGCCTGCAATCCGGCGTATACGGCAACTGCCACAATAGCCTTCCTTACATTGGTAGTTAACCTCATGACCAGTCCGCAGCAGCCCATCTAGTAGGCTCTCATCGTCATGTAAGTAGAACTGCTGTTTACTAGTCATTACCCATGTCATAGTTGATCCTATCGCGATTAGTCCTGTCGTATGCTATCTGTTTGTCAATCGACCTTATTCATTGTTAATGAGACACCAAGCTAAACTTTTACTCAGCTGGCTACCATTCTCTATAGCTCAAAGTCATCAAAATCATTATTTGATAAATCTGAATCAATCTGACCGACTAAATATGAACTGATTTCAGTTTCTTGTGGCGCGACCTGAACATTATCAGAGGACAGCCAGGTATTGATCCATGGAATGGGGTTCGATTTAGAATTTGGGAATGCTGATGGTAGGCCAACCGCTTCCATACGCAAGTTGGTGATGTATTCAATATATTGGCATAAAATATCTTTATTCAGGCCAATCATTGAGCCATCTTTAAATAAATAGCTGGCCCATTCTTTTTCTTGCTCAGCGGCCTTGCGGAATATCTCGATGCTTTGCTCATAGCACTCATTGGCAATCTGTACCATTTCTGGATCGTCTTTACCATTGCGCATTAGGTTCAGCATATGCTGTGTACCAGTCAAATGTAAGGCTTCATCACGAGCAATTAGCTTGATTATTTTGGCATTGCCTTCCATCAGCTTACGTTCAGCAAAGGCGAACGAGCAGGCAAACGACACATAAAAGCGAATCGCTTCAAGGACGTTAACCGCCATGATGCACAGATATAGCTGCTTTTTTAGGGAGGTCAAATCAACCGTCACTTCTTTGTCATTAATAGTATGCGTGCCTGCGCCGAACAAGCTGTAAATCTGCGAGTTGTGATATAGCTCGTCATAGTACTGGGCGATATCAGAGGCGCGCTCTAAGATATGCTCATTGGTCATGATGTCATCAAACACTAGGCTTGGGTCATTGACGATGTTACGAATGATATGGGTATAGCTGCGCGAGTGAATGGTCTCTGAAAATGACCAAGTCTCAATCCAGGTCTCAAGCTCAGGAATGGAGACCAACGGGAGTAGCACCACGTTTGGGCTACGACCTTGGATAGAGTCGAGTAGGGTCTGGTACTTCAGGTTACTCAAAAATATATGCTGCTCATGCGAGGATAGGTTGCCAAAGTCCATACGGTCTTTTGACACGTCGACTTCTTCTGGACGCCAAAAGAACGACAATTGCTTTTCAATCAACTGCTCAAAGATAGGATGCTTTTGTTGATCATAGCGGGCAATATTGACGGGCTGACCAAAAAACATCGGTTCTTTCATAGCGTTGTTGGGCGTTTGGTTAAAGATTGAGTAAGTCATGGTCTTGCCTTTTTATGTTGTACAGATTATTAGTCTAAAATTTTGAAAATAGTTGTAAAAACGCGCTATAGGCTTTCTACTATAAGTTCTCTAAAGATATTTGTACTGGTACTTGTCCATCATTCATATAAGCTTTGAGCATTTCGCTTAGCTCTATATCATCCAATGCTTCTAATTCATCGATATCACTCTTTTGAAGTGTACCTAGGCTAAGGTCTTGAGGTTCTTTCGATGGTTGCTTTGGCGTCTGTTTCTTCAATTGTTTCTTAGGTTCTTTTGTTGCTTCTTTTATTGCTGCTTTTTTTGGTTCTTCGCTTGAGTTTAATTGCTTACGAACGTCTTCGATGTCTACTTCCACTTGTGCAATGTATGAGCGACCATCGTTTAGGTCTGAAAATACGTTAGGGATAAATAGACCACCGTCTTTGATGATTGCGGTATATTGCACGTCTATGACCTCCGTCGTTTTTATTCTTTGTGTGATTTTCAATTGTAGCGATAAAGCCACAGTGTTTTACTTGATATGGTGCGTTTCATGTACGGTTCAATAAAAGAGTAGCTATATAAGTGAGTTTTCTCGTCCTATTTTCTATGTCTAGTAATGCTCTTATCGCTTGTATGAATTTAGGTTTTATACGTTATAAGTGCGTGGGACGCACCTTACGCTGACTGTATCTGCGTTAAGTTTTTCAATGTTAGACGTAGGATGGATTAGTTTTACCAAATTATTATAGAGAATGACAGTAAAACGTAAATCAACAATTCTAATTTCTCTTAATCATTTGGTAGGTTACACTTTGGCTAATCTACCCTGCGGCAAATGAGTTAAAATCTAGCGTACACCTTCTTATTTAAACAGAGTTATTAAGATATAATTTTACCAACGCTTTGTTTTGTAAACCAGATTTGCTATTACCTAAATCTTTTCTCATTGCTTTATATACGTTATCAATATTAGATAATGTATCAGAGCTATCACTATCTCCGGCTTGGCTTCGGAATTTAGACCATGCTTTTATGACTTCTGGTGATGCCCATAAAGTAAAATCTTTAGAGAGCTTTATAAAATATTTTTCAAGTTCTTGTTGGCTTATAGATTCCATATCTTCTCTAGTCTGCGAAAATACATAATCTATAGTAAAATTAATAAATTTCGAGTACATCTCTGTTTTAAATGCACGATGAGCTTCTTCAATTTCTCTATTTTTACTAATCATTTGTCCAACAACTACTGTAAAGGCTGTCGCCATAATTGTGCCTGAAGCTGCGACTAAGGCGGCTACTACAGTAACATCAGCCTGCAAAAAGATATCAATAACAAACTTTAGTACATAAGCTATAACTGCGATTATAAACATAACTATTAATAAGCCAAAAATCATAAAGAACAAGTTCTGAGTTTTCTTCATGAAAATATACCCTGATCTGAAGGCCATTAATATTTAGATATGCTCTAACACCGAAATTAACGGAAAGCGAGGTCAGCTTCAAAAGCCAAACCCGCCATCCGTCGGAAATTCTATTTAAAGAATTTTTCTTGTGATCCTTGAGGAAGGATAAAGCAAAGCATTGCTTCGTCCCGACGCAAGAGAAAATTTATAATTTTCTAGCAGCGCAATTTTTTAACGGTTCTCAAATCTTACAAGCCCCACCAGCACAATCATCTTCCATATCTGCTTGGGCATCGTTCGCGCCATCACGAGTATTGTGATAATACAAAGTTTTTACACCCAGCTTATAGGCAGTCAATAAGTCTTTGAGCAAGACCTTCATAGGCACACGACCCCCTTCAAAGTGAGTTGGGTCATAGTTAGTATTGGCTGAGATACTTTGATCAACAAACTTTTGCATGATGGCGACTAGCTTTAAGTAACCATCATTGTTGGGCATTTGCCACAATAGCTCATACTGACCTCTAAGCTTCTCAATTTCTGGCACCACTTGTTTCAAGATGCCATCTTTCGACGCTTTAATAGACACCAGACCGCGTGGTGGCTCAATACCGTTAGTCGCATTGGCAATCTGACTAGAAGTTTCAGACGGCATCAAGGCAGTTAGGGTCGAGTTACGCAGACCATGCGTGGTGATGTCAGTACGTAGGGTTTCCCAATCGAGATGTAGTGGCTCTTGACAGATTTTATCCAAGTCTTTCTTATAGGTATCAATCGGCAAGATACCTTGTGAATAAGTGGTCTCATTAAAGGCAGGGCAGGCACCTTGCTCTTTGGCCAATTTATTTGAGGCTTTCAATAAATAATATTGTAGCGCTTCAAAGGTTTGATGAGTCAGACCCAATGCTGAGCCATCTGAATAGCGCACGCCATTTTTCGCAAGATAATAGGCATAGTTAATCACGCCCACACCTAATGTACGGCGACGCATGCTGCCATTTTCAGCGGCTTTGACCGGATAGTCTTGATAATCGAGCAAGGCATCCAGTGCCCGTACAATCAGCTCAGCAGGCTCTTCGATATCGCTGACATGCTCAACTTTACCTAAGTTAACCGCAGATAGTGTACATAGGGCAATCTCGCCTTCTTCGTCATTAATGTTATCGAGGGGCTTAGTCGGTAGCGCAATTTCCATACATAGATTTGATTGGCGGATAGGCGCAACGCTGGCATCAAATGGACTATGAGTATTGCAATGATCGACGTTTTGAATGTAGATACGACCGGTGCTAGCACGCTCTTGCATCATTAGGCTGAACAGCTCAGACGCTGGGATTTGACGGCTACGGATGGAGTCATCTTGCTCGTACTTAGTATACAATTCTTCGAATTTGTCTTGATCTCCAAAGAAGGCGTCGTATAAGCCTGGCACATCAGATGGCGAAAATAAGCTAATATCTTGGCCTTTAATCAGACGGCTATATAGGGTCTTGTTAATCTGTACGCCATAATCCATATGACGAACACGGTTGTCTTCAACGCCACGGTTATTTTTGAGGACTAGCAGCGACTCTACTTCTAAATGCCATAATGGATAGAATAAGGTTGCAGCACCGCCACGAACACCGCCTTGTGAGCAGCATTTGACAGCGGTTTGGAATAGCTTATAGAAGGGTACACAGCCAGTATGTTGCGCTTCACCGCCGCGAATAGGGCTACCAAGGGCGCGGATACGACCAGCATTGATGCCGATGCCAGCACGCTGTGATACATAACGCACGATGGCGCTAGTGGTCGCGTTGATGGAGTCCAGGTTATCACCGCACTCAATTAGCACGCATGAGCTAAACTGACGTGATGGGGTACGTACGCCTGACATAATCGGTGTTGGTAGAGAGATTTTAAATTGTGAGGTAGCATCATAAAAGCGCTTCACAAAGTCTAGACGCTCTGATTTATCATAGCTGCTAAATAAGCACATACCGACTAACATATATAAGAACTGCGGGCTCTCATAAACGGTCTTGCTGACACGGTCTTGTACCAGATATTTACCAGCCATTTGCTCAACAGCAGCATAGGCAAGATTCATATCGCGCCAATGATCGATATAGTCATTTAGCTCATCAAATTCGGCAAGGCTGTAATCGGCTAGGATATGTTGATCGTATTTGCCAGCGTCAGTGAGCTTTTGTACATGATCAAACAAAGAGGGTGGGGTAAATCTATTGTAAGCGATTTTACGTAAGTGAAAGATCGCCAAACGTGCCGCTAAATATTGATAATCAGGCGTGGTTTCAGAAATTAAATCAGCGGCAGACTTAATAATAGTTTCATGAATATCACGAGTTTTGATACCTTCATAGAACTGAATGTGCGACTTTAGCTCAACTTGTGATACTGACACATTATCTAACTTGTGAGCGGCCCACTCGATGACTTTATGAATTTTATCTAAATCAATTGGTTCGAGACGTCCATCACGTTTGGTGACTTGAATGCTATCGATATGTGTCATGCTAACCTCTATTGTTGATTGCTAATATTGTTCGTTATATGGCTAAATCGGCTAGCCATTTATTTATTGTATTGTTGCTTATCATTGTGACTGACTATTGTTATTTATCACTGTTGCTTACTACCGCTAATTACTACTATGCGTCAGTTTCTATCAGGCTAACTCAGCTTTTTTCAGGCAAAAGAATAGCAACGCTCATAGTGATGATAAAATCATTGAGCACTACATATAGCGTTTGTGTTAGTAGATAGGCACAATATAGCGGGAATATTTTGAAAAAGCTATATTGATTTTAGGAGTAAACTATGTTGCTACGAGGTTGTGGCGTGCTTATATTTTAGCAAAGGGCGATGGAGTAAGGGCTAGCTGAGATTACTAGAAATAATAAAATTTTTGTAAAAACTATTTATTATTTTAGGTCGGCCATGCTACAAAAATTCTTGTAGAAATTACTAGGGTAGCGGCCATAATTGCGCTGACGATTGTACCTGAGACGAGCAAAAATCGCCACTCATATGAGTGACGATTGTGATTATTATTACCGCTAGGTTTTTACGTACTACATGTGGTGGGTCGCAATAATCTTACAGTGCCATGCGTACGGTTTTGGCATTATCAAGCGCCGCATATAGGGTGTTGACCTGTTCAGCTGAGGTCATGTATAGATTAACCCGTGCCGAGTGAAAACGGCCGGTTTTGGACGGTTTAACCTTAATAGAAGCCAAATCAAAATCAGGGAATTGGCTACCAAGAATCAGCTTAACTTCATTAAGTAAGCTGTCGTGCTCACCTTCATGACCGATAATACTTAACGGATAATCCATAGGAAAATCCCAGAGTTCAGGATTCTGGATATCAGTTTTTTTACCTTTGATCTTGTCATTCTCTAATGACAGATTAGAGACAGTGACTTCTTTTTTTGGATCTTGTTGATTATCGCTCATTATAGAGTCCTTATTTTTGATTGTCTTATTTAATAATGGTTATTCAATGGCTATTATTCAACAGTATAGCCTGGCGGTGCTGTTCAGCACACTTATCGACAGGCCACAAAAAAGCTGAGACTCGCTCAGCTATTAGGTCTATATCTGGTGCTATGCTTAAAAGCTAAACCCTTTATAAGGGATTAGCTTGTGCCTTTAAAGAAGCACTCATTTTCAAAAACCAATCACTTTCAAAAACCAATCACTTTCAAAAATTAGTCATTTTCAAGGAATGAGCGAAGATGCTCAGAGCGTGATGGATGACGTAATTTACGTAAGGCTTTGGCTTCGATCTGACGAATACGCTCACGAGTCACATCGAACTGCTTACCGACTTCCTCCAAAGTATGATCGGTGGGCATATCGATACCAAAACGCATTTTTAGCACACGTGCTTCACGTTCAGTTAGATTGCTAAGCACATCACGAGTCGCTTCACGTAGGCCAGCTGAGGTAGCATCATCGACTGGGCTAGAGATGGTCTGATCTTCAATGAAGTCGCCTAGGTGTGAATCTTCGTCATCACCGATAGGGGTTTCCATAGAGATTGGCTCTTTAGCGATTTTGAGCACTTTGCGGACTTTAACTTCGTCCATCTCTAAGCGTTCGCCTAATTCCTCAGGCGTTGGCTCGCGTCCCATCTCTTGGAGTAGCTGGCGAGAAACACGGTTAATCTTGTTAATCGTCTCAATCATATGCACTGGAATACGGATGGTGCGCGCTTGGTCAGCGATAGAGCGAGTAATGGCCTGACGAATCCACCAAGTGGCATAGGTTGAGAACTTATAACCACGACGATATTCAAATTTATCAACCGCTTTCATCAGACCAATGTTACCTTCTTGAATTAAATCTAAGAACTGTAAACCACGGTTGGTATACTTCTTAGCAATAGAGATAACTAGACGTAGGTTAGCTTCAACCATTTCTTTCTTGGCGCGGCGAGCCTTGGCTTCACCGATTGCCATGCGGCGTGCCACATCTTTCATTTCTTGAATGGTCATATCGAGCTTGTGCTCGTAATCACGGATGGCACGTTGTAAAAGAATAACATCATCGGTGACTTTTTCTAAGGTCCCAGCAAACGCCGGCTTACCAGCTAGACGTTCAGTGAGCCAATCAACGTTGGTCTCATTACTTGGAAAAGTCTTACGGAACTCTTCACGCGGCATACGGCCACGGCGAATAACCAAGCGCATGATTTGACGCTCTTGTTTACGCACATCATCATACACATCATGCATGATGGCCATTACTTGATCTGACAAGCGGTTGTTAAGCTTGAGCATCATGAAGCGCATGGCAAGCTGTTCGTAAGCTTCATTGGCTTGTACGCTACCCCGACCGAAATCTAGCAAGGCTTGTTTGGCTGCAATGAATAGGCCTTCAATCTCTTCTAAACGTACCCGCACTTCTTCTGGATCAATACCGCCGGTTTCTTCTTCGGCGTCATCATCTTCAGTAGCTTCACCGTCTTCACCATCTTCGTCATCTTCGCGCTCAGCTTTCGCTTTGGCTTTTGACTTGATGACCATGATTTTTTCTTCTTTTGCGGCGGCGGTCTCAGCATCAGTTTCAGGATCTAAAAAACCAGTGATAACGTCAGAGAGCTTCTTATCACCATCTAATACGCGCTGATATTCGTCCAGTACATATTGCACCGTTCCTGGCCAATAAGACATCGCATGCTGAACGTCACGAATACCTTCTTCGATACGCTTAGCAATGGCAATCTCACCTTCGCGGGTCAGCAAGTCCACTGTACCCATCTCACGCATATACATACGGACAGGATCAGTGGTGCGACCAGGCTCAGTCTCAACAGCAGCTAATACTGCCGCTGCTTCGTCAGCTGCTGACTCGTCATCACTTGAATCGTCATTCATCAAGATATCATCAGCATCAGGCGCAGACTCAAAGATTTTAATACCAACATCCGTTAGCATTTGGATAATATCTTCGATCTGATCGCTTTCGGTAATGGAGTCGGGGAGTTGGTCATTCACCTCAGCATAGGTCAAATATCCTTGCTCTTTACCCATTTGGATCAAGGTGGCCAGCTGAGATGTGGACTTAGAAACTGACTTATCGTTCATAAATACTCACTTTGTTTGCGTCGGACATTTTCGTGATATGACGGGCTACTGCTTGTTCAGGGCGCTGATCTAATCAAAAGATTGATCACAAAAAAGCGTAGGCGTAGTCAATAACAACAAAAATGAATTGATATGAATTAGAATTCAAAAAAATACAATAAAAATACTCAAAAATGGCTAAAAGTTAAAAGCCTAAAAAGTTCAAACCTAAAAAATTTAAAATAATAATAATAAGGTTCAGTACGGTTATGTCAATATGCTTGCTCAAACCTTACTTAGTGCTAAAAATTCACTTAACAACCTGTCGTTAAACAACAGAAATAGGACCGTAAATATAATAGCGGCACAGTTTAACACAGACCTTAGTAAGCAAGCACAATGTCGCTGACGACCTTTTATAATATTTTAGCAATAAGCTGCTATCGATTGCTGGCCATAATCATAAATAATGGGGTCAGCAGGCCTTAATTTAAAGAGCGAGCATATTATAAACAAAAAGTTGAGCTTAAAAAATTAATATCGACGGTCAGTTTTTACGATTAATAAAATAAATTCAAAGCAAACTGGCTATTTTTTTTGCCTAACGACCGGGTAAATACGCCAATACTTAAGTGAGATTCGTTGACTTCACTATTTATAAGCTGCTGAAATCGCTGATTTAGGCCCATTGAATCGTCGTAGCCACGACCATTTATAATACTGCCTGTATTAGATACTAATCATTTGCGCTGATTGTTCCGCTTGCTGGGCACGTAACCAGTTGCTTAATAGCTGCGCCTGAATGCGTACGATAGTGGCCTTGATATGATCAGGATTTTTTACCAACTCTTGTATTTTTTTCTTCATATTGCGCTCTAAGAGTTGACTCACTAAGTTTTCAATCTGCTCATCAAGGCTTAAAATATTTCTAGTGATCAGGGTTTTATAAAAGGATCCCCAATTACGGCTAAGCGCTTCTTGAGTTAACGGGTTTAGATTAGATAAAATAAAATGTGCGGCGGCGTTGGCATCGGTCGGCAAATAAGCCAGACAGCGCTTAATAGTACTAACGACATCCAATAAGGCAGCATCTTGTAAATCTTCCCAAGCCAAGGGTCGCAATGCATCAGAGGAGGCCTTTTGCTTGATATGTGCGGGCAGATTCAAACCATCAATACCGGTCTGTTGCCAAATGGACTCTATAGGATCATCAATCAGGGCACGCGGCTGAAACAAAAAACACAGCTGTAATTGCTGGCTGATGGTCATATCACCATCGAAGTCTAGTAGCGCATCCTTTGCCTCAATATTCTGGCTACGCTTACCGCCCAGCTTTTGATAAATGTCGTTGTTGAGCAGGTAACGAAAGCTACTGCCTTTGGGCAATAAAGCGGTTAGCGTACGCACTTGCGACATCAGCTTCGCTTTACCTTCTGCTAATGTTAAGTCATGGCGCTCACTTAGATAGGCAAAAATATACTGCGATAGCGGCATCGCCGTTGCAATTTGCTCGTGCATAGCCTCTGCGCCATGACTTTTAATAAAAGTATCGGGATCATGATTATTTGGTAGGGTCAAAAACCGCAGCTCTTTATCGTCGCCGAGCACTGGTAGACTGACTTCAAGCGTACGCCAAGCCGCTTTTTGTCCCGCGCTATCACCATCGAAGCTCAAGGTTAATGTAGGGTTTAAGGTCAATAGGCGTGATATTTGAGCTTCATTAATAGCCGTGCCCATTGAGGCAATGGCACCATAGATACCGGCTTGGTGTAGGGCGATGACATCCATGTAGCCTTCGACCACTAGCCAGCGGTTTGCCCGCTGCTGGCGTGATTCGTAGTAGCCATATAGCACGTGCTGCTTATGAAAAACTGGTGAGTCTGATGAATTAATATACTTGGGCTTTACCTCATCATCGAGTGCACGACCCCCAAAGCCAATGATACGACCTTGATTGTCACGAATCGGAAAGATAACCCGATCGCGCAATAAATCATAATCACGCCCCGATTCTGAACTACGGACTAACCCCAGTGCCTTGAGTCCTTCGATATCTTGTGGGAATTGATGTTCAAGATGCTGCCAGCCGAATGGGGCATAACCCAACCCAAAAATATCTAAGCTCTGTTCAGTGATACCACGTGCGGCAAAATAATGCTGAGCATGGGGATGGGTGGTTAAATTATGCTGATAAAACTGCTGAATCTGGGTCAATAACTCATATAAATTGCCGTCTTTATCAGCGGACGCATGGTCTATATCTGAGCCTACAAACCCATCGTCACCTGTCAGCCAAGCGGGTGGTTCTGTATTATACTCTGCGCTATTATAATCATTGTCATAAGGAATATTGGGTGGTAAGCCATCATACCTGCCACTATTTTCATAGTCATACTGGTCAGAGTACTCGTTAGCAGTATTAATATTATCGTTATCAATACTGCCATCGTTACTACTATCAGGTGGGGCAGTTGCTGACGATGGGTTATCTACTGACGACAGTTGCTGGGTCGTCGAGTTATTGAACGACGGCTTGGGCGTCTGGTGTTGTGGTTTGGCGATAGGTTTAGGTTTGCTACGCTGATAGCTAACATTCTGTTGTTCTTCTTGTGGTACTTCGATACCGGTTTGCTTTGACAGCTCATTAACTGCTTCGATAAAGGTGAGGTTCTCATAATCGCGCAAAAAGCTGATGGCGTTACCACCGACACTACAACCAAAGCAGTGGTAGATATTTTTTTGTGGATTGACATAAAATGATGGCGACTTTTCCCCATGAAATGGACAGCAGCCTTTATACTCGCCACCGGCGCGTTTGAGCGTAGTATGACGCCCAATAATGCTGATCAGGTCAGCTTGGCTATTTAATTGCTCGAGAATATGGTTTGGAATGCTCATGGAAGAAATATTTTACCATATGGCTGTGATCATAGTGCGGTGATTGTAGGGTAGTGGCTTTTGAACAAAGAGATTGTTTATTAAAGTGGCTCTCAAGCAAGGTGGCTTTTAAGTAAAAAGATTGTCGTATAAAAAACGGTAGCACAAAGACAGAAAAATAAGGCCAACGGGGTCGTTGACCTTATTTTTTTAATATCTTTTTTATTCTTCAGATTTTATCAGTTAAGGCATTTTTTATTAACTGTTTCAGTTAATAGTTCCTAACATCAACGCTCAGCTATCGTCATTTATATTGATATTTTATGGCTCGACAGCAGCTTCTTTAGCAGCAGCGCTAGAACTACCTTGGCCAGAGACTTGTTCAGTGGCGCTATCAGGCAGACCTAAACCTACCTTGATTCCGCTAGAGCGGGCTGGTGTGCTACTGATAATGGCAGTATCGGCAGCAGTAGCATCGTCGGTAGGCAATCTGAGCTGATTTGCATTACGAATCATTTGGGTTTTGGTAGCGCCATTATATTGACCCTCAGCAATTGAGGTGTTTTGTATGCTGGCACGTCCAAGCTGACCAAAAGTCAATTTATTCAACCAGGTGCGGTCACTTTTGGTAGTAAGCTTGACGCGTCCGTCATTGGTAAGCAATTCTGGATAGTTAATTTGTAGCAGCGTCTTATAGTCTTTTGCTAAGTCCGTCAGCCCTAATTTATCATGGCTATAAGCAAGAATAGCAATAGCTTCCGGTACTGACTCGCTTAGTGGATAGTATTGAAATACCCATTTAGCACGATTGGCAGCAGCCACATGCGCCTCACGCTCAATATACCAGCGAGCTGCTGTCAGCTCACTTTGGGCAAACTGATTATAAATAAATAGCATGCGCTGGGCAGAATCTGGTGCATAAGGGCTGTTAGGGTATTTATTGATAAGCTCTTGAAAGTTAGCAAAGGCGATCCGCAGATAAGCAGTATCACGTTCGGCTTGATTCATTTTGAATATTTGGATGCCGTCAGATGCGCCTTGCATATTGGCGACACCGCGCACGTAGTAAGCGTAGCTGACTTGCGGGTTAGACGGATATAGGCTAATAAACTGCTCAGCACTGCCTGCCGTAGTCTCATAGCTGCCACTTTCGAATTGGGCATACATGATATCGAGCAATGCTTGTTCAGCGTATATTCCGGTAGGATAAAAGGTACGCAGATTGGTCAAATCTTCAATAGCTTGCGTATAGCGACCTTTATCAATCTGGGTAATGGCGTCATTATAGTAGGCTTGTTCTGACTTCTCAGCAGTTTCGACTGCATCCACATCCTTACTGGTCAAATTTTTAAAAGTTTGACAGCCCACCAAGTTCACACTTAATGCAAGCAGGGTTACTGAGGATAGTTTGATAAACGTGTTGCCAACAGGGCGCATACTTCTTCTCCGACACAAGACGCATAATAGCAATGGTGCTATCACACTATATAACAGGTTAATGATCAAAAGGCGATGATTACGGCAACAATTGATTACGGCAACAGTAAAGAGTCTATCATTAAGTTTGTCTACGATTAAACCTAACGGTGCCTAGATGTGACCATAGTTGCTCGGGCGTGACTATAATTAAATAGAACTTTAAATGATTTCTGATTAGACACAGTGCCATAGCATACAGCAAAATCTCGATTAATTTATAGAATAACTCGAGACGGGTCTATTTTTTCGTTATCCGTTTTGTAGTTATCTGCACTAGGGTGCAGCAAATTTTAGAGTGAGATAAGGTTTTATACTTATTGTTCTAAATGACAACGGTCTTCAACCGCTCTAATTGACTCTATCTAGGCGGTTGTCTGTTGAGATATTATCAATTGATACAGACGATATAGTATTTGGTCAGCACCTAGTACTGACTGTTTTAATAAGCGATGACCATGGTCGTCCGTACTAGCCAAGATACAGTAAATTACCATAACGTCATATTATAGAGAGTTAATAGTGGATTATTAGTGTGCTCAATGATGAGTATCAAATGACAGATAACTGTTAGCTACTATAGGGCTTGTGCTTTTGGCATGGTACACTATAGCAACACTAAACTCGCTTTTTTTTGGCTATTTTAATTTTTGATGGCCAGCTGATTGCCTTTCTGTTTTCTTATAAAGCTCACCTTGGTGACTTTGCCCTATATGAATCTGCTATGAATAATGAAGCTATGACCACAAATTTAACGCCCAGTCAGTTGCTAGATAACGATCTAACCACGCAAGATGAGCTACCAAATAACAGTGAACCACGTGATGGTGGTCAGGTATCGTCAGAAGATGATAATGATGACGACAACAAGTCACTAGATGATGTACTTGATACTGATTCACTCGACGATGACGATGACGATGATGATCAAGGCGATGAGGCACCGCTAGCTAGACAAGCTGTGCTAGAAATAATCGATGTGACTTATACGGCCTCTGAAGATGAAGCTGGCCTACGCATTGATAAACTTGCTTCGCTAGCTTTTACGGACTTTTCGCGTGCCCAGTTACAAGGCTGGGTTAGCGACGGTAGCTTACTGTGTAACGGCATTGAGCAAAAGCCAAAGTACCGGGTCAAGGCTGCAGACGTGTTGCATCTGTCCACCACCTTGCAGCAGCACAGTGAAGATCAGCCGGAAAATATAGCTATCGATGTGGTTTATGAAGATGATGCGGTATTGGTTATTAATAAACCAGTAGGTATGGTGGTGCATCCAGGTGCTGGTAACCAGACGGGCACGCTAGTCAATGCGTTGCTATATCATTATCCACAACAGCATCATTTGCCACGGGCAGGTCTGGTACATCGTATTGATAAAGACACCTCAGGACTGTTACTTATCGGTAAAACCAAACCGGCCCAGATGGCATTGATGGCGCAGCTCAAAGATAAGTCAGTCTATCGTCATTATCAATGTGTGGTAGCCGGGGATCAAGCGAGCCTAATGCGTCATCGACGTATTGACGCGCCGATTGGTCGTCATCGTAACCAACGTACCAAAATGACAGTGATGACTGCTGGGCGAGAGGCCGTCACGCATCTATTAGAGGTTACCGCACTTAATGACAACTATACGCTATTGGATGTTGGGCTTGAAACTGGTCGTACCCATCAAATTCGCGTGCATTTGAGTCACATTACTTACCCAATCGTCGGCGATCGGGTCTATGGTGGTCGTCGCCAATTGCGTGCTGGATTGACAGAACAGCAGCGTAATATAATCAGTAACTTCCCGCGCCAAGCCTTGCACGCTTATGCCTTAGGTTTTGTTCATCCCACTACCGGTGAAGACATTAAAGTAACGACGCCTATTCCTGAAGATATGCAAAAGTTAATGACCGTATTAAGTGACGGCTATTACCCTGAAGAAAAAGCACCGTATAAAAGTTACTAAGAGAATTAATAAGAAAAGCCACTAAAAAAATCTATTAAATAAGCTGCGACGAACCAAAAGTGATGACTGAGCGATGATAAATAAGCCATGACTACTAAGCCTCCGATTACATTATTGGCGCAGTTTGATGACGTGGCTATTTTTCAAACCGCGGCTTATGAGAACGCTGATTTCGAATATGCTGACTTTGAACATGCTGATATCGAAAGTACTGATATTAAAAGCAATGAACAAAAAAATCAGCAACTGTGTCAGTTAGGACGAGCGAGCTATGGTGAGTTAAATTTGGGCTTACATGTCAATGACGATGCCGCGCAGGTATTGACCAATCGGATGCGCTTGCTGGCGGCAATTAATGAACAACTAAGTGCTCAACCATTAAAACAACAGCGCTCACCTATCACTAGCTTGCACTGGGTCAATCAGGTTCATGGCAAGCAAGTTTATGACGTCGATAGTGCGTCATTTAGCATGCATCTAGTAGATGCTGACGCGATGATTAGCCAGCAAGCCGACTTAGGGCTAGCGATTATGACTGCTGATTGTGTGCCTATCGTCTTATATCAACCTGCAAGTGGACAAATAGCAGCCATTCACGCCGGCTGGCAAGGGTTAGCTTGCGGTGTCATTAAGGCAACGGTTGAGCGCTTTATGGCCAAAGGGCAGGTTATGGCATGGATTGGTGTCAGTATCAGTCCGGTGCATTATGAAGTCGGCAATCATGTTGCTGATCGGCTGTTAGCGGGTTGCGTAGAAAATCAATCATTAACACAAGCTAGCATTGATAATTTTGCTCAGATCTACTGTATAGCTGCTGATACTAGCGATTATCCTAATACTGTTAATAATTTGGCTACCAATACCGAGTGCGTAGATAAGACCGTCGATAACCCATCCGTTCACACTCCAGTAGGCGCGGATAAGATAAAGCTAAACTTACCCAAGCTGGCTCATGACCAATTAGTATCTGCAGGTATTATAGTGTGCACTGATTTACCAGTGGGTTGTAGTTATGCTGATCGCCATTATTATTCTTATCGGCGTCAGACTCATTTACAGCAGCCAGCAACTGGACGTATGGCCTTAATCATCGTGCGTAGTTTATCGGTTTAATATTTATCTATGACGTATAGCAAAAAGAGATAGCAGGTTTTTAGCCGGCTATCTCTTTTTATTGATGGACACTGAACAATTATTTAATGATGGTTGATAACTAATAGCAGCCATTAGTCTGTATCAGCAGACAGAATCGTTCGATTTTGGCACCGATAGTCCGAATAAGGGACGTAAGTATAAAGCCAATAAAGTGCCCGCTAGTGCGAGTATGCCCCAGACATAACCGTGCAAGCTGAACGAGGCAATACCACCGAAATAAGCACCGATGTTGCAGCCGAATGCAAGGCGTGCACCATAGCCCATCATCAAGCCACCAATAACTGAAGCGGCGAAATTGCCCGCAGTAACCTGGGTGAACTTGAATAGTCCGCCAGCAGCTGAAGCGATAAAGGCACCAAGAATTATACCGATATTCAATACCGTGGTCGAGTCTGCAAAGATAGAAACATCAAGCGCCGCAGCATTAGCCCCTTGCCAATAGCCCCAATTAGTCACATCGACCCCTAAGGTTCTAGCAATTTTAGAGCCCCATAATGCAAACGCAGAAGTGATGCCCCAAGGCTGGCCACGGGTCATCAAAGTCAGTGCGTTAAGCAGGGCTAACACAATCGCTGCCGCAAATAGTGGCCAAGAGCCACGTAAAATTCGCTTCCATCCGCTTGTAGAAGGTACCGGCGCCATTTTAGGGGCCTTTGTTTTCTTTTCAACAACCAAGGTTACCCAAGCGATTAAACCGAAAAATGCCAAAGACAAAAGCCAAGCACCGCTGTAGCCAAGATTAGTCGACGTAGCAAGTGAGTAGGGTTCAAACGCTGGCATCTCTTCGGTCCAAAATGGCAAATGATAAGCACCAATGGTGGCGCCAATTATAAAGAAAATAAACGTCACGAACATGACAGAACGCCCACCGCCCAGAGCATAAAGCGTACCGGAAGCACAACCGCCACCAAGCTGCATACCGATGCCGAACATGAAAGACCCTACTATGAGGCTGACGCCCACTGGTGCGACATAGCCTGCGAGCGGCCCGCCAAAAAATGTGGCGCCGTAAGCCAAGATTGGCGCAAACAATGTGACGGCGACCGCTAGCATTAGCATATGAGAACGCATAGCCTGCCCATTCCCTACTGACATTATACGCCTGAAGGCAGAGGTAAAACCAAAACGAGCATGGAACAGGGTATAACCTAGCAGCAAACCGATTCCCAGCAGCAGCGATTGAGAAACATGCTGGGTATCGAGTAAATAAATCAGTAGTATCAGGCCAGCAATGGCGCCGCCTGCTATTAATATTTTTTGCGGTGCATTTAATGCCAAACTGTCTGTGACAATCGGACCTTTTGTATCGTTCACAGGTTGAACTCTAGTAATCGTAGTCAATGTAATAACGTCCCTTTCCAACGCAGTTCGCTGGAATCAATTTCTATAATATATCGGAATACTTAAGTTGTTTTTTCGAGTGGGTTAATGATCAAAAAGCCAATAGTAAAAGGTCATCATGTTATAGCTTTTTCCGTAACGGCAAGCGTCAATGGTGTCAATAGCGGCAAGAAAAACGCACTGTAAAAAGCGAAAATGCGGCTATACCATACTAGATCTCTTGAAAATGTTGAATGGCTAATTGCACCATCATAATCTTATTGTCATTGAAGTAAACATAGAGACACTAGAAGAATGAGAATCAACATATGATTATATGGAATAACAGAGATTCTACAGGGACTAATTTGTTGGCAGCATTGTTGGCGAATGGCGGAAGCACATATTAATGATTTTAATAGGATTTTTTATTTTTTCTAATACTAGGGCGTGTTGCACGTCCACAAATAAGCACTGCTGATAATCTATTAAATTTCGCTACAGTGTGTACCAATAAACAGCATGACCTAATAAATTCAGCGTTAATAAAAATGCAGCTGTTAAAATAAGGTTGAATTTGTCACTGTCTGCCGCATATCAGTTAACCGATGCCGGTATTACCACCTGTACTGATATTCTTTGTCAATGCAGCTATAATAGTCAGAGTTATTATCCCTATGGGTGTCAGGTTTATTCACAGCAGCCAGCAATCTGACTTATGGCATTGATTATTGTGCGCAGCTTGCTTATTACGGATGCCAATCGTATCCAGCAGGTTTTAACCTATTAATTTTTGTTATTAAATCAAACACTTATTACCTATTATTAGAGTTCGTATGAATACAACTGTAGCGCCTTCTTTATCAACGTCTTCGCAACTTTCTACTAGCAAGCCTAGTGTATCAATAGCAGTTATTTATCATAGTAGCTATGGCCATACTAGGCGCGTCGCTGAAGCGGTAGTCGTAGGGGCACGTCAACAACTACCACAATCCCAGGTAAGGGCGATAGATATTCATGATGTAGATTGGGACTTTGTCGACGCAGCAGATCTGCTGGTTTTTGGTAGTGCCGTATATATGGGTAGTGCGCCAGCCGCATTTAAAACTTTTATGGATGAGACCTCGAAGCGTTGGTATCACAGAGAATGGGAAGGAAAGTGGGCAGCAGGTTTTGCCAATTCAGGTGGGTTAAGTGGTGACAAACTTGCCGTATTACAGCAAATTTGTATATTTGCGATGCAGCATGGTATGAATTGGGTTGGCATGCCACTGATGCCTACAGGGCACGAAGTGAATGATTTAAATCGACTGTCTAGCTTTTTGGGATTAATGACCCAATCCATTAATGCGCCCCCTGAAGAAACACCTGGCAAAGGCGATATTGATACTGCCATTTGGTTTGGCGATCATTTAGCAAAGACTATCATCAAGCATCAGCCAACAGGATCAGAACCAGCAAAATCAGTACAAGCAAAATCAGTACAAGCAAAGTAAGCGTGCGTCAAAACAAATAGCCAATAAAAATTGAGTAAATAAAAAAGCAGATATCAATATTGATATCTGCTTTTTTTTGTTTTTCTAAACACTATTTATTTATTGGTTTCGATCATCAACATTTTTCAACAGCAAATTTATAGACAAGCTTGAGTAATGTTAAGCTTTATGCCGTTTTAGGTCTTGAGGTAATATTAAGCTATTTGCTGTGATGTTCAGTAGAGTTTACTGGAATAGGGCTGTCAAAAAACTGAAACAACGCTTGGCAGCCTGTAAGGAAGGTCATCAGTGTGAATATAAACGTACAAGCAAATGTCTTCATAGTTATTCTCAGTGGACTATTACTAATAATAAAAACCGACCATAAATCAAGTCACATCATATACAAAACTCGGTATTAATCAATAGGGCGCCGCTATTGATTACAGAGGTGATACGGTAATTATCCCAACTATAAGACACTAATCAAATAGAATTAAGCGGCGTGGTTTAGTTTCTGTATTGGCGTAAAATCGCCATTGCTCATATTAGGGCGCTCATGATGGTAGTGATATAGTAAATCCAATTTAAAAACGACACAGTAGTGCGCTGACACAAATGTATCTATTTTATTTTGAACTGACTATATAGCCAAGCTTCAGCTTCTTGACGGACTTGATCTAAATTAGTAAACAACTCTTGGTTTAGCCAATCATAACGCATCGTTCTATTATAGCGTTCAACATAAGCATTTTGTTGTGGATTACCAGGTTCAATACAATTAAGAGTAATGCCTTGTTCGGCTTGTTTGAGGATGCTCATCAGTCAATATCAATTAACCTGCTTATTTCTTACTGTAACTTTTGTAAAAAAACGTGCACTACGAATAATTAAACAAGCAATCTTGATCAAAAAGTTTTATTTTAGTAAAGAGTGTTCAAGGTCATTCGCTAGCGGTATAAGGATATTATGAAGCCAATTTCTATGATGTTGTCAGCACTGGTGCTTAGTATGGTTTCTAGTGCTGTAATGGCTGATGGTGTTAGCCTACTAGCTATCAGTTTACCCAATGTAAGCCCAGCCAACAGTGATTTGGCCAATCGTGGGGCTTATATTGCCCGTACTGCTGACTGTATGGCCTGTCACCGTGAAGACTATAGCGGTGGTGTAGCGATTGAAACCCCCATTGGCACCATTTATTCGACTAATATTACCCCTTCTCAGCGTTATGGTATCGGTAATTATACCGAAGCTGACTTAAAAAAAGTCTTGCAGAAGGGCCGTACTCCTAATCATCAGATTTATCCTGCGATGCCATATCCGTCCTATCATGGTATGAAAGATGAGGATGTTAGCGCATTATTTGCTTATTTTCAGACTGTACCTGCCGTTGAGATCCCGCCCGAGCGTACGACTAAGTTGCCGTTTCCCTTAAATATACGCAGTTTAATGCTGGCTTGGAATATTATAAATGTACCTGCTACCGAAAATCGCTCAGGCCTCACCCAAACGCAGCAGCGCGGTGAGTATCTGGTTAATAACTTAGAACATTGCGGTACTTGTCATACTCCGCGCAACCTCACTCAGGGGCTCAATAAGGATAAATATTTATCTGGTGCGCCGCTCGGTAAGTGGTATGCGCCCAACATCACTCCTGATGATGAGAGTGGTATTGGTCGCTGGAGCGAGCAAGATATCGTCACTTATCTGCGTACTGGAACATTGTATCAGCGCGCTTATGCTGGCGGGCCGATGGCTGAAGCCGTCGCTCACAGCACTCGTTATTTAACAGACGAAGACTTGAGTGCAATGGCTTCTTATCTAAAGGCCGTACCCATCATAAAAACGGACGATAAGATGATTCCGGTAGACATATCGCGCTTGCCTCAGCCGTCGAGCCATTCTATTACCTATAATCTAATCGAACAAAAAGACTATTTAGCGCAGGAAAAAGTGAATGCTAGGGTTGGTACTGATACTAATGCCAATACGTCACCAAAAGCGCTGTACCTTGCCGCTTGCGCCAGCTGTCATGGGGCAGATGGTTACGCGCAGCCAGATGCTCGTTATGCATCTATCGTAGGATTGAGTAGCATACGCCGTGATAAACCTGATGCACTGATTAATGTTATTGCTTATGGTGCCAAAGGGGCTTTAAATACCGCGCCTAAAATGCCTGGCTTTTCTAAAGAGTTAAGTGATGCGCAGATTGCCAGTATCAGCAATTACGTCCGTGTCACTTTCGGCGGTCATAGCCGTAGCGAGGTCAGTGCCACCGATGTCAAACGCCTACTAAAGTAAGTCTGAATATTAATTATAGTTATGAAAAAAATCACTATCTGCGGTCATGGATGAGTGCGCTCTTACAAGGACAATAAAATGAACGATCTATTTCAATCGCCCACACGAAGACAGTTACTCGCGATGATCGGTAAGACCGCAGGGGCAACGGCGATGTATCAAGCGATGACTACGCTTGGGTTTGCTTCGGAGTCTAGCTTTAAAAAAGAAATGGACTTAAAAGGAGCTCCTGCTGGTGCCAGTATTGTTGTTCTTGGCGCAGGGTTAGGTGGTCTCACTGCTGCTTATGAGCTGCGTAAAGCGGGCTATAAAGTAACCGTTCTTGAGTTTCAAAATCGTGGTGGTGGGCGCAGTTGGACCTTGAATAGTGGTGATAAATACACTGAGCTGGGTGGCGGAGAAGTGACCTGCGACTTTGAAAAAGGTAATTATTTCAATGGTGGACCATGGCGACTACCGGTTCATCACTATGCGGTATTTCATTATTGTAAGAAGTTTGGGGTAGCGTTACAGCCATTTATACAAACCAACGACCGTGCCTACTTACACCGTATCAATCATTTTAATGGCGCACCGCAGCGCTTAGGTGAAGTGCAAAGTGACGTACGTGGTTATGTTTCAGAGTTATTGTCCAAAGCGGTTAACGTAGGCAGCCTTGATAGTACCGTGAATAAAGAAGACAAAGAAAAACTGTTAGAAGGTTTAAAAGGTTGGGGTGTGCTTGATAATAACTATCGCTATACCAAAAGCCATGATACCAGTAAGCATCGCGGCTATAGTGTCTATCCAGGTGGCGGGCTGATGCCTGATGCCAAACCTTCAACACCGATACCAATGAATAAATTATTAGATTCGGGCATGTGGTCAGATATTTATGCCAACTATACCATCTACGATCACCAACCGGCGATGTTCCAGCCGGTCGGTGGTATGGGCAAAATCGGTGATGCGTTCACCCGTGAGTGCCGTGACATGATTGAGTTCAATGCTAAAGTTACTAAGATCTATCAAGACGATAGCGGCGTGACTGTTGATTATGTCGATAGCACTAATCCAGATAGCGCATCCAAAACCATTCGCGCGGACTGGTGTGTCTGTAATATTCCATTATCAGTCTTAACCCAAATTGACATCAACGTTTCAGCGCCAATGAAGCAAGCAATGGCGGCTGTGCCTTATGATACTTCTTATAAAGTGGGCTTGGAGTTTAAACGTCGGTTTTGGGAAGAAGACGAATGGATTTATGGGGGCATTAGCTATACCGATATGCCCATCTCTCAAATTTCTTATCCCTCACACGATATGTTCACCAGCGGTTCAGGGGTGCTACTTGGCGCGTATGGGTTTGGAGAAGCCTCTTATAAATTTAATACGCTAAGTCCAAAAGAGCGCATTAGTGCGGCACTAGAGTATGGCAAATATATTCATCCGCAATATACCAAAGAGTTCCGTGCCGGTACTTCCGTGGCATGGCATCGTATTCCCTGGTCACTGGGGTGCTATGGCCTTTGGAGTGAATCAAGCCGCGATCAATATTACGATACCCTATGTGCTATTGATCACCGGATTGTACTGGCAGGTGAGCACTGCTCGCACATTCCTGCATGGCAAGAAGGGGCTATTTTGTCAGGAATGGATGCAGCCCAGCGCTTACATCAAAAAGCAAAAAAGCTGGGCTAGTAGCAACAGCTATCAATTAGCTGTAATGATTAAGTAGGGACAGTCGTTAGTAATAATAATGAACTCAGAGGTAATCATGAATATGATCAAACCAAACCTGCTTACTGTGGTAATGATGTTGAGTGTCGGAGGAACCGTTGCGCTATCAGGCTGTAGTCGCTATAACAAAGACCAAACCGCTCATACAGCAGCCACCCTTGCTAATCTACAAGCAGCGCAAGTGGTATTTGATAATCAAGCCAGCCGCAATAATGGCGCGTGGGGTGCAGTCTATATGTCTAAAGAAGAACTTAGATCGCCGCGAGCCAATATCGTTGATGTTAGCTCGCTACCAAAAATGTCAGAGGATGTAAATCTACAGCAGTGGCTAGCAAAATTTGAAGGTAGTTTAGAAGGTAAAACCGGATTCTTTACTACCAATGGTAAAAAGCTCTACGACGACTCCTGTGCGGGCTGCCATATGCAAAAAGGCGAAGGCGCACAAGGCGCTGGCTATTATCCGCCGCTAGCTGACAACAGTAAGATGCAATCTAAATACTACATTATCAGCGTGGTGATCAATGGTCTTCGTGGTATGCCCTCATTTCACAGCATGATGACTGATCAACAAATCGCGGCGGTCACGCAATATGTGCAAAGTGACCTTAATAATTTTACCGATACAGTCACTGCTGCTGATGTCGCTCAGCTGCGCCATGACTTCCCGCCCGGTTCTGATCCGAGTGAATAGCCTTAACGCGTGATAAATAAACCGTTAATCATTGCACTAAATATAAAAAACGTAACTATAGTTGTGCTGGTGTTATTTATTTAGGACTGGCGGACCACACTGGTGAGCGGAGAGTCCCTTGACCTGATTTACCGAACGATTCTCCACCGTTGAGAGACTTAATAGTGAGAATGCCTTTGCCGCCCTGGGTTGAGGCGTAGACCACACGTTTGCCATTGGGTGAAAAGCTAGGTGCTTCATCAATACCGGTGTTGCCCAGATTGGCAGTTACTGTACCGCTGCTATTCATAATCGCGGCTGAACGGCCATTTAAAAAAGCGATTTGCGTGCCATCAACACTAAACTGTGGGCTGGTCGCATAGCCGCTGTTAGACACTTTAGTGGTGCGTCCTGAGCCGAACTCATAGCGGTAAATTTGTGGTTTATTAAATCCCGTTTTATCAGAGACAAACACAAAAGATTTGCCATCAGGCGCGTAGCTTGGTTGCACCTCACTGCTTGGCCAATTGATAATTCGTCTAGGCTGGCCGCCGTTGGCACTTATCTCATAAATATCAGAGCTGCCCTCAAAACTGCTAGAGAATAATATTCTGCTACCATCGGGTGAGAATGAAGGGCTCAAATTACTGCCCGGAAAAGGGGTCAATACACGGGCACTGCCACCACTGATATTCTGTACATAAATAACCGGATGTGATTTTTCACGTTGTACAGCGTAAGCGATCCGGTTGGCATCGGGCGACCAAGCTGGCGAAAATATAGAGCCTTTAACTTCAGTGATGGTACTGGCATTTTCACCGTCAGCATCCATAACTTTTAATCGTGAGACTTTATCTTTACCGCGGCCAATCTCCTCAATATAAGCAATGCGCCCTGAGAAGTCACCTGGAGTTCCAGTGATAAGCTCATAAACTTTATCGGCGATAACGTGACCGGCATAACGCATACTTTGCGGGTCTTTATCTGACGATAAGCTTTGCTTGCCCTCTATAACTTGCCCTGACTTAACATCAATCACTTCATAATCAATAACGATCTTACCGCGATTAGTACGAGTACTACCGATGACTAGATAGGGAATGCCCATATTTTGCCAGACTGGTAACGTACCAGCCAGCTCACTACTAGTACGAGGCTGCTGTGGCAGATTTTTGCTAGTGACTTTAAGTTCAGTCCGGCTCAAGTCGCTTAGGACAATGGCTGACAATATCGAATCACCCGCAAAAGGCACAAAGGCGACTTGGTTTTGTTGTACCGGAATCTCATAATCCAATTCTAACACCACAGGTGCTGCGAATAAACTAGGAGCGGTTAACAGACTTGAGGTGCTGGCAAGTAAAGTAATCAATAGTTTTTTATGGGTACGCATGACCAAATTGAACTCCTAAAATGGTGTAAAATTATTTTTTATAGGCAATAAGTGGCCTATTACGTTAAGGTAATATGGCAGAGGGTGCAAGGAGCTTAAGGTAAAATCAGCGCATACATGATTGCGGGTCGCTGACTAGTTGCTACCTTTAAACTGGATGGTAAAGGTAGGGTATTTGGGGTCATCAGTATCAATGGGTAGATTACGAGTACTCAATACTGCCTGCTTCGCCGCTTCATTGACCGCATTATCAGGGCCTGAGGTAGAGACAGTCACCACATCGCCATTGGCATTGACCGTAATCGTCAAGGTGGCGCGCTGAGTTGACCCTTTAGCGGCTATGGGTGGGTTATAGTTACGTTTGATTAAGGTGATAATCTCGTTATTACTGGCTCCACTATTACCATTTGATGCAGAACGGTTGCTACCTTTTGCGGTGCTAGAAGTCGCCGTGTCACCTGATAGGGTAGATTGTCCCTCTGACAAGTTATAATTTTTGCCGCCACTACCTGAGCTACCGGTGTCAATTTCAATATTACGTTGACTGCTATTGGGGCGTTCAATCTTGGGAGGGTGGTTCTTTTTATTGCGAAATTCTTTTAGCTTTTCGCGCTCTTCTTCAAGATTACTTTGTTTGTTTTGTTCAACGCGTTCCAGTCTTTCTAGGGTAACAGCATCTTGCTGTGCTCGCCATTCATCGAGGTTACGCTCATACTCTTCTGACTGTTCGATAAAGCGTTGTTCCTGTTCTTGACTCATGAGGATTGGCGCTTCATTATAACTGTCAGAAGGATTGTCAGATTGTAAAAAAACGGGCGCTCTTTGCGAGCTCGTTTGACCATTATTAGGTGCGGTGTTGTTGTTATCATTTGGGTTCAGTGGCTCATTATTTACCGCACCGCTAAGACTACTATCTGTTTGTGAGCCATTAGAAGCCGCCGCACGATTGGCCAATATTTGTCCTTGCATCTCAGCCAGTTGCTCAGGTGATACCATAACAGTTTCAATACTGCCTGCGGTCTCTATTTCAGTATGTTGGTAAGTATAAATCAATATTCCAATGACTAGACCATGTGCCAGCACGCTTAATAAGGTAGGCAGCGTCAGCCCATTACCTTCAGGCTGGGTAGGGACGTAGACGGCAGGACCATTATTCATTATATTGATACTCATGGACGTGATTCATCGGGTTATCTACTTTATTGGACCACACTCACTTAGGTGTTTTTTAGGCGATATATTATTGCGTGGTAATTTATTGTGAGTAGGTTGCTAATAGCTATAGTATGAGACAGCTATACGGTTATAAACGGGTTATTACTTATAAGGTAGGCGTGGGTAGGGGTGTACCTGTTAATAAGCCTACTTTCTTAATGCCGGCTTGCTGCAAGTTTGCCATCAAACCCATAATTGCCCCATATTGGTTATTCTGATCGGCATTAATCATGACTTGTAATGGTTGCTCACCAGTATCACTGTTTTGTGATTGTAAGTTTGATAAGGTATCAATGAGCTGAGGCTCACTAATTGGCATATCGATATTGTTCTCATAGCTAATAAAAATCTCACCACTGTCTGTTAATGACACAATCACCGGCAGTTGATTTTGGCTCAAAGTATTGGTTTGCTCTCTTGGCAAGTCCACATCGACTCCAGTAGTCAGCATTGGGGTAGTTACCATAAATATGACTAGCAGCACTAACATCACGTCGATATAAGGGACAACGTTCATTTCTGCATTCAGTGGTACTTTTTTACGGGCGTAGGGACTTGGCTTCATAGTCCTTTTACCTGACTGGTTGGCGTGGTTGGTGTCACCGCTATTGGATTGTCTGTGCTGGTTTCACGTTGGAGCATGCCGGTCATCTCATCACAAAATAACGCGCGCGAGTCATAAAGGCGACTGGATATGGCGGTAAAGTGGTTATAGGCTAGAACCGCTGGAATGGCTGCAAACAGACCCATGGCTGTCGCGATTAGTGCTTCAGCAATACCAGGTGCCACGGAGGCAATGGTCGCTTGTTCAGTCTGTGATAGTCCTAAAAAGGCATTCATAATGCCCCATACTGTACCAAATAATCCGACATAAGGCGCCACCGAACCAATACTGGCTAGAGTGGTCAGTCCTGACTCTAATAACTGCTGCTGACGACCTAATCCCACTCGTAATTTACGCTCGACCCCATCGATGATATCGTCTTTAGGCTGGCGTTTTTTATGCATTCTTAGATATTCAGAAAAGCCCACATAAAAAATCTGCTCAAGGCCCTGGCGTTCAGGCGAACCTTGGATACCTTGGTACAGCTTGGCCAAATCTTCACCTGACCAAAACCAGGTTTCAAACTGCTCATCGAAGTTTTTAGCGGTGCCTAGGCGTGCGCTCATCCGAAAAATAACAACCCAACTGAGTAAGGAGGCTAATAATAATAATGCCATCACAATCTGTACCAGTAGACTGGCTTGGGTGATAAGATCGATAATGTTTAATGATTCAGGCATGTAATAGACTCACGGATAATTAATAACAAGCTAAGTTGTAGTCAATTCAAAATAATATAAACACAAAAAAACTGAGCGTAGGCTGTATCTTAATGCAGTAAAAGAGGTTTACGATGTCGTCGTTTCATTATGAGCGGACTAGAACCACTTGATACAGATAGGGCTTCTAACAACTGAAATGTTATGAGCTTAAAAAAGTCAAATTTATATCTATCGTTGACGTGGTTTTCTTATACATAATTTTTTATATGGTTTTCTTATGAAATTCCGATGCACAATCAACGCTGTGCGCTCATTTTAACCCGCTAGTGTACTGTTAAATGAACAAAAGGTCATTTATTAATGTGTTAAAGATATAGTGGACAGTCGTTTTATAAAATATCTGACGACAACCCCTTTGACTATAATATCGTCCCTAATATATACCAAATTGTAACTTTATATTCACAAGGTAACAGTAATGATTGAATTTGTAGGTTGATTTCACTAAAATGTTAGTATTTGTTTTTAAATTTTTCTCATTATGACACTGTCTTTTTTCTGCTGTCGGTATTTTTATCTGTAATCGAATAGTCAGTCGGTTAGAAACATCATCCATAGTCGCAATTTGGAAGCGTTATTTATGGTCGCAATTTGGAAGCGTCAGTCATAGTCGCACTTTAAAAGTGTCACTTACATCCTCAATTTAAAAAAGACGTTTGCTTACAGCCGCAATTTGGAAGCGGCATTTACTTAATGCAATTTGGAAGCGATATTGATTTAACGCAATCTGGAAGCTGAACTTATGAATGCAATTGAACGCTATTTTGGGATTAATGGTGATAACACCACCATCAAAACAGAAATTCTCGCTGGTGCAACCACGTTTTTAACGATGGCTTACATCATATTTGTTAACCCCAACGTATTGGCAGAAGCTGGCATGGACAAAGGCGCAGTATTTGTCGCCACTTGTTTAGCTGCTGCGGTGGGTTGTTTTATAATGGGTCTTTACGCCCGTCTGCCAGTCGCATTAGCGCCAGGCATGGGACTCAACGCCTTCTTTACTTACGGTGTGGTCTTGGGTATGGGCTATGCGTGGGAAACCGCGTTGGGTGCGGTATTCCTATCGGGTTGTATCTTTGTACTATTAAGCTTGTTTAAAATTCGCGAATGGATTATCAATGCGATTCCAACCGCTCTTAAACAAGGTGTGGTCGCTGGTATTGGCGCGTTTTTAGCCTTCATTGCCTTGCAAAGCTCTGGCATTATCGTTGGGCAAGACGCGACCTTGGTTGCCCTCGGTGATATGACCACGTTTTCACCCGTGATGGCCTCGTTAGGGTTTTTTGTCATCGTCGGCCTGTCTTACAAAAAAATTCCTGGTGCAGTAACGATTGGTATTTTACTGGTCGCCTTGATCAGTTTATTAACAGGTAATACTCAGTTTACGGGGATTATATCTACGCCGCCATCAATTGCGCCTACCTTAATGCAGCTTGATATTGCAGGTGCATTTGACGTCGGCATGATCAGTGTCGTTTTTGCCTTCTTATTCGTAGATTTGTTTGATACTGCAGGCACCTTGATGGCGACCACTAATCAGGCTGGTCTGGTTGACAAAAATGGTAACATTCCCAACCTAGGCAAGGCGCTAATAGCGGATTCAACAGCGACTGTTGCCGGCTCGTTGTTTGGTACCTCATCGACGACCAGTTATGTTGAAAGTGTCGCAGGGATCGCCTCAGGTGGCCGCACCGGATTGATGGCAGTAACAGTCGGTGTGCTATTTTTACTCAGTATTTTCTTTGCGCCATTAGCCGGTATGATTCCAGCCTACGCCACTGCCGGTGCCATTTTTTATGTGGGCGTATTGATGCTGGCCACACTAAAAGAGGTCAATTGGGGTGATGTTACGGATGCCGCACCTGTGGCAGTCGTGCTATTGTTTACACCGCTAACATACTCTATCGCTGACGGTATTGCGCTTGGTTTTATCACCTTTACTGCAGTCAAATTATTGGCGGGTAAATTTGCTGAAATCACCCTCGCGGTTTGGGTATTGACGCTAATCTTATTAGCCAAAATCATATTTCTTTAAATTTTAAGGCTAGATAAACTCAGATGTCAGCTCTCGAACCTTCCTTATCATTGAATGATAAGGAAGGTTTTTTGCTTCAGTATTCAGGTAATGTTCAACTATTTATTTAGCATTACTAATTGGTAGAATTATGCCCAATAGCCAATAGTAAACAAAAAACCATAACTTGAGCGTCATTGTGGTGGCCACCCTGCTATCTAATTGTTTTTTAATGGTATATTTATTATCGTAAACGGTCGATATCGTTAGTTTGAAAGTTTTTTTCGTGATAACATAGCGGAGTTAAGCGCATCACCTCAATCAACGCCGTAGAGGTTTTTCTTACAGTGAATTAGCGTCATCTAAGATCACAAATTAACGATATTAAGGCCATGTTTCGTCATACCTTGATAGTTGGATAATCTACTGGTCATACTCGTTTCACTACCAACAAGAAGAAGGCACTAATGCCGCCTAACTGTTCGTTGTTGCCTTTGCATTGTTAACGTAGTTCGTTGAACGTTCGAACGACATACTTAACCGTCTCCAGCATATGCTGGATTTGCTCGTTTTGTGATGGCGCCGTTCGGTTCTTTGTTGATAGTTTTTATAAATTAACCGCTTGTGTAAATAACTGGCTTTTATAAACCGCTCTCATAAAAAGTTCCTGCGCACCATTTATTATGGTTTTTAAACGATAGTTGTGGAGTTGGTATGAATCCAATAGACCAGTTTGCCCCGAAAGAGCCGATTTTATTTAATCCCACCGATTTGTTGGTGCCAGAGTATATCGAGCAGTCAGCAGATGAGCTGTATGCGCGTATCTCGCCACTATATAGTGTGGACGAAGACCGCTGGTTAACCGACTTGCTGCCACTTGCCAAGCCTAGTGATGAAGAGCGCGAAGCTGCTGCTCAGCAGACGCGCAAGCTAGTCGAGTATGTGCGCAATGATGGTAAAGCCGTCAAGATGGTAGATTCACTATTGCTTGAGTATAGCCTTGACACTCAAGAAGGTATCTTACTGATGAGTTTGGCAGAAGCCTTAATTCGGGTGCCAGATAACTATACCGCTGATGCACTGATCCGTGACAAGATGAGCGTCGCGGATTGGAAGAAGCATCTTGGAGGTGACAATGGTTTTATCACTAATGCCTCGACCTGGGGATTGATGATGACCGGACGCGTGGTCAGTATTGATAGTGATACGACAGCGTCAGGATTTTTGGATCGTATGACCAAAAAAATGGGCGAGCCAATGATTCGCGGGGCCATGCAAAAAGCCATGCGTGTTATGGGTCATCAATTTGTATTGGGCGAGACCATTGAGGAAGCCAACAAAAACAGTCAAAGCTATCGCAATAAAGGCTATACCTATTCGTTCGATATGCTAGGTGAAGCCGCGGTTACTCATAAAGATGCCGAAAATTACTTTAACGACTATTTGCATGCCGTTAAGTCTACGGCCAATATCAAAGTTAAAGAGGGCATGCCCAAGCCTTCTGTATCTATCAAGTTGTCAGCACTACATCCTCGTTATGAAGCGACCCAAGAAGCACAAGTGATGGGTCTGCTACGTCAGCGTTGCTTATTGCTCATTGAAGCGGCACGCGAAGTCAACGTCGACCTCAGTATCGATGCCGAGGAAGCGGATCGCCTAGAGATTTCTCTAAAATTATTTGAATCGCTATATCGTGACCCGCTAACCGTTGGCTGGGATGGTCTTGGTCTGGTTGTTCAAGGCTACGCAAAACGTGCTATTGCTATTTTTGCATGGGTGGCTCGTTTGTCTACCGAAGTTGGTGACCGTATTCCGCTACGTCTAGTAAAAGGCGCATACTGGGATACTGAAATCAAATTGGCTCAGCAAAAAGGTCTGTCCGGCTATCCGGTCTGGACGCGCAAAGAAGGCACAGATACTGCCTATCTGGCGTGCGCGCGTTTCTTATTATCAGAGCATTTACGCGGGTTGATTTGGCCGCAGTTTGCGACTCATAATGCCCACACGCTAGCAACAGTAATGACCATGAGTGCGCATAGAGACTTTGAGTTTCAGCGTTTGCATGGTATGGGTGATGCGCTCTATGATCACATCTTACAAGCGTATAATATTCCTGTGCGTATCTACGCACCCGTTGGTGCGCATAAAGACTTGCTACCATATTTGGTGCGTCGTCTGCTCGAAAACGGTGCGAATAGTTCATTTGTCCATCAGTTATTAGATAAATCTTATCCTATCGACAAGCTAGTCGTGCATCCGTATGACAAGCTACTCACTAATGACACCTGGCACAATCCAGATATTCCGTTGCCACTTGATATCTATGGCGAGCGTCGTGCTAGCTTTGGTCCTAATATATTTGTCGAGTCACAGTGGCTACCGCTTAAAACAGCTATTGATGGCTATTTGCATAAATCATGGACAGCAGCGCCTATTATTAATGGCCAAACCATTAGTGAGCATGCTGTCGATGGTGTATCTAACAAGCTAGATAACCATACGATACGCGCCCCTTGGAACCATGAAGTCATTGCTGGCGAAGTAAACTATGCCAACGCTGAACTTGCTCGTAACGCTATAGACGCAGCAGTTGCTGGACAAGAAGCGTGGCAAGCGGTATCAGCCTCCAAGCGCGCTGCGATATTGCGTAAAATGGCTGATTTATACGAAGAAAACTACGCTGAGCTAATGGCTTTGTGCCAAGTTGAAGCTGGCAAGACCATACAGGACAGTATTGATGAAATTAAGGAAGCCGTTGATTTTTGTCGCTTTTATGCGGATGAAGCCGAGCGCTTAGATAAAATTGTACATGAAATCAAAGACTTGTCAGGTAAGCCGTTGCGCCAAGCATATAAGGCGCGCGGTACCTTTGTTTGTATTAGCCCTTGGAACTTTCCACTGGCTATTTACACCGGCCAAATTGTTGCGGCCCTAGCGGCAGGTAATACGGTAGTTGCCAAACCTGCTGAACAAACCAGCTTAATTGCCCACTTTGGTGCACAATTGATGTATCAGGCGGGTGTACCTGCTGAGGCGTTACAGTTTGTCACGGGTGCTGGCGAAGTAGGGGCAGCGTTAACAGCGGCTGACAATTTATCTGGCGTTATCTTTACTGGTTCAACCCAAACCGCTCAGCGTATCAATCAAAGCTTAAATGATCATGCGCAAGCCAGCGGCGAGCTACCGGTATTGATTGCTGAAACGGGTGGTCAAAATGCCATGATCGCCGATTCAACTGCCTTGCCTGAGCAAGTGGTTAAAGATGCGGTATTATCTGCCTTTGGCTCAGCCGGTCAGCGCTGCTCGGCGTGCCGTATTTTATGTGTACAAGAAGAAGTGGCAGACGGCATCATTGAGCTACTACAAGGCAGTATGGCCGAGTTGGTTGTGGGTAATCCTCTTTATGCTGCCACTGATGTGGGTCCAGTCATTGATAGTGATGCCAAGCAGGGTCTTGAGGCGCACATTGAACGCATGACCGCAGAGCCAACGGCCAAAATCTTAGGCCAAGCCACAATGAGTGCCAGTTCAATAGTCAGTCAAGATCAGTCTACCTTTGTATTGCCAACAGCAATTGAAGTGAACAGTATTGATGTTATTGGCGGTGAGCATTTCGGCCCTATATTGCATGTATTGCGATATCAAGCGCGCGATTTAGACAAGCTTATTGATGCTATTAACGGTACTGGCTTTGGTTTAACCTTAGGCATTCATAGCCGTATTGAAAGTATCGCTGAGCGCATCGAACGCCGTGCTTGTGTGGGTAATACCTATGTTAACCGTAACCAAATTGGGGCGGTAGTCAACGTCCAGCCTTTCGGTGGCTATGGTCTATCAGGTACAGGTCCAAAGGCCGGTGGCCCACATTACGTGGCACGCTTAATGCGCCTTAGTGATCTAAGTAATGCTACAGATAGCAGTGATACCACTGTCTCAACCCAGACCACTCAAACTGATGTCGCATAAGGAGTAGCAACATGGCAATTGAATTCAAAAAAAATCATGCCCAAGCTTGTGAAGCTTGGCGGCTACTTAGCGCGGTCAATCGCGCCGCTCACCTTGAAGCGGCGATCCCTAAGTTGGCATTGCTTACCGGCGATGCTAACAAGGCGCGGCGACTATTTAAGCATTTATTAAGCTTTGCACCCACGCTTGATGAAGTACACCGTATGACTGGGGCTACTGGTGAGTCTAACGACTTATATGTGACAGCTCGCGGCAAAACCATGGTTATTGGTGGCGAATCCGCTAAGACTATGGCCGTACTTGGCCAGCTCATTGCAGCATTGGTGACGGGTAATGAGGTAATACTACATTGCCCAAGCCAAGATGAGATGTGCATCGAAGCCGTAAAAGTGCTTTATGAGACTGGTATCGATAATGATGTCATTAGTATTGCTAATGACTCACAAACCGTGACGCTATTATATATTGATCGTCTCGCGCAAGTAGCCGTGGCCGGTAGTCCTGCTGAAGTACAAGCAGTCAGCCAAGAGCTTGCCAACACTGACGGTATCTTGACGCAAGTGATTGCGGTAACCGATATGGGTGGTTTGTCTGATATGCTCACGCCTGACTATTTATATCACTTCACCACTGAACGAGTAAGAACTATCAACACTACCGCAATTGGTGGTAATGCTAGCCTACTTGAGCTTGGTACTGAATAAGACTGTTGCTGGCTAAATAATATTTAGCCGCGCATGCGTTACGGTTAGTGTCTATTTACGAGAGTCTTAGGATTCTTATAAATGGACACTAACCGTTTTTTTGTGCGTGTAGTTCCCGTGCCTATTATTTTTATAGGTTTTTGTCATAACTACAGGCGCTGCGCTTATATAGAAGCAGCCAGTTACCAATAGCGAATGAGGTTGAATTTATCAATCATTTACTGTTACGAGGCCAATGACCTCTGAACGCTGATCTTTAAAGCAAACAGAACGAATTATAATATCAATCTTGTAGGTGTTGTAGGTGTTGTAGGTGTTGTTTTGACCCAATACTTCTTAAGTTTTCTAAGATAGAAAGCTTAGGCTTAGCGACAGAAACTTAAGCAGCACTGTACGTTTTCGTTGAACTCATTTGGTCGAAAAGTCCTAGAGGAACTGTTCTTATAAGTTGTAAAGTGAATAAAAACAATGCTAATATGCTAGTAATTGACCGTATGGTCAAGTGTTAGTTAACTTCCAACTTCAAAAATCTCTCAAGTGTTTTTTAACACTGTTCAAGCATTATTTGAGAGCTGCGTAATCGCTGATAACAAATATTATAACTCAGTTAAAGCCGCTTTTTTATGTAGTGCGTGGTATCAAAAACGGCCTAGGCATTAATTTACGGCCATATTAATCAAGGATGATTAATCATGTTTAAATTTTTCTTATCACAAATTTTAGCATCACAACATAGTTCCGAACAGTTCCGAGTGTATGTATCAGCTGAACGATAAGCCTCGCTTTTAGGCTATTCGCCTTGCTGCTTTACAGCGCCTGTTTAACCTTATGATTGCTACCTTTACCCCAAATTTTTATTAATAGCCTGCGCTAACCGTTTGAGGTTTCGAAGAATATTTGAGTTTTCAGATGTCGTTAAGTGCCGCCTTATTATTTTACTTTAGCCGAGTATTGCTATGATTAATTTCTATCTGAATGGAAAGCACCATGAGCTAACCCAACTTAACCCCAATACGACGGTGCTTGAGTATTTGCGCTTACATGTGCGTCAAACGGATACCAAAGAAGGCTGCGGCAGTGGGGATTGCGGTGCCTGCACCATTATGGCGCAACGCTTGCCTTTTAACGCTACTGATAACTCTAGTAGCAACGCTAGCAATAGCAGCGAACCTTTCTATACGTTGAATTCTTGTATCACTCTATTGTCGCTCATGGATGGTCATCATTTGATGACCGCTTCTTATCTAGCGGACAATCCTGAGAATCACCCAGAGCGCGCGCTACTACATCCTGTACAGCAAGCGATGGTTGAGTGTCATGGGTCGCAATGTGGATTTTGTACCCCTGGGTTTGTGATGTCGTTGGCGAGTGTCTATGAAAATAAGCGCATGCAACGACTTAACCGACCGACTCAAAGCGTATCTAGCGATGGATCAAATGCAAATAACTCAGACTCTGATGATCTAAGCCATGAAGACCTAAGCTATGAAGACCTAAACTACGATGAGATCGTTGCCTCCATATCAGGAAATCTATGTCGATGTACAGGCTACCGGCCTATTATCGAAGCCGGTTTGATGATGGAAAAGATTGGTCAGCAAAGAGATGCTGATCAGGCCGCAGTGAAAGATTTAACCATTGGTTTAGCCACCGATGTGATGGCCAGTACTAATATAAGTGCTGATATTAGTACTAGCATTAATGCTGGGGTAAGCACAAAAGAGTCCTCAATAGCATCTATCGAGCCTGCACTTATTGACGCTGGGCGAAAACTATTTATCCCACAATCTGTTGATGAACTTAATCAGATTCTAGCTGCGAACCCAACAGCGACTATTTGGGCAGGTGGCACGGACTTGGGATTGAGTGTGACTCAGCATTTGGTCGATCATGAGGTGATTGTTCAGCTATCCGCTATTGAGTCGTTAAAATCCTGGTCGTTATCTGATGTTGAGGAAGTCTTTAACAGTGACGCAAAGCCATCAACAGCTCAAATATCGCAAGAGCTAATCTTTGGTGCTGGCATGAGCTACGCAAAAATGTTGCCTGTATTAGAGCAGTATTTTCCTGAGTTTGCTCAACTGTTCGAACGCATTGCCTCTCCGCAAATCCGTAACATGGGTACTATTGGTGGTAACGTTGCTAATGCTTCGCCTATTGGGGATTTGCCGCCGATTCTATTGGCATTAGGGGCGCGCATTCATTTGCGTCATTGCGATGGCAATGTTTATGACAATGTTAGTGTTGATGCTTATGTTGATGACAATGCTGAAAGCCACGCTAATAGTAGTGTTAACGATGATAGTAATGAACAGCCATATACTGACGAGGTTATACCTTTATCAGACTTTTTCTTAGATTATAAAAAAACCAAGCTGCTAGCTGGCAGTTATGTGGTTGCCATTCATATTCCACTGATGCAAGACCATCAGCACTTATTCATTCATAAGATTAGTAAGCGTTACGAAGATGATATTTCTGCCTGTCTACTGGCGGCAAAAATTGAGCTGTCAGTGGATGGCACAACCATTAATAACGTAAAATTTGGTTTGGGCGGTATGGCAGCGATACCCTTGTTGGCCGCACATTGCCAGCAAGCACTTATCGGTCAGCCTGTTGAAGTTGCTAGCTTTGAAAAGGCGGCACAAGCTTTGCCTTTAGACGTCTCACCATTAACCGATGTCAGAGCCAGCCGTGAGTATCGTATGCATGTCGTACAACGTTTATTAATTAAATGCGGCAAGCAATTAGTTAAAAATTCGCAAATAGAGACTGCTTAATAGTTTATTACTGAAAACTGTCATTTAGCACATACTGTTTAACACATATTTTTAACATACAGTTTTCACAATATCCTCCTATAAAGCACAGTTTGCGCGGCATCATTACTTCTTGCACCAAAAATTATTAGTAAAAAATACCATAAGCTAAATATATATCTTATGTCAAAAATAAAAGAGCATCAATAAAAGAGAGAGCCATTATGAGCCACCAGTCCTCGTTATTTGACAGCTACAGTATTCGCCGCGTGCGTCCGCCCAAAAATAAAATTGGTACCTCAGCTAAACATGACAGTGCGATTAGTCATGTCATGGGGACCGCAACTTATGTGGATGACATGCTAAAGCCGCAGGGCACTCTGCACTTAGCTGTAGGTAAAAGCAAGCACGCTCACGCACGCGTATTGAGTATGGATTTAAATGCTGTCAAAGCGGCCGACGGGGTAGTGGATGTTTTAAGCTTTAAAGACTTGCCTGCCAAAACGGATATTGGCGCGGTTTTTGATGGTGAGCCGCTAATGGTGGATGAGATCACAGAATATGTGGGCCAGACATTATTTGCGGTAGTAGCGACCAGTCATCGCGCCGCAAAACAAGCGGTACTCCAAGCTATTGTAGAATACGAGACCTTACCGTCGGTACTCACTATTGATGAGGCATTAGAAAAGGATTACTTTGTCCGGCCCACTCATACCATGCAGCGCGGCGATGCCCAAGTAGCGCTTGAGAATGCGCCTCTACGCATCAAAGGTCATATTCATATGCTGGGCCAAGAGCATTTTTATCTTGAAGGCCAAGTCTCATATGTGGTGCCTTGTGATGATGGCGGACTGGAAGTTTATACTTCATCGCAGCATCCAAGTGAAGTACAGCAGCTGGTCGCTGAAGTGGTGGATTTGCCTTTTCATGCAGTCAATACTATAGTGCGAAGAATGGGTGGCGGTTTTGGTGGTAAAGAGACCCAAGCCGCAGCATGGGCGTGCCTGTGCGGTATTGTTGCCAAACGTCATAATGTACCTGTCAGTATGCGCTTAGATCGGCAAGACGACATGGTGGTCACGGGTAAACGCCACGAATTTTCCAATCGCTATGAAGTCGGTGTAAATGAGTCTGGCCAAGTACTTGGCGTTGATATGCAGTTGGCAGGCTTATGTGGTTATGCGCCGGATTTATCCGATGCGATCGTCGATCGCGCCATGTTCCACTGTGACAATGCCTACCATTATCCTGCCGCCCATGTGGCAGGACATCGCTGCAAAACCCATACGGTATCTAATACTGCCTTTCGAGGTTTTGGTGGGCCACAAGGTCTTCTCACTGCTGAATATATGATGGATGACATCGCTTACACCTTAGGGATAGACCCTCTGCAAGTGCGCTTAACTAATTTATATCAAAATGGACAAAGCACTCATTATGGACAGCCGATTGAGCATTTTGATTTGGCAACTATCATCAATACACTGGCAGAAGACTGTGAGTATGATAAGCGTCGCCAGCAAATTATCAAGGTTAATCAGCAAGCCGAAGCTGAGGGCAGTGATAAACGCCTTGGTCTGGCTTTAACGCCTGTGAAGTTTGGTATTTCATTTACAGTGCAGACGCTGAATCAAGGTGGCGCTCTAGTACATATTTATACCGATGGTAGTATTCACCTCAATCATGGTGGTACCGAGATGGGTCAGGGGCTCTATATCAAAATTGCCCAAATCGTTGCTAATGAATTCGACGTTGATTTAGATACGGTCAAAGTGTCGGCCACGCGGACGGATAAAGTACCCAATACTTCACCAACGGCTGCTTCATCAGGTACTGATATTAATGGTAAAGCAGCACAAAATGCTTGTATAACCATTAAAGGTCGCATTATTGAGTTTGCTGCTGAGCATTTTAAGGTAGCAGAAAGTGACATACGTTTTGAGCGTAATCATGTCTATATTGGTGACAAAGAAGATCTCACCTTTGCTGAAATAGTGCTGTTGGCGTATCAGCATCGTATTAGTCTGTCTTCGACGGGCTATTATAAAACCCCAAAGATATTTTATGATCGCTCCAAAGCATGGGGCCGCCCCTTCTTTTATTTTGCCCTAGGCGCATCGTGTTCTGAGGTCGAAATTGATACCTTAACGGGTGAGTATAAGGTACTGCGCTGCGATATCTTACATGATGTGGGGCAGTCGATTAATCCGGCTATTGACATCGGTCAGATTGAAGGCGGCTTTATTCAAGGTATGGGTTGGCTCACGGCTGAAGAGCTCACTTGGGACAAAAAAGGTAACTTAGCATCCAATAGTGCGGCCAATTATAAGATTCCTACCGCTCATGACTTACCGAAGCAGTGGCAAGTTAAATTGTTTGATCGCAAAAATGAAGAGCAGACCATTTATAACTCTAAAGCTGTTGGTGAGCCACCATTGATGTTGGCCGCTAGCGTCTGGTGTGCGATTAATAATGCCGTAGCAAGCTTAGGTGACTATAAGAAAAACCCAGAGTTGACTATGCCTGCGACCCCAGAGGCGGTACTAAAAGCCGTGATGCGTATGCAAGGCGTGCCGTGGGAAATTAACGCTAAGGTAGATATGGCTACTGTTGATAGCCTCACTACAGAGGATGACTCTGGTATCGATGATGATCGAGTGATGCCGCAGCAAGTATCTCATGGCAAAGATATCAATCCACCAGAGGTTGAAGGTCAGTTAGCGGATGCTCAACCGGATGCAGTAGAACATCCAAATGTGTCAACGGCTAGAGGTCCTGCTCACAGTGAATGATTTATTATCAGCTCCAATGCCACCCACACGCTGGTATGATGGCCTAGCCCAATATCAGCAGCAGGGTGTCGCTCACGTGCTGGCGACTGTCATTGCAGTAAATGGATCAGCACCCAGGGCACTGCAAGCCAAGATGATTGTTACTGTCGATAGCTACTGCGATACGCTCGGTGGCGGTGGTCTTGAGCATGATGTCATTATGACCGCGCGTCAATTGCTGAGTGGGGAAATAGAGGCAACCGTATCAAAAGATGTCAAAGAAAAGCACTCTAGAAAAGATAAAGATTCTCAGCAAGGTAACACTATTAATAGTGATGGTGATAGCGACCTAGAGTCGAAGCCAGCCAAAGCAGTACGCCGCGATAGCGTTTACACCAAACATTATCCGCTCGGTGCAAAGTTGGCACAGTGCTGCGGTGGTAGCGTCACGGTTATGTTTGAGTGTTTTAACGTGATACCACCGCTATCGATATTGGTGTTCGGAGCAGGGCATGTGGCCGCGGCTTTGATGACCATATTGGCTGAGTTGCCTTGCCAAGTGGACTGGGTAGACAGTCGTCCTGAGATGTTTGCGCCTTATTTACTAAATAAATCGGACCAAATTAATGGATTCCCTAAAGCCTTCGGTGAGCCATCAGCGTCAGAGCAATCGTCTCTTTATCAACTTCCGGCGCACATCCGTCCCCATGTTAGTGAGGAGCCCGTTGATTTTATTCGTCCGTTTATTGAACCTTTTATAGAACAAGGCGATCAGCGTTTTATTCTGATCATGACTCATGATCACAGTCTTGATTTTGAGCTGGTGCGTGCTGCTATAGATGTTAGCTTAGCCACTAATGATGCGGATATCAGGCGAAATACTGATAATGTTATTGCAGATCACGACGGTTTACAGGTTTCAATGCCATATATCGGCTGTATTGGCTCAGCGACTAAGGCAAAACGTTTCAAAGATCGTCTGACTCAACGCGGCTATAGTGAGCAAGTAGTCGATAGATTAACCATGCCAATAGGGTTATTGATTGGTGGTAAAGAACCCATGGCGGTTGCGGTATCTATTGCTGCTCAAATTTTACAACATTACTATCAGACATAACCCATGCAGGTATAGCCCAACAAGACATAGCCCAGCGACTTATAAAACTACTATAGTTTGCCCATTATAAACGACACCATTATGAACGACACTATTGTTAGCCTCGCTAGCTATACTAATATATAGGCTGCGTTCAATATCTTTGTGTTCATATTAGGGTGGATTGACGATGTTAATTTAACTAACTTCCAATCAACATATTTATTATCAATTAATGTGAGATCTCATTATGACCCTGCATATATATCAAGCCCAGTTGCTGCATTATCTTACCGAAAAGGACCTTGCTGACCGTTCACCGAAGGCTACGACGGTTGATAAAAGCATCACTTTACTACCAGTCAACACTGGCGTGAAGGTTTATCCTGAGTATATTGCCGATGGCGCACTGGTTGTTGATGATGCGACTGGTCTTATTGTAGATTATGGCAGTAGTCAGGCAATGTTAGCGGATTATGGCAGCGCTAAAGAAGGACAGGCGCCAGTACAGATTCACAACCATCAGCACAAGCTAATCATGCCAGGTTTTATTGATACCCACGTGCATTATCCGCAGATAGATATGATTGCCGCTTATGGAGAGCAGCTGCTTGACTGGCTCAATAATTATACCTTTGTCACTGAGGCCAACTTTGATGACCCAAAGGTCGCGCATGATACCGCAAAGTTCTTTTTAAATCAGTTGCTCGCTAATGGCACGACTAGCGCCTTGGTGTTTTCTACCAGTCATCCGCAATCAGTAGAGGCATTTTTTATTGAAAGCCATCAACTAAATACCCGTATGATTACCGGTAATGTCCTGATGGATCAAAACGCACCTGCACATCTTTGTGTGTCAGCTGAGCAAGGTATTCGCGACACCCAAGATATTATAGATAAGTGGCATGAGCGCGGGCGTCAGCATGTGGCTATTACCCCAAGATTTGCCATTACTTCAACGCCAAAGCAGCTGCGCTTGGCTGGCGAGTTATACGCCAGTTACGATAGCGTCTACTTACAAACGCATTTGGCCGAAAACCGTGATGAAATTGCTGTTGTGCGCGAGCTATATCCCAATCATAAAGGGTATCTGGATGTCTACGAAGACATGGGGCTACTGGGTCGCCGCACAACTTTGGCGCATGGTATTTACCTTGAAACTTCAGAGTACGAAAGGCTACGCGAGACCGGCGCGCAAATAGCACACTGCCCAACGTCTAATCTATTTTTGGGTAGTGGACTGTTTGATTTACCCAAAACCTTAAGCTACACCGGCGTTAGTGTTGGCACTGATGTGGGCGCGGGAACCAGTCTGTCGATGTTGACCACCTTGTCAGAGGCGTATAAAGTCCAACAGTTACAAAATAATCCGTTATCCGCTCATCAAGGGCTCTATCAAATTACTTTAGGCAACGCCCAATCGTTATTATTAGACAATAAAATCGGTAACTTTATGCCTAACAAGGAAGCGGATTTTGTGGTTATAGACATGAGCGCCACTGCGTTACTTGAGCGCCGTATGACCCAGACCAAATCGCTTGATGAGCGTCTGTTTGTGCTGATGATGTTAGGCGATGACAGAGTGATTGAGCAGACAGTAGTCGCGGGAGTGAGTCGTTATCTTAAAGCTAAGGCGTCCTAAGATAAGGAATAAAAGTCTCGTTTATTTATTAAAGATAATCGTAGACGCCATTTGTTTAATGATTCGAATCTTATAATTCCTAGATTAAAAAACCGATTTTTGAGCAATGCCAAAAACAGGTTTTTTATTGTTACTAATTGAAGCTAAGATTATTAAGGTTTACTCAGGATAATCTACCCACATCCAACCGTTTTCTAGCCATTCCATTAAATCATCAGGATCAATGTCTACAACATCGCTTGCTATGATATGTTCGCCATCAGCCAAACGCATTAACAGCGCTGTTGCCGTGTTATCCAGACCATCCAGTCGCTGACCATTCGCATACAAGGCTACGCTATTATTTTTTTGTTGACAGTCTTTTTGGTTAGAGCCAGTTTGATTAGGGCTAGTTTGGTTATATAGCAGACGATTGCTGTAATCTGCTTGAAGCGTGCCACCTTCTGCTAAAGCTTGCATCAGCTCATCAGTATTCATAGTTTCTTCAGGTACCAATACATCATATTGGCGTTTGCTCACCACTTCACACACCGCTTGGCGAATGATATTAGCACCACGATCTGACTGTAGTAGTTGTAATAGTTGGGTGGTGATGGCATCGATACTATCGGTTTGCAATTCACCTGAAGCTTGGCGCGCTTGCGGCAATAGCATTGGTACAAACAATGCGCTGTCATTGGTTGCCACATCAGCAAGACTATCGATAACTTGCATCAAATTAGGACGACGGCAGCCGAACGAAAAAGTCATACAATCATCTTGTGCTACGCCAAAATGCGCTAGTTTGGGCGGTACATACAGCACGTCACCAGCTTCTAAAATCTCATCAAAAATAATTTCGCCCATATCATCAAAAATACGAATTGGCTCATCAGGCACAAACTCAGTCTGCTCATCACAGAATTTACCCAGTTGCCAACGACGATGACCATAGCCTTGCGCTAAGAACACATCATAATCATCATAGTGCTTACCGACCGAACCACCTTCAGGCGCATATGAAACCATAATATCATCACGCTGCCACTGCGGAATAAAGTCAAGCGCTTGCCATAATTGTGCCAGTTCGGGTGACCACTGTTCTAAATTTTGTACCAGCACCGTCCATTGTTGTGGTAAATCCTCAAAATCCGCTTCAGTTAATGGGCTTTTTTTAAGGTGCCATTGTGGGTCGCCGGCCTTGCCATTCGAAGTTTGCTTAGTTGCTGATTGAGTCAGTAAGCGAGCTGAAGCATCTTCCTCAAGGGCAAGCCCTAGCATGTCATCAGGCTCAAACATCCCAATAAGCTGGGGCAATCCCTGCTTAATTAGCAGTGGTTTTTTTTGCCAGTATTCGCTTAGAAACTGTTCTGGTGTTATGTCATCGGGTAAACAAAGTTTTAAAGCGCTCATTGATAAATCCATGTCATTTGATTAGTTTGAAATAATGTTCAGTTTTTCTTTAGTAAAAGCAGGTAATCGTTTATGATTAGTTGTGAGCAAATTGCTTATAATAAGTTATTTGTTGAGTCTTAACTCCCTCAAATTGAGCTTGCTACAATGCGGCGATGCTGAGGTCAGTAAGCGCTATCAAAAAAGCTACTGTCCTATCTTTGCGGTAGTCTAAAACGCCTATCTATTGATTATGTTTGCCTTCTAAGGTGACATGATTATCGTAGAACTCCATAAAAACTGCTTATAAACCGCACGACTTGATGAACTCAAAAAAAGTGCAAGCCGTATTGAGTCATCTACTTAACCATAGGACAATCATGAAAAAACTACAAATTATCGCCTTACTTGCCAGCATATTTTTACTACAAGCTTGCGTGCACAAATTGGTCACTGTACCGGTCAAGGTTGCTTATATAACTACTAAAGGTGTGGTTAAAGGTACCGTTGCCGTTACTAAAGCCATCATACCGGGCAGTTCTGAAGACGATGGTGATAAAAAAGATAAAAAATAAAACCTTACTCATCCACTAGGTCTTTGAAGATAAATCCTAGCATTCAGAGTAAGGTTATCAACTGGCTTGATTTAAATAAGGGACTAGCAACCACTCATTTAAATCTTTTATTTATCAAGCCTATTATTTATCAAGCCTATTATTTATCAAGCTTAGCAATCCAGTCTTTAATAGTTCGCGCTTGCTCAGCGGCATTACCAATATAGGTCGCAGGGGTCATTTCACGTAGGCGTGTTTTATCAGCATCGCTAACCGCAGACAGCTCATCACTTTCAACGAAAGTCAGCATCGCTTCACGGGTCATGGCATTGCCACGAGTTAACGCTTTAAGCTTCTCGTAAGGGTTCTCTACGCGGTAGCGGCGCATAACGGTTTGAATCGGCTCGGCCAGTACTTCTTGAGCTTGATCAAGATCGCTATTTAGGCGCTGCGCATTTAATTCAAGTTTACCAACCCCTTTTAAACAGGCATCATAGGCAATCATGCTTTGTGCCAGACCAACCCCAATATTACGTAATACGGTCGAGTCTGATAAATCGCGCTGCATGCGTGAAATCGGGAGCTTTTCACCCAAATGCGCCAGCATAGCATTCGCTACGCCAAGGTTACCTTCCGAGTTTTCAAAGTCAATGGGGTTAACCTTATGCGGCATAGTAGAAGAACCCACTTCGCCATCTTTTAGACGCTGTTTAAAATAGCCTAGGCTAATATACTGCCAAATATCACGATTGAAATCGAGAAGTATGGTATTAAAACGTTTTACCGCGTCAAACAGTTCAGCGATATAATCATGCGGCTCAATCTGCGTAGTGTAAGGGTTAAAAGTCAGCTCAAGGCTCTGCTCAATAAAACGCTCAGCATGCGCCTGCCAATTAACGTCAGGGTAGGCTGCGTAATGAGCGTTATAGTTACCGACCGCACCATTGATTTTACCCAATAACTCAACCTGACCAACTTGCTTGATTTGACGCGCGAGACGATAAGCCACGTTAGCCATTTCTTTACCCAGCGTGGTTGGACTAGCCGTTTGACCGTGCGTGCGCGACAGCATGGGCTGATCAGCGTGAGTCAACGCCAAATCAATAATACTATCAGTCATTTGCTGCATTTTATCGAGTACGATTACGCGACTGTCTTTCAACATCAAGGCATATGATAAGTTATTAATATCTTCACTCGTACAAGCAAAATGAATAAATTCTAGTGAGTCGTTAAGGGCTGCCTGACCACGAAATTTATCTTTGATGAAGTACTCAACCGCTTTAACGTCATGATTGGTCGTGGCTTCGATATCTTTAATCGCCTGCGCGTCCACTTCGCTAAAATTATCAACGATGGCATTTAAAAAGACATTGGTATCGGTATCAAACGCGGTCAATTCACTAATCGCACTGTTGTCAGCCAATGACTGTAACCAGCGAATTTCAACGGTGACGCGAGCTTTAATTAAGCCAAATTCAGACAGATAAGGGCGCAAGCTGTCAGCTTTGGACGCATAGCGGCCATCAATCGGAGAGAGTGCGGTCAAGGCAGATAAAGAGGTGGGCATAGATATCCTTTAGGTTAGTTGGGCACGTTTAGTTCAGTTGAATTACAGGTTGTAATACAGTTAATAAGTTGAAATTGAGTCGGTAAAATAGATTTTTTACGTTGACGTCTGTTGATTTTCTTAGCTCAATCAGCGACTATAATCACAAGCATTTATACTTGTCCTTTATGTTTATCCTAAAACCCACACGGCGCATCAATAGACTCAATCACACCACCGCCCAAGCAGACCTCATCAATATAGAATACCGCTGACTGACCTGGGGTGACTGCGCGTTGGGGCTCATCAAATACTACCCGTACTTCACTACCGTCTTCATTAGCAGCAGTTACGGTGCAAGCTTGGTCTGGTTGACGATAACGCGCCTTAGCCATACAGCGTAAACCATCAGGGCTAAAAATATCCGTAGGTGGCAAGATATCGACCCAATCAAGCTTATAAGCGTGCAGTTCGGTACTTAGCAGCATTGGGTGCTCATGACCTTGACCCACTATTAAGCGATTTTTATCTAAGTCCTTTGCCAATACAAACCAGGGCTCTTCTGGACGGTCTTTAACGCCACCAATACCGATACCACCACGTTGGCCTAAGGTATAGTACATTAGCCCGTCATGGGTACCGATAACTTTATTATCATCAGTTAGGATATCGCCTTTTTGCGCAGGTAAATACTGCTGTAAAAAGTCTTTAAAGCGGCGCTCTCCAATAAAGCAAATACCGGTAGAGTCTTTTTTGTTGGCCGTAATTAAGTCATGCTCTTCGGCAATCTGACGGACGACGGGTTTTTCTAGTTCGCCCACAGGAAATAGCGTTTTGGCAAGTTTATCGCCACCAACCGCATGTAAAAAGTAGCTTTGGTCTTTATTGTTATCCAAGCCGCGCAATAACTGTGCGACACAGCTGCCATCAGCGTTGGTATAGTTGACACTGCGACGGGTATAATGACCCGTGGCAATATAATCGGCACCAAGCGTTAAGGCATAATCTAAAAAGGCTTTAAACTTAATTTCTTTATTACATAAAATATCTGGGTTGGGCGTCCGTCCGGCTTTATATTCGGCCAAAAAGTGCTCAAAGACTCGGTCCCAATATTCCATGGCAAAGTTAGCAGTATGTAGTTTAATGCCAATTTTATCGCATACTGATTGGGCGTCTGCTAAGTCGTCCATCGCTGTACAATATTCAGTGCCATCATCTTCTTCCCAGTTTTTCATGAATAACCCTTCTACCATAAATCCTGCTTGCTGAAGCAGAACGGCAGATACCGAAGAATCGACCCCACCGGACATACCAACAATTACTCGCGTGGTAGCAGGATTATCGATATCGGCAAGGGTTAAAGCGCGCTGGGCGTTAAAAGAATGCGATACTGGCGTGGCTAATCTATCTTGGGTGGTTGACATAGCTGACATAAAAAGTGCTCAACAACTTATGGTAAAATAAGCATCATATTATAACAGCTAATTGAAACCGGTGGCGAAGTGCAGGGCTCGACCTCGTTAAAAACTTCCGTAATAATTATTGATAGATGGTCATCGGTAGACTTGCGTTGATAGACTATTCATTAATAGATACTGAAACCACTGTTTTATAAATTTCAAATTAATTTTACTTCTCCTTTTTAACAGCTTTTAACAGCTTTTTAACCGCTTCTGGAATAATAATGATAAAAATTGGTCAGGGTATCGACGTTCACGCCTTTCATAATAATGGCGAACAGCAGCAATATGTGGTGCTGGCAGGTGTGCACATTGAGCACAGTCACAGCTTACTCGCTCACTCTGATGGCGACGTGGTGCTTCATGCCCTCGCCGATGCGCTGCTTGGTGCTTTAGCATTAGGCGATATTGGTCAGCATTTCCCTGATACTGATGCTGTAAACTCCGGTCTTGATTCTAGAGTATTATTGCGCTATGTTTATGGCAAAGTACAGGCAGCAGGCTATACCTTGGGTAATGCTGATATTACCGTGATGTGTGAACGCCCGAAACTGGCACCTCACAGCCAAGCGATGCGTGCCAATATCGCTAGCGATTTGCAAACTGAGATTGGTAATGTCAGCATTAAAGCCACTACCACCGAAAAGTTGGGCTTCACCGGTCGGCAAGAGGGTATCATGGCTAATGCCGTGGTATTATTGACCCCTTACCCTTAATATCTGACATTTAGGTATTGTTATAAATAGGCATTAATAAAAATGCGACCTCAACTGTCTCAGTTACGCTTGTAATGGGAAAGCTATTGCCCCATCTAATAGCAACATATATCTGCCTCTTTTGAACACTATTGTTTCTAACGAGCCCTCTTTAATAAGCTATTCCATAAATAGGAGTCTTTATGACTGACCAAACCCCAAATAATGCTGCAACTGATGTTGAACAACTGATCCGTGACCAAATCAAAGATAATAAAGTTATTCTATACATGAAAGGCACGCCACAGTTTCCACAGTGTGGATTTTCTGCGCGCTCTATCGAAGTGTTGACCCAAATTGGTCGCCCGTTTGCTTTTGTGAACATTCTAGAAAACCCGGAAATTCGCTCGACCTTGCCAACAATCGCTAACTGGCCAACCTTTCCACAGTTATGGATTGATGGCGAATTGATGGGCGGCTCAGATATCATTCTACAAATGTATCAATCAGGTGAGCTAAAGCCATTGGTTGAATCAAATAGCCCTGCCGCCTAGTCTCCAACGACATAATATTATGATGATTTTATTTAGCCATATTTAACCGCTAAATCAATAATTATTATGCCTAATTATTATGCCTAAAAGACAGTAAGCCCAAGCAATCCTATAATGACTGCTTGGGCTTTTTACTGTCTTTAAACCGTGTTGCCTTTACAGTTTTCACCCCCATATAGTGCACATGACAGACACCCTATAAATATCGCTTTAAGAATAAGAGAGACTTATGAATAATCAAGCAAATAAGCCACAAACACCTGAACAAGAAAACTTTGAGCAACAAGCAATTGAAAAGCGTCGTGAGCATTTAAAACTTGAATCTGCTCGTATTATTAAGATCGCTGATAGCGAGCCGCATTCTGCCCTAAAATGTGTTCATCAGCTTAGTGTTGCTGGTGGCGCAACCGAAGGTACTTATATTGCTATTGAACAACGTATTGTCGCGGATCAAGATGCAGCTGGCGCTTATCATCTAGCATTACTGGCACAAAATACCCCAGACTTGCCGATTGATACGCGTCAACTTATTGAGTTGGTGGTGAATAAAGGGGACAATCAGCAGCGTTTAGCCCTTCTTAAAAATTTACCGTTACCGCCTGTTGAGCTGATTAAAGCGCAAATTTTGATCAGTGATGATGGTGAAGCGATTGGACAGATGAATGCTTATCTACAAATAAATCCTGAAGGTTATGGCAGTCAGCATATGCTCTCTAGCGGTCAGGCAGATCCAATTGTACCGCTCAGTCTTGGTAACAATACAAATGACGGTAAAGACTTCAAAGGCTGATTTTTAGCAGTTGGTTTCTAGAGAGAGGTTCTTAGCAACCAGATCTTAATATTTTTAGTACAAAAATTCTTATAGCTCGCAAAAATTGTTATAATTACCCATCCAAATTTTAGCGACTTATTCCAGCCGCTATCCATTTTTAAAATACGATTAACGTCTATTTGTCACGAAGTAGGTCATTGCTAGCAATGAATACCTCGTAGTTAATAGTCGCGTTATGAGTCAAGTGAGGCACACATGCAATACCCAAAAAATTACGACGTGGTGGTGATCGGTGGTGGTCATGCCGGTACGGAAGCGGCCTTAGCTGCCGCGCGTATGGGCGCACAGACCTTGCTATTGACCCATAATATTGAGACTCTCGGCCAGATGAGCTGTAATCCGGCGATTGGTGGTATTGGTAAATCACATCTGGTACGTGAGATTGATGCACTGGGCGGTGCAATGGCGTTGGCTACTGATAAAGCGGGTATTCAGTTTCGGGTCTTAAACAGTCGTAAAGGCGCAGCGGTGCGAGCGACACGAGCGCAGGCTGATCGTGTCCTATATAAAGCCGCTATTCGCCACACGCTCGAAAATCAACCCAACTTAGATATCTTTCAGCAAGCTGCTGATGACATCTTAGTCGAAAACGGGCGCGCAACGGCGGTGGTGACTTCGACAGGCATTGTCTTTAAGACTGAAACAGTGGTTTTGACCTCGGGAACCTTCCTAGGCGGCGTTATTCATATTGGTCTTGAAAACTCTAAAGGTGGACGGGCAGGGGATCAACCCTCTATTAAACTTGCTGATCGTTTGCGCGAGCTTAAACTTCCGGTAGGCCGTCTAAAAACCGGTACTCCCGCCCGTATTGATGCGCGCAGCGTCGACTTTAGTGTGATGAGCGTTCAACCTGGCGACACTCCTTTGCCGGTAATGAGCTACATGGGTGACGTGTCTATGCATCCTGAGCAAGTGAATTGCTACATCACTCATACTAATGCACGCACTCATGATATCATCCGCGAAAATTTAGATCGTTCGCCGATGTTCTCTGGCAAAATCGAAGGCGTAGGTCCGCGTTATTGCCCCTCTATTGAGGATAAGATCCATCGTTTTGCAGATAAAGACAGCCATCAGATATTTATTGAGCCGGAAGGTTTGACTACTCATGAGCTGTATCCCAATGGCATCTCAACCAGTTTGCCGTTCGATGTGCAACTAGAGTTTATTCATAGTATGAAAGGACTTGAGAATGCGCATATTACTCGTCCAGGCTACGCCATTGAATATGATTATTTCGATCCGCAAAACTTAAAACCAACCCTAGAAACCAAATCTATTGATCGCCTATATTTTGCCGGTCAAATTAATGGTACGACTGGTTATGAGGAGGCTGGGGTGCAGGGGCTACTTGCGGGTACCAATGCTGCCTTAGTAACCACTAATAATAGCGAATTTGAAACCTGGACTCCGCGCCGTGATGAAGCGTACCTCGGCGTGCTGGTTGATGATCTAATCACTCATGGCACCACTGAGCCGTATCGAATGTTTACCAGTCGCGCTGAATATCGTCTGCTGCTACGCGAAGACAATGCCGATCAACGTCTCACTGAAACCGGACGCAAGCTTGGCCTGGTTGATGATGTCCGCTGGCAAGCATATCAAGAAAAAATGGATGCCATTAATAAAGAGACCAGTCGCCTAAAAGACCTATGGGCAACGCCTGCTAATGCTTTAGGCGCGCAAGTCACTGAGCAAACGGGTGAGGTATTGTCGAAAGAATCTACCGCTTATGACCTACTTAAACGGCCACAGATTCATTTTGCTGATATTGCCGCCATCACTGACTCACAAGTCGCTGCACAAGTAGGCGAGCAGATTGAAATATCAGTCAAATATGCCGGCTATATAGATCGTCAGCAAGAAGACATTGACCAGATGAAACGTCTAGAGAATACGCCATTGCCGATGGACTTTGATTATAGCGTGGTCTCTGGACTGTCAAATGAGATAGTAGAAAAGATGGCACAGGTACGTCCTGCAACGCTTGCACAGGCCGGCCGTATTAGTGGGGTGACACCAGCCGCTATCCAGCTATTAGCCATGACGGTCAAAAAACAGAAAAAAGCTAAGGCGGCATTAGAATCATAATGTTGAGTTTGAGCATGCAGTAAAGGTATCAATGGCAATGACATCTGTTAGTAATTATTTGAAGCAGGGCTGCCATCGAGTTATCGCACTTTGAAAATTAGCCGCAGGTAAAAATGCGGCTATCAGCGGTTACTAATGATTTAAATGGACAATCACAGACAAGGAATGTCTCAATGCTCTATGATAACTTATTAAACCTACTAGATTCGCCAGATACTATAAGCGATACCTGACCGAAACCTACGCAATCCTGCTTAATAACGCTTCCAAGCTATCCGTATCCAAGCCGCTTTTAATAATGCTAGCAAATAGCATGACGATGACTCTCGCCAGTTTGCTATCGCACGGATGGCAGTCGAGAAGGTCTACGAAAAAATACCGATGGCCTTTGGGTAAAAGCTAGAGCACAAATAACCTAAGCTTGACATTATAGCGTACTCGCTATAATCCATTCTCTATAATCCAATCTGACCTACAGTGATGATCTACTCATTATCTTGGGCTTCTCTCTGACTCGAGCCTACCCATGACCGACGCTATTATTTTTGCGATAACTATTGTTTTGCCCAACTTAGCCTTAATGGCGTTGGGCTTTTTTATGCAAAGACGCGGGGAGACTAGTCAAGCCTTTATCGATCAGGCTTCGAGTTTTGTTTTTAATTATTGCTTGCCGTGCCTACTGTTTTTTAGTGTGGTGGACAGTAATGTGGATTACGCCAAGCAAATAGTATTAATCATTGCTGGTATTGTAGTGACGTTCATTTTATTTATTGGTTCAGAGCTTTATGCCAAACGTTTTATCAGTCGACCTGCTGATCAAGGCGTGTTTGTACAAGGTATATTTCGCAGCAATATGGCGATCATTGGCTTGGCAACCGTTGCCAACGCTTATGGGGAACGAGGCTTGAGTATCGGCGCTGTATATATGGGTGTCGTTACTATATTGTTTAATATCTTGGCAGTTATCACTCTCAGCCGAGTGTCTAAAAGTGTGGATGATACCTGGTCTAGCCGTAGTGTCATGATTATCAAAAAGCTATTTACCAACCCGCTTATCCTCGCGTTATTAGCAGCGTTTGCCTATAAGGCCTTGCCATTGCCACCAATTCCTGGGGTTATTAATACTACTGGCGGTTTATTAGCAGCTGTTGCGCTACCATTGGCATTGATTTGTGCTGGTGCTAGTATTGATCTAAAATCCATGTTGAGCCCTTCAGGTTTGTCGATGCAAGCCAGCATTGGTCGTATTGTCATTGCGCCATTATTAGCCATTGCAGTCGGACTGGGTTTTGGTCTTACTGGTGTTCATATGGGCGTGCTATTTTTGATGGTGGCCTCGCCAACTGCGGCGGCAAGCTATGTGATGGCCAAAGCAATGGGTGGTAATGATATATTGGCGGCTAATATTTTAGCATTTACTACTGTGGTTGGCTTGTTTGGCATGGCGATTGGAGCGGCGCTATTACGGGGAATGGGGATGATGTAGTCAATGAAAAGTAATATCGATACACAGCATACTGCTGATATAAGTTAGCAATAATAAGTTAATAAATATCCTAATAAACAAGGAGTCTGGTTATGCAGTGGTTAAATCAAGAAACGGTCACCGAACATCTCAATATGCAAGCGGCTATCGATACTATTGAAGCATTACTACGTCGACAAGCCGCGCATCCCAGTTGGATTAAATCACCTGAGCGTCTGGTGATTGAGACTTTTAGTGATGAGCTTTTTAGCAACAGTAGCACGCACAGCTCAGGCACCCATTTATCGATGCCCGCGACGATTTACGATGGTCAGCAAGAGTATACGGCAGTCAAATTAGTTACTATTTGTCCTGACAACCCCGGTCGTAACCTACCGACTACCACTGCAATTATTACCGTATCGGACAATGCCACGGGTGAAGTATTAGCCGTGATGGATGGGATCTATATTACCCAGGTGCGCACAGCAGCGCTATCGGGTATCGCGACTAAATACATGGCGCCCGACGACTGCCAAAGGGTCGCAGTGGTCGGTTGCGGTGGTATGGCTTATGAGCAGCTAAACGCTGTACTTACCGTGCGGCCTGAGATTAAAACTGTTTATCTCTGGAATAGAAGCCATGAAGGTGCTGAGAGTTTTAAAAATAGATTTGCCCATGATTATCAGCAGTGGAATGTTGAACTTATAGTTTGCGAACAGCTCGAAGATGCCATTAAAGATGCAGACATTATTAATGTGGCCACGCGCGCTAAGAGTGGTTTGTTTTCGGTAGATCAGATTAAGCCTAACGTGCATATTAATGCGGTTGGGGCTTATCAGGCCTTAATGAAAGAGATTAGTAACGATGTTATTGCAGCCAGTTACATGATCGTCGTTGATGATCTAGTCGGTAGCCATCATGAAGCCGGGGATTTAATTCAAGCTCATAACGCAACTGATTGTACATGGACTTGGGATGAGCTTAATGGCGATCTCCAAGCGCTGGTGACAGGGAAAACAACACCATCATCAAAAGAGCAGGCTACCAAAGCTGAGCAAACCATCACTTTATTTAAGTCGGTGGGCGCCGCCAGCTTTGATGCGGCAGTAGCTGTACATATTACAGAACTTGCTCAGCAAAAAAACCTTGGTATTGCTCTTTATTAAAACCTTGGCTGTCCGTTTTGATCAATAAGGGAATAATAAAACCCTATTATTAGAACTAAAAATAAGCACAAAAAAAGCCTCCCCATCTTAGTGTGATAGGAAGGCTTTTAAAGTTAATTTAATAGTGAACAGTTAGCGTTGATTATGGTCTTCATCTCGAAGTTTATGACGCTTACTGGTGCTACGATAGGTCAGATAGGCACCAAGGGCCATAAGTGCAATAAAGGCCAGAATATATAAAAATATTGTGGAACCAATGAGAGCCGAGGGATGCATATTAGTTATCTCATAGAGGTTGATAAGCTATTATGCAGGGACCGTATGGGATTGTAAAGAAAACAGATTTAATTGAGGCGCTAGTGATAGCGAATGCAAACGCGCTGCTTGGTCATAAATGTTTGCTGTTACAATCAGCTCATCAGGCTCGTATTGAGCAATAAAATCAGCAAGCTTCGGCTTGACGGTTTCAACTGACCCAATGAAGGATACTGATAAGGCTTTATCAACGCCCATTTTTTCTGCAGGACTCCACATACTATCCATGTTTTCTATAGGTTTTGGCATTTTGCCACTCGTATTACGGAACAGGTTCACAAAGCCTTGCTGAGCTGAACTAAAGTGGTAGTTTGCGGTTGCGTCATCATCTGCTAGCAATAAGTTTGCTGCTACCATCACATAAGGTTTATCGAGATAAGCGGAGGGCTGGAACTGCTCACGATAAGCCGTGATCGCCTTACTAAGCATTTGCGGGGCAAAATGGGACGCAAACACATAAGGTAGGCCTAGATGTGCAGCCAACGTAGCACCAAATAGTGAAGACCCTAAAATCCAAATAGGGACATTTGATTGTGCACCTGGGAACGCTTGTACTGGGCTATTACTGGTCTCGTCACCTAGTAAATACATCAGTTCTTGCACATCTTGTGGGAAGCGTTCAGCATCTTGCATTTGGCGGCGTAAGGCTTGAAAGGTCGCGCCATCAGATCCTGGTGCGCGTCCGAGTCCCAAGTCAATACGGTCGCCATATAAGGCTTGTAGGGTGCCGAACTGTTCAGCGACTACCAATGGCGCATGGTTCGGTAACATGATGCCACCTGAGCCAATACGGATATGGTCAGTTTGGCTGCCGATATGTGATAACAATACTGAGGTTGCTGCGCTAGCAATACCAGGCATGTTGTGGTGCTCAGCCAGCCAATAACGATTTAAGCCGATTTGTTCTGCTTGCTGCGCCATCTCAACGGTTTGAGCAATACCATCAGCGATGGTTTTACCGGTAGGGACGGGCGCTAAGTCTAAGAAGGATAAAGGAATCGTATTACTCATAAGTCACCTGGTTTTCTGCCATATCAACGATGGCATTATTATGTTTGTATCATATTATATCGAAAAAAAAGCCACCGTCATTCGCGTCACAATAACTTGAATGATCTTCAGTAGTTATGCGAGTAGCTATGCGAGTACTAATGGCTTGACAGTCTATATGATGGGGCGGTTATTATGGATATAAAGGTTAATACTCTAGTTAATAACAATTCTTAATAATACCGCTTTAATGAGGCAGCTTTTAATAATACGATAAAGTAAAAAATACAGCGTAAGTAAAAGTATAGTTAAAATACCTTAAAAACGCTACGTTACTGCTGGTATAAGCTTTTTGCAGCCTCTGTCTGCGTAGGCACAGCAAGCAAGAAAAACTTATGCCAGCAGTAGGTTATGTATCGATATTACTTTTCATTAACTATAGGTGAGGCAAGGACCAAAAAAAGGCACCGCTATCCATTCAATAGCGGTACCGTTCATCTGGGTCATCTTTTAATAGAGGTAGGGGTTATAAATTAAAAGCGGTTATTATTTCCTAAATAGCTACTAACTAAACAGCTACTACCTAAACAGCTACTACCTAAACAGCTACTAACTAAACTGCTGCTGGCATAGCTCTATAAAAGCACGACCATATTGACGGATTTCTGCATCGTCACGTACCGCCATCCAACTGGTAAAGCGGCCAAAATGATCGACTGGAATGGCCGTTAGATTCTGATAATGGCTGGGCTCAAAGGCCATCTCTGCGATAATACCAACGCCTAATCCGAGGCCCACATAGGTGCTAATCACGTCAGCATCTAGTGCTGCTAAAACAATATCAGGCTCGAGTCCGGCATCACTAAAGGCCTTGTCAATCGTTCCGCGTCCGGTAAAGCCACCGTGATAAGTGATTAGTGGGTAGCTGGCAAGCGTCGGTAGATCGACAGTCTCTTGACTTGCAAGCTCATGATCACTTGGTACGATGACACGGTGTGTCCAGTCGTAATAGCGATGGCAACGCAAATAGTTATTATGAAGTAACGATTCGGTGGCAATACCGATATCTGCTTGGCCACGAATCACCATCTGCGCGATAGTCTCAGGATCCGCTTGTTGGAGAATCAGATTTACTTTAGGGAAGCGTTCTTTAAATTCTTTAACCACTTGAGGCAACACATAGCGTGCCTGCGTATGAGTGGTCGCAATGGTCAAGGTACCAGTGTTTGGATTATTAAAATCAAGGCTTAAATTCTCGATGGTACGAATTTCGGCAAATATAGACTCGATATGCGGCATGAGCGCCGTGCCCATAGTTGTCAGTCCGGTCAATCGCTTGCCTTGGCGGACAAAAACTTCAGTTTTGAGCTGGTTCTCAAGGGCCGCAATATGCTTGGACAAGCTCGACTGGCTGGTATGCAATACCGTTGCGGCTTGGCTTAAGTTATAACCATTAACTACGGTATGCCAGACGGTTTCTAATTGCTTAAGCTGAATTTGTAGATGCCGCTGGTTGACCACTACGTCAATTGCCATAACCTAATTCCTCGTAAATATAAAATAGCCACTGTCTGGATGTAAGCACAACAAAGCCTACAAAAATGCAGCAAGGCCTCAGTGTAAAACAAATTCATTATTCTTGTATATAATTAATAGGTATCTATTTATGTTATTTTGGAATAATGGGCTACACTGTTATATGGCTAAATAGGATGTAACGAAATTTAAGATACCTATCAATAACACCGATAAACAACACTAATTTTTATGAGATTGTTTCTCATAATCTTGTTATAAAGGCAAAGTAATAAATAACACTAGACCGCACTGATAGCGAACGATTAAATCAGCTGGTAGGTATAGTTAAGATACCTTAAAAACGCGACGGTACTGCCAGTACAATATTTTTGCAGCCCCTGTCTGCGTAGGCACAGCAAGCAAGAAAAACTTATGCCAGTAGTATGCTATGTATCGATATTACTTTTCATTGACTATATCTGCTAAATTAATATCTATTAAATTACAGATTATGAAATTTCAGTTCGTGATAGACAATAAAAAAGAGCCCCCTTTTAAGGGGGCTCTTTTGGTAGCGCTAAATAGTAGCTAGAAGGCGGATGCTAGAAGCGATCAGTATTCATTACTTTGTCCCATGCTTTGATGAAGTCATGGACGAATTTTTCCAAGTTATCATCTTGTGCATATAACTCTGCATAAGAACGCAATATAGAGTTAGAGCCAAATACCAAGTCAACACGAGTGGCCTGCCATTTAACGTTACCAGTCGCACGTTCGCGCACTTCATATAGGTTGCGACCAGCGTTTTCGCTATTCTCTTCCTTAATGGGGTGCCAAGTGAGATTCATATCGGTTAAATTAACAAAGAAATCATTACTGAGCGTGCCGGCGCGGTCGGTAAAGACCCCATTTTGACTGTGGCTATGATTGGTATCAAGAACACGCATACCGCCGACTAATACCACCATTTCAGGAGCGCTCAGTCCCATCAATTGGGTACGATCAAGCAACATCTCTTCAGGTGATACTGTATAGCTGTCTTTAACCCAGTTGCGATAGCCGTCATGACGTGGCTCAAGATCGCCAAACGATTCAGCATCGGTCATTTCATCTGTTGCATCACCGCGGCCTGGATTGAAGGGTACGTTGGCCTCGACGCCGGCAGCAGCAGCAGCTTGCTCAATAGCAGTGTTACCAGCCAGTACAATTAAATCAGCAATACTAACGGGCTTGGCAAACTTAGCCTGAATAAGAGTCAAGGCTTCAAGCACACGTTGCAATTGCTCAGGCTCATTGCCAACCCAGTCTTTTTGCGGGGCTAAGCGAATACGAGCACCGTTGGCACCGCCGCGATAGTCAGAGAAACGGAAAGTGCTTGCGCTGTCCCAGGCCGTAATAATCATCTCGCGACGACTCAGACCGCTGTCTAAGATTTGCGCTTTTAGCGTTGCAATATCATCGGTGCTTAAATCAGTATTGCCTTCTACAACTGGGTCTTGCCATACAAAGGTTTCTGCTGGTACATCAGCACCTAAATAACGTGCTTTAGGTCCCAAGTCGCGATGGGTAAGCTTAAACCAAGCTTTGGCAAACACTTCATCAAAGTATTCTGGGTTTTTATGGAAGTTTTCTGAAATCACGCGATAAGCCGGATCTTTGATCATTGCCATATCGGCATCGGTCATCATGGGATTACGGCGTATACTTGGGTCATGCGCATCTAAAGGCTTGTCTTCCTCACGGATGTCGGTAGGCTCCCATTGCCATGCACCAGCTGGACTCTTAGTGAGTTCCCAGTTGTGACCAAGTAGCATCTCAAAGTACTCATAATCCCACCGCGTAGGGTTGGTGGTCCATGCGCCTTCAATACCACTTGAGACCGTATCGCCTGCATTGCCGGTACCATTAGGGTTGCGCCAGCCGAAACCTTGCTCAGTGACATCTGCTGCTTCAGGCTCACTTCCTAATAAGCTTGCATCACCGTTACCATGGGACTTACCGACAGTGTGTCCACCTGCGGTTAAAGCGACGGTTTCTTCATCATTCATAGACATCCGGCCAAAGGTCGTACGAATATCGTGTGCGGTTTTTATGGGGTCAGGGTTGCCATCAACACCTTCAGGGTTGACATATACTAAGCCCATTTGTACAGCAGCAAGAGGATTCTCAAGCGAGGTACGTTCTTGGTCATCATAGTAACGGTTATTGGTTGCCGCTAGCCATTCGCGCTCAGAGCCCCAATTAATGTCTTTTTCTGGATGCCAGATATCAGCGCGACCGCCAGCGAATCCTAAGGTCTTAAAGCCCATTGACTCATAGGCCATATTACCGGCCAAAATCATTAAATCTGCCCAAGACAATTTATTGCCGTACTTTTTCTTCATTGGCCATAATAGACGACGCGCTTTGTCCAAGTTAACGTTATCTGGCCAACTGTTTAGTGGTGCAAAGCGTTGATTACCAGTGTTAGAGCCACCGCGTCCATCGGCGCCACGATAGGTACCAGCAGAATGCCATGCCATGCGAATCATCAGACCGCCGTAATGGCCCCAATCCGCTGGCCACCATTCTTGCGAATCGGTCATCAGGTCTTTTAAATCTTGCTTAACGGCTTCTAAGTTTAATTGCTTAAAGGCAGCAGCATAGTCAAAATCAGGATCCATGGGATTGGTCTTGTGATCTTGCTGATGCAAAATATCTAGATTTAAGGCGTTAGGCCACCAATCAGTTGCTGCTGATGAGGTGTTGGTATGTGACTGATTCATGACCGGACAGCCGCTCATACTAGGACGCTGAGCAGCTTGCGACTGATCGACGTTTTCACTATGAATGGTTGGGCCATCGCCTTGGTCGTAGGCAGTACTACTAGCATTAGTATTTTCGTTATTGCTGTCATGGTTGACAGGGCAGCGCTCATTATCCGAGGCTGTATTATTAGTAGTCGAGTCTGACATCTTGTAACTCCTAGGTGGTGATAGTAAAACTGTCAATAGCATCGGTCGGCGCTACTGTTTATTTGTCTAGCATAGAGGGTTATCTATAATTTATAAAACCAATAAATAAAAAGGATATGATTTAAATAACTCATCATTGTATAAACGACAGCTTGTTTTTTTATGATGGCCAACGTTATAAATAATAAGTGCAGCTCATTAATATTGCTATACTTTTGTTATAAGATTATTGTTTTAAAAAATAATATTTTAAATGTAACCTATAAGATCTTCTATAATATCGATTTTTGATATCTATGAACTAAATTTTATAGCCATTGACACTAACAGTTATCGATGCCAGTAGCACGTAATAAAAGCTTTTATTATACAGGGGGAAATAAAAATAGATAAGGCTTAACAGTTACGTAAGCTGGTGATACCTTGTGTTACGTCTTTGAGGCAAAAATGGCGCTATAGTGCGCTTGATGTGACAGTTAGTGCAAAAATATCGACAGAATGTCTAGTCAAGCTACGCGTTCTGAAGTACCATAATTAAATTTTGCGATCAGTGTTGTTTTCTTTGTGCAGAGCTAGGCAGTTTTTTATCCCAATGGTATTGATGTCATGAGACGAGTCGGTATAATTTTGGATAAAGAATAGCGCACTGTCGTATTTTTTATCTTCAGTTTTTGGTGAGTCGTTATGTCTGCTGTCCAACCGGTAACCCCCAACCCTAAGGTCGCCAAAAAGTCATTTAGCGAGTCCTTGCAAGCGTATCTTGATCGGCGTTCGATTATCATGCTGTTTTTAGGTTTTGTCGCGGGTATTCCTATTTTACTGATTTTTTCGAGCCTATCGTTATGGCTGCGCGAAGCAGGTATTGACCGTAGTGTGGTAACAATGTTCAGCTGGGCGGCGCTTGGTTATGCCTTTAAGTTTATCTGGGCACCACTTATTGATGCGGTGCCATTGCCCATATTAACCAAGTTACTTGGTCGTCGGCGTAGCTGGATACTAGTAGCGCAGCTGATGATTATTGCCGCGATTTGTATCATGGCCAGTGTTAACCCGGCTAATGAAGGCAGCTTGGTGCTGATGGCCGTTGGTGCGGTACTGCTCGGATTCTCATCTGCCACTCAAGATATCGTTATTGATGCTTACCGTATTGAATTGGCACCGCCCAGTCTACAGGCAGTGTTATCTGCTATGTATGTCACTGGCTACCGTTTGGGCATGATTGTCGCGGGTGCTGGTGCGCTATATCTAGCTGATTATTTTGGTTCTACCGAAAGCTTTTATAGCTATGCAGCGTGGCGTAATACCTATTGGATTATGGCAGGGGTCATGGGTGTGGGGGTGATTACCACTTTAGTCATTCATGAGCCGATCAGGCAACAAGTAGACGTTGAGCGTAAGACCTCAGACTACACTCGTCTGGTACTGGTATTTGCTATCTCAGTCATAGGTTTTGTATTGGTGTTTGCTAATGCCGGACTAGTACTACCCGAGACCGAAGGTGTGTTTTCGGGTTTTTTAATCGAAGTGGTGCGGATGGTATTGAGCTTAGCAGCTGCTTTAGCTGTCGGTTATGGTTTAGTAAAAGCCAATCTTGTAGAGCAGGAGTTTGCTAAGACCACATGGATTGAGCCTATTGCTGACTTTTTCCGTCGTTACGGCAAAAAAGCCTTATTGTTATTAGCACTGATTGGTCTCTACCGTATCTCTGATATTGTCGCTGGGGTCATCTCTAACGTCTTTTATCAAGATATGGATTTCACTAAGGTTGATATTGCCAATGCGGTTAAACTGGTTGGTGTGGTCATGGCCATCGCTGGTGGCTTTTTAGGTGGCTTATTAGCCCAAAAAATGCGTATTATGCGCGCCATGATGGTCGGAGCAATCCTAGCTTGCGTGACTAACCTGCTATTTATTTTGCTGACTTACCATCCAGGTAGTCTACCCTATATGTATTTTGCCGTGATTCTTGATAATCTTGCTGCCGGTCTTGCCAGTGCCGTATTTATTGCTTTTTTGTCTGCCTTAACTTCCATTCGCTTTACTGCTGTCCAGTATTCGATATTCTCATCACTCATGACCCTGCTACCAAAAGTAGTGGGTGGTTACTCGGGTACTATCGTTGATAGCACCAGTTATCCATTCTTTTTTATGCTTACCTTTTTAATTGGTATTCCTATTCTAGCGTTGATTTATTATGTTGATAAGCATATCGTTATTGGTGATAACGATAATATTTACGGTGACGGTGGTGACGACAACAATAACAGTGGTGGCAATAAAGGGGTTGAATTAACCAAGGCCAATCCTAATCTGACCAATACCAAGGAACCACCGCGTGCGCCGGAATAAAGCACGAATTACAATGAATAAGATGCGGATAACTACTAAGAGTCGTTTATGACAGCGCCCAAAGCACAAGAAATGACAGTAAAGCAAATCAAACAGCAAGTAGCAAGTATGTCTAAAAGCACGGCTAACGATGCTGGTATTCCACAGTTTTGGCTAACCGATTGGTTGCTTTATGTGCTAGCTAAGCCATCTGCATTTCTTATTATGGAAGAGAATTACCAGCTGACGGGTAGTGAGTTTGAACAATTCACTGCTGGTGTGGCCGAGATGCAGCAGGGCGTACCTTTGGCGTATTTGACCGGTCAGCAAGAGTTTTGGTCATTAGATTTTAAAGTGAATGAACATACCTTGATACCGAGACCAGATACTGAGATCTTGGTTGAGCAAGTATTACACTGGATCATGGCTCAATCTGACTCTATGAACCCGCAATCTGATGTTGTAACCAGCGTAGCCAACAAGCGATTACTCGATTTGGGCACAGGTTCAGGCTGTATTGCCATTAGTCTTGCTCATGAGCTAGCGCAAAGCAGGGCTGCTATGGCAAACACTAGCAATGCAAAAGTTGAGGTTGTAACAAGCAGCTGGCAGGTGGTCGCCGTTGATTTTTCAGCGGCAGCACTGGAAGTAGCGCGGCACAACGCCGTCGTTAATAAGATCACGAATATCGAATTTGTCCAAAGCAGCTGGTATAGCGAATTATCTACCGATACTAGGCAGTTATTCGATGTGATTGTCTCCAATCCACCTTATATCGATGAAGCTGATGAGCACCTGGTAGGTTTGCTAGCAGAGCCAATCAGTGCTTTGAGTGCGCGCAATCATGGTTTGGCTGATATTGAACATATCGTTGAGCAAGCCCCGCAGTACCTACGAGCGGGTGGGTTACTAGCTATTGAACATGGCTTCGACCAGGGCGCTGCCGTCCGACAGCTATTTATTGATAATGGTTTTAAGCATGCAAAAACAGTGCAAGATTTTGGTGGCAATGATCGAGTGACTTTTGGGCAGCTCTAGCGAAATTTTCGCCGGTTTAATCGGTTTGGCTAAGGTGAATGATTTAAACGTAAATAGCGGGTCTAGATCCTTTTCCCCAAGCAGATTTTAGTTGCTACAGCTGGTTCAAAATAAAATAGATACATTTGTGTCAGGGTACTACTGGTATAAATTTTTCTTGCTTGCTATTCGCGCGCGTGACAGAGGCTGCGAAAAATTCATAACAGCAGCACTGTATCGTTTTTAAATTGGATTGACTATAGTCAAGCTTTAAATGGCCAGCTCTTAAATAATAGTTTTTAAATGAATACTTTTTTTAAACGATGAATTTGGTAATTAATATGACGCAATTAACCGACGCTGAGCTGTTACGTTATGCCCGACAAGTATTGCTCGACGGCTGGGATATTGATGCCCAGTTACGGCTAAAGTCAGCGCGGGTGGTAATGATAGGCGCGGGTGGTCTTGGCTGTCCAGCTTCTGAGACCCTAGTGCGTGCCGGTCTGGGGCAAGTACACCTGATTGATGATGATGTGATTGAGGCCAGTAACCTACAACGACAAACACTGTTCTTACCCGCTGACATCGGTCAGCCAAAAGCCTTAACGGCGGCACAGATGCTGCAACGGATTAATCCACTTATCAAGGCTCGTGGCACCGTGGCGCGTCTTAGTGAAGACAACGCTTATGAGCTATTAGATATGGTGTCAGGTAAGCCGGACTTGCTGCTAGACTGTACTGATAATTTTGCGACTCGCGATATTATTAATCGTATCAGTGTGCGCTATCAGATTCCGCTACTGTCTGCTTCAGCGATTGCGATGCAAGGTCAGCTGGCATTGTTTGAGCCGCAGTTAAAAACAGGCTGTTACCACTGTGTGTTCGGTGCACCTCATACTGATACAGAGTTTGACGAGCTCACTTGCGCTAATTCTGGGGTGCTGGCCAGTACCACTGCTATCATGGGCAGCTTGCAAGCCAACGCCGCCTTGCAATATTTAGGATTAGCCAAAAATCCCCTAGCAAATAAACTGCTAATATGGGACGGTAGCCAAATGCAGCAGAAGCTGATGGGCTATCGGCAAGATCAGCAGTGTCCGATCTGTGCTGTTTAAGATCTGATAATGAATTCATTAGCAATCGGTTACGGTAGCAGACTCAGCTCATGTATCAAGTGTATGATCTTCACGGCTGTTACTAATACCCGTTTTATATTTAACCCACTGCACTGTATACGTTCTTAACTAATTTCATATGTTCTTAACTAATTTTGCTTACTGATAACAGTTGTCATTTATGAAAACGCATCGTCCTCATTTATTAAAGCATACCTTCAATATCGTTAACCGTGTTTGTCAAACAGCCAGTATCGCAGGGTTGTCTGCGTTAAGAGTGGCAAAAGGCGAAAAGCCTGATGCCAAGCTGTTAAAAGAAACCTTTGAGCAGCTGGGTACCACTTATATCAAAATCGGCCAGTTTATTGCTAGTACGCCATCGCTATTTCCGCGTGAATATGTTGAGGCGTTTCAAGGCTGTTTAGATCAAACCACCCCTTTATCATATGATTATATAGAGCGAGTATTGACGAACGAGTTGGCGACACATGGTCAGACCCTAAGCGATAAATTTGCTCACATCGACAAAAAACCATTGGCATCTGCCTCTATTGCCCAAGTGCATGCTGCGCGCCTCTACAATGGTGATGAAGTGGTCATCAAGGTGCAAAAGCCCGGTGTCGAAATCATCATGCAGACAGATCTGGGGGTATTACACGCCGTCACTAAGCTGTTAGAGCTGCTAATGCCGTCCATGAAGTTTGCCAGTATCGCTCCGATTATCGATGAGATTCGGTTACGTATGCTAGCAGAAACAGACTTTATCGCTGAGGCAAAAAATATTCGTGATTTTCAGCAGTTTTTGACGGTATCAGGTAATACGCGGGTTATAGCACCTGAAGTCTATGATGAGCTGACCACTAAGCGCATATTGACCATGAGTCGATTGCGCGGGGTTTCTATGGTCGATGAGGCCGCCATGCGTCAATATTGCGATGACCCAGCACAAGTGATGGCTGATACTCTAAATACCTGGTTTGCCAGCTTGATGCTGTGCAATAGCTTTCACGCTGATTTGCACGCCGGCAATTTGATGCTGTTAACGGATGGTCGGATTGGGTTTTTAGACTTTGGTATCGTGGGCAAATTAAAAGCGGAAAGCTGGCGTGCTTGTATCGGCATGATGCAAGCCCTGCAAGATAATGATTATCAGGCGATGGCGCACCATATGATCGATATGGAAATGACCCACGGGCGTCATGATGTGAACGCAGTTGATCTGGCCAACGATTTGCAGCGTATGATGCGATCGATCGTAGCGGAAGACGTTACATTCACCAGTGGGGTACCTTTTAATACTAAAGAACAGGCGAATGAGCTCAATAAAATGATGCTTGAGATTGTCGACGTGGGCAAACGCCATGGCATCCATTTTCCACGTGATTTTGCCTTATTGACCAAACAACTATTATACTTTGATCGGTTCATGCGTACGCTGGCCCCTGATATGGATATGTTTAGTGATAAGCGAGTCGCTATGCTGGGACAGAATTAGCCAACAATAATTTCGTAAATCTCATAGTAATCGATAGCAAGGTTAACTGCTGCTTTAGAGTGCTAAGTGCGGTTCTTCCAAAGTTTTCTAACACAAAGGATTGTGTGCTAATCGACACAAATTGGCTCCGTCATGATGACTGAATCTCGCCGCCGTATCATACCCGCCATTACCAACGAAACCGCCATTGCAGGGATAGGACTGTACTGTCTGGCGGTGGTGATGGGCTATGGGCGCTTTTTGTTTACCGCTACCTTACCCGATATTATGACTCAACTGACGCTGTCGACCACCATTGCCGGATGGCTTGCTTCGATCAATTATATTGGTTACTTTATTGGTGCGCTTATTGCGATGTTTGTGCCCCACCGCTTGACCTGGCAAATGCTGATCGTGTGGACCAGTGTGAGTATTATCACCACTATGCTGTTAGTTGTGCCCGAGCTGTCTTTAGGCTCTTGGTATGTCATTCGTCTGCTGTCAGGGGTCGCTAGTGGGGTGGCAATGATTTTGAGTTCCTCATTGGTTATCCAGCGTTTTAGCATCAAGCGTCGTTCAGTACTCTCGACCCTACATTACGCGGGTATTGGAGTGGGTATTAGCGCTTCTGCCATATTGACCTGGTCGCTGTTAACGTTAGGCTATCATTTTGATATTATTTGGCTGGTTGCTGGCATAAGTAGTCTGCCGCTTTTATGGTTACTCTATGCTATACGGCCAGTCATTGAACCCAGTAAGGCCGCCGAGCAATTAGAGTCGCAGTATCAACATCAACATCAGCGCTTTTCCGTGCAACAGACCTATATTAATTTCAAAAGATCGTTGTACGAGGCGGTCGTTGGTCACACCAAAGCCATCTTATTACTGTCAGCAAGTTATGTGCTTGCCGGATTTGGCTATATTACCTCAGCGACTTTTTTGCCGGTAATGGCTGCGCAGCGCCTGACCACGCAGACCTATGCTGGACTGCTCATTTGGCTGGTTGTGGGTATTTTTGCGATGCTATCCCCAATTTGGGGCGTACTTGCTAAGCGCATTGGTGAGATTAAAACCCTGATAGGCTTAACACTACTACAAGCCTTGGGTATGTTTTTGCCCTTATGGCTCGATGGGGCGCTGGGCTTATATGCTAACGCTGCTATTTTAGGACTAACCTTCGTCGGTATGGTTTCTATGACCTTGACTATTATTAAGAATATCAATCCAATCTATTCTAATTTACTGATGGGGCTAGCAACGTTGGCTTATGCATTAGGGCAGTTCATTGGACCGCTAGTGACGGTAGCGTTAGCTGGAGAAAGTGATAATTTTAATGCCGGATTACTGGTTGCCAGTGTGGGTCTGCTTATTGGCGTTGTTTTACTATCACTATTTTGGCGGCAAGTAAGACGTACAGCATAGGATTGAGGATCAGTATTCATCAATCAACGTTCAAATAAAATTTTTGCCTGTCCTCTTATATATTGGTATGGCGCCACTGCTTAGTAATAGCCCAATTAAACCACGCTGCGGCTAAACACTTCCCGCAGCTCAAAGCTAGTATGCACTTGAGCAACACCCTCAATACGATTGAGACGATGTAATAAAAACTCTTCATAGTGGGCCATATCGCGTACCCGTACCTTAATCAAATAATCTTCAGTACGGCCAGTGACGATGCTACAACTAATGACTTCATCGAAGCTTTGTACTTTACGCTCAAATTGCTCAAAGCGCTCAGCGGTATGGCGATCCATACTGATGGCAATAAATACTGCCAAAGGATAGCCTAATTTTTGCGCGTCGGTTTGAGTCTGGTAGCCAGTGATAATCCCAGTGTCTTCCAAACGCTTAATCCGCCGCGCACAGGGAGTAGCAGAAAGATTGACCCGTTCAGCAAGCTCGGTAATGCTCATGCGCGCTTGGGTCTGCAATAGGCGCAATAGACGCTTATCGGTGTCATCGATATCCGGGGGCACTAGGCTGTCGGAATAACTATTTGGCATAATGTGTTAAGTAATTAGAGGATTAAGTTGATTATAGCTATAAAATTAGAATTTATCACTAAAAAATGAATTATATAGCTATAATAAAGCTGTTTTTCACTTCATGAACTTTGCTACTATAATAGTATCAATTTTGACTGTCTTGCACGACAAACGCTGGCGGGCTCATAAACTACCCGGCCAACAATATAACTATTCAGAAATATAAACTATCACCTCTTCTAAGGATTGATTATGTCTGACCATGCCACACCTACTGCCAAAATAGCCCCAAAAAGTGCTGCTTTTGATTTTAATAAATATCGTGCATTTGCTTTTGCGCCATCGTTACCAGACCGTACTTGGCCGAGTAAAACGCTTGAGAAGTCGCCGATATGGGCCAGTGTGGATCTGCGTGATGGCAACCAAGCTCTAATTGATCCCATGACTATCGAGCAAAAAATGCGCTTTTTTAAGACCCTAGTTGACGTGGGCTTTAAAGAAATTGAAATTGGTTTCCCGTCAGCGGCGCAAGTTGAGTTCGATTTTGCTCGTAAATTAATTGAAGAAAATCACGTTCCAGAAGGCGTTACCTTACAAGTTCTGGTTCAAGCCCGCGAGCATTTGATTGCCCGTACTTTTGAGTCCTTAAAAGGCGCAAAACGTGCCATTGTTCATGTTTATAACTCAACTTGCCGTATCCAGCGTGAAAAGGTCTACGGCAAGGATAAAGCTGAGATTAAAGAAATTGCGGTTACCGGTGCTCATTTATTGGTTGAATATGCCGCCAAATACCCTGAAACAGAATGGGTATTCCAGTATTCTCCGGAGAGCTTTAGCCAAACAGAAACTGAATATGCAGTAGAAGTCTGCGATGCGGTCTGTGATGTGTGGCAGCCACAGCATGGCCAAGAAGTTATTCTCAACTTGCCAGCCACTGTTGAAGCGTCTATGCCTAATATCTTCGCTGACCAGGTCGAATATTTTTGCCGTAACCTTGCCAAGCGTGAGCATGTGACGATTAGCTTGCATACTCACAACGATCGTGGCTGTGCTGTCGCCGCCGCTGAGCTTGGTGTGCTTGCTGGCGCCGATCGTATCGAAGGCACATTACTTGGTAATGGTGAGCGCACTGGTAATATGGATATCATGGTCATGGCTATGAATTTATTCAGCCAAGGTATCGATCCTGAACTTGATTTCAGTAATATGAGTGAGATTGTGCAGGTGGTCAGCGAGTGTAATAACTTACCGGTACATCCGCGTCATCCTTATGTCGGTGAGCTGGTATTTACCGCCTTTAGTGGCTCGCATCAAGATGCCATCAAAAAATGCCTCGATTATAATGAGAATCATGTCGAGCAGACCGAAAACGTTTGGGACGTGGCTTATTTGCCCATTGATCCGGCGCATATTGGTCGCAGCTACCAAGATGTGGTACGGATCAATAGCCAGTCAGGAAAAGGCGGGGTCGCTTATATCCTGCAGCGCAACTATGGCTTTAATTTACCGCGTTGGATGCAAATTGACTTTAGCCGGGTGGTCCAGCATCAAGCCGAAACTGCTGCGCGTGAATTACAAAACGATGAAATATTGCAGACCTTCGAAACCACCTATCTACAGCAAGGCAGCTTTGAGCTATTAGATTACAGCGTCAATAACAAAGGTGGCGAGGTTTATTTTAACGGTCAAGTACAAATGAATGGTGAGACCATTACTCTTGATGGCACCGGAAACGGTCCATTGTCATCATTTATCAATGGCTTAGCGCAACATACTGGCAAGTCGCTACATGTCATCAATTATGCTGAGCACGCAATCAATCCACAGCATAGTAATGTTAATGGTGATGGTATTGATGATGATACCAATAGCGATAACAAGACTAATGCTAACGCCGCTGCTTATATTCAACTGAATGTCGATGGTGAGGTCTACTCAGGTATTGGTACCTGTAGCAGTACGGTTTCAGCGATGTTAAAAGGAGCGCTATCAGCCTTTGCTCAAGCACCAAGTTCCACTGCTGCATAACGGCTAATAACTGTCTTATTAAGCCCGTTAATCAAACACTCAGCTGGCTGTTGAGGTTTGCTTAGCCGCGTCAATAATTATAACGCCAGGTCTCCTTGCGGCACGCAAGTTAAGGTCATGGCGTTATTTTTTGCCAGAGGATTATCACTCTCTTTAACCGCTAAATATTTTTCAATGATAAGTTTATTAAAGTATAATTTGAACGTCAGTAGGTGACCTGTTAATTTATGTTTAGACACTAATAGCATAATGTTACTTGTGTTTTTAGGGTCTAAGATTTACGCTGAGGGTCATATTACCCATCAATAGTGAAAAAAGGTTGACCATGGAACCCGTCTCATTTGCCTCATTTACATTAGCCTCTATTTTAGCGTCGCTGCCAGTAAATGGCGAAGCAGTTCAGAAGTCGACGATTACGACACACATTAGCCCCGCCATCGCTGGACAATGGGAGATAGACTTAGGCAGTAACATTAATAATACTGCTATTAACAAGCGTATAGCCCAGTCCGCTGATGCCGCAATCGCTACTGACGAGCCTAAGGTGACAACAGGCCAAACAGATGGATTATTAGATCAAGATGAAAGGCGAATTATTAGTATTGCGCCTAATACTACAAGTGGGTCAGCGTCGAAGTCGACCGAGTGCCGTGAAGTATATAACTTCGGTGCAGACAATGAAATGTGGGCAGTCAGTGGCAAAGAATGGACCTATGGCCGTTATCTAGTCACGCACCGTGAAGAAGGGCTGCCAATTATCGCCATCAAAACTATTTATGACAATAACGAAAAGGACTGTTCGGGTAATCAGGTTGATCAAACTGATGAAGCCCTACTTGCCTTTTTAAATCATGATGGTAATAAAATGCAATGGTGTGCGGATCCTGATGGTAAAGAGTGCTATATGAACTTCAAAAGAGTCTTGCCTTAGCCTACCAAAGGTTGTCTTATCCAATCTCATTAAAAAACCGCTATCGTTGCTGATAGCGGTTTTTTTGATATAGATGTCGATAATCACCGAGCATCATAACAATATACAGATTATGATGCCGCTTTTTCTTTATTAGCAGTCAGCAACTCTTTTTCAAGGTAATGAATATTTTGTGCTTCATTAACGAAATTCTCATCGGCTAAAATCACATCACGATGCAATGGGATGTTGGTTTTTATACCTTCAATGATTAGCTCATCCAGTGCATGTATGGTCTTGGCAATCGCTTGTTGGCGTGTCTGTCCGTGACAGATAAGCTTGCCAATTAATGAATCATAATAACTGGGAATCTCATAACCAGGGTAAAGGTGCGAGTCAAAGCGAACCCCGGCACCACTTGGTGCAAACAGTTGGGTCACGGTACCAGGAGACGGCATAAAGGTAGTGGCATCTTCTGCATTGATACGACATTCGATAGCGTGACCTTGAACTTCAATCTCGCTTTGGCGATAGGACAGACCGTAGCCCGCAGCAATTTTTAATTGCTCAACCACCACGTCAATACCAGTAATCATTTCGGTGACTGGATGTTCAACCTGAACCCGAGTATTCATTTCAATAAAGAAAAATTCGTTATTTTCAAACAAAAATTCAAAGGTACCGGCACCGCGATATTTGACCAGCTCGCAAGCTTTGACACAAGCATCCAAAATTGGCTGACGCACATCATCAGGGATGTCAGGTGCTGGCGCTTCTTCTAATACCTTTTGATGGCGGCGTTGTAGTGAGCAGTCACGATCATATAAATGAATGGCGTTACCGTTACCATCGCCCAGCACTTGAACTTCGACGTGACGTGGGTTCTGTAAATAGCGTTCCATGTAGACGGTGTCGTCACCAAACCACAGCTCGGCTTCTTGTTTTGCCGCTTGGACTTGTCCGATAACTTCATCAAAACGCTCGACCACACGCATACCGCGTCCGCCGCCGCCCGATGCGGCTTTAATTATCAGCGGAAAGCCGATGTTGCGCGCTTGTTCTTCGGCGTTATGTAGGTTTACCGCACCAACGGAACCCGGTACGGTGGGCACACCCGCTTTTTTCATGGCATTAATAGCGGAGACTTTATTACCCATCAAACGAATATGATCAGCGTTCGGACCGACGAAAGTTAATCCTGCTTCTTCGACCCGCTCAGCGAACTCCGCATTTTCAGCTAAAAAGCCATAACCAGGGTGAATGGCATCAGCACCAGTAATTTCAGCCGCGGTTAAGATGGTACTAATATTTAAATAGCTTTGGTTGGCATTAGGCTTGCCAATACAGACAGCTTCGTCAACGAAGCGCAGGTGCATCAGATTTTCATCAGCGGTCGAATAGACGCCAACGGTCTCGATACCAAGCGCTTTGCAGGCGCGTACGATACGTAAGGCAATCTCACCTCGATTGGCGATGAGCAGTTTTTTTATCATGGGGTCATCCTTGTCAAAGCGGCGTTGATTGATTAAATATTTATAATCAATCACAACAAAGTAAAGTGTGGCAGATACCGTTAGGCTTTATAGCGTATGACGGGCTGACCAAACTGTACGACATCAGAGTTTTCCACTAAGATTTCGTCAACGATACCACTTTGGGTGGCTTCAAGGGGGTTCATGATTTTCATCGCTTCGATAATACCTACGGTATCACCCGCTTGTACTTTTTGTCCAACTTTGACAAACGGGGGATCATTAGGGCTAGGAGCGGAATAAAACACACCAACCATTGGTGAGGTCTCAACGCTACCAGGTTTTACGGTTGATTTAGCTGCGGCAGCGACAGGCGCACCAACAGCAGTAGGGGCAGCCATCATCGTGGGAGCAGGGGCATCGTAATGACGAGTAAGACTAATATGCTCATCGTCTGAACTGATTTCTAGATTGACCAGTTCGTTTTCTTCCATGAGGGCGATTAGGGTGCGTATCTTTTCAATATCCATAATTTTAATGAGACCTTGTGCCAAATTTTAAGAAAGAACAAAATTTAAGAAATAAATAATGTAACAAAATATTGTTTAATGGGTTACTAATCATACCTATATTCAAGGCAATGAGCAATCGATGTACAGTTGTTAACTGGAAAAATTTACATATTTTGACGCCAGTATACCTATTAGTAAGAAACGCGCGGTCATTTATCATAGTCTATGCGGCTAACTAGTGCCAGTAAAGGTTATCAGAAACTACCAGAGGCCTTGATAATAAGAAAATGGCGTTAAAAAACCTCAAGGAAAGTATTCATATCACGAGCATCAGCAGCACATTTATGGGTAACCACTGATACTAGCATATGATTAATTAAGCTAAGCCCACATTACTCTTAAGCGTCTTAGTTGGTAACGCAGACGCAGAGTCAGTAAGATAGAAGACAAAAATAGCCCGGTGATTAGCGCCATCCAAAACCCTTGTGCGCCCGTGTCCGTAAAGCGTACTAGATAAATACCAAGCGGCAAGGCGACTATCCAATAACAAAATAGCGTCACCCACATCGGTATAGTAGTGTCCTGCATACCGCGTAGGATACCAGCGATATTGACCTGCCAGCCATCAAATAACTGATAAGCGAGCGCAAAGATTAATAGATGCATGGCTTGTGCGCGTACTTCTAAGTTATCAGTAAAAGCGGCTGCCAGTTGCGGCCTGAACATCCAGATTCCTAGCATACAAACGATAGCAATAAGTACGGTCCAAATAAGCCCCGTTGCTTGCACCTGGCGCACGGCAAGAAGGTTCTTTTCGCCAAAACGGTTGGAGACCATAATGGTCAGCGCCATGGCTACTGAGATTGGTATCATAAACAGCTGCGAGGTCACAGCCAGCGCCACTTGATGCGACGCGGTTGCCAATTCTCCTAACGGACTGATCACCAATGCTCCTAAGCTGAATAGGCTGGCCTCAAAGAAGATAGAAATACCAATCGGTATTCCCAGCTTGAGTAGCTTGGTGATTTGTGCGCGATTGGGCCTGGTGAAGCCGTAGAAGAAGCGAGTACTGGCAAATTGCTGACGCTTAGTAAAGGCGGTATAAGCGGCCAACAGCAACACGTTTATCCATAGCACTATAGCGGTTGCTACTCCGCAACCTGCACCGCCCATTTCAGGCATACCGTACAGACCATGGATAAAAATATAATTAAGCGGGATATCGGCTAACAATCCAATGATACTGATAATAGTCACAGGCTCAGGACGACCAAGTGCCTCGCAGTAACTGCGTAGTACGGCATATACTGCCAAAGCTGGGAAGCCAAAAGATACGCCATACAAATATTGAGTCGCTATAGGCTGAATATTCTCAGGAACACCCATCACACCAAGTATGTTGGGCGCTAGGTTGACAATAACAAAGCCAATAATACCAATGACTGCTGCGGTCCATAGCGACTGCTGAGTGATGTGTGGCACCTGGTCGTGTTTATTTTGACCTATTGCCTCTCCAATAAGAGGGGTGGTGGCAATCAAAATTCCCGTCGCTAATAAAAATAGCGGTAGCCAAATACCAGAACCAACGGCCACAGCCGCTAAATCAAGCGCTGAGACTTGGCCGGCCATAATGGCATCAACGACCCCAAGTGCGGCCTGGCAAAACTGCGTGACTAAGATAGGCAGCGCTAGCACACCCAGTCGTAGGCTGTAGCTTTTAAAATCTTTAAAGGATAAGGGAAAAACCATAGTTAGCAACTTGTCAATTATTCACGGTGGTTATTGCTGATGGACAAATACGGCCATCAACGAATCAATAGCGAGACAGTAAGATAGAAATAGTAAGATAGAAATAGTAAGATAGAAATAGTAAGATAGGAACAGTGCCGGCAATCATACTCCAATAAGACTCAATTAACCCAAACATGCGGTTAATTAGGCCCATATCTTTTGATGGGAAGCAGTCAGTTATTGAAACAGCGGAATATCTAAGGTTTTAGAGTACAGATACTAAAACAAAAATAACCCGTCAATTCAAGGAATGAATGGACGAGTTAATAGTGGACAAGATGGTAAACAAGCCTTGCTATGATGTCAACGGCCGAATGTTCAATACACTCTAATATCTGTCATAGACTCATACCAGTCGCACGGTCTCTTTGTTAAATTGGCTTCTTAACTATAATAACTCTAGCGTCTCTGCCATATCTATAATAGTTCGCCAGTGCTTGGGCTCCAGTGGAATAACCGTTAATTGCTGACAGCCTTTTCTAAGCAATAATGAATCCTCAAGCGCCGGCAAAAACTTGAGTTCTGATAGTGGTAGTATATCGCTAAATGCCTGCTCAAAGGTGACGTCCACCATATACCAGCGTGGTTGTTCTTCAGTCGCTATAGGGTCAAAATGTCGATGCTCAGGGTGAAACTGAGTGGGGTCGGCATAACCGGCCTTGCTAATGGTCATAATGCCTGCGACCCCAGATGGTTTGGCACTGGAATGATAAAAGAATACCTGATCGCCCACTTGCATGTCATCGCGCATAAAGTTACGGGCACGGTAGTTACGCACCCCATCCCACATTTCCGTCTGCATGCGTTGTAGGTCCTTTATTCCAAAAAAACGAGGGTTAGACTTCATCAGCCAATATGCCATTTTTGTTTTCCTATTATTTGTTGTGAGGTGCTGGTCAGCGATTATTATGTAAAATTGTTCAGTTATTAATAAAGACAGCTATTCATTGAGATAATCATTCATTGAGATAATCATTCATAAAGACAATCATTCATAAAGATAATCATTCATAAAAATAGTTACTCATAAAAATAGTTACTGAGCGACTGACCGTGAGTTATTTTGCCTTTATGGCTGGGTAGTTAACATCAGCGTTTGTTACTGGTTTTGTTATTAGTAACAATGGGTTCAAGAAATACAGTCTTTGATGATGTTAGTGATATCAGTGCTTTTCTTTATAGCAGCTAGCCGTTATCCTAGCAATAATTTTGCGGTTTGCCGCATTCTTTTACCGATAAGTTTACGCTATGCCAATACCTGAGTCTGATAATTCTGTGAATACCCGTGATTCTAATAGCCGTGAGGTCATTAACAGCTCTAACGATGTCATTAATAGCTCTAATGGGGTCATTAACCGCTCTAATGGGGTCATTAACCGCTCTAATATCGATGCGATGAGCATTCCGCTTGCGCTATACATTCACATTCCGTGGTGTGTGAAAAAGTGCCCTTACTGCGATTTTAACTCGCATGAATTGGGTACGGATGTCTCGACGTCCATGTATGATGGATACGTGGATGCGCTATTACTAGACGCGCGTATGCAGCGGCCATTGACCCAAGGGCGAGAGATTAGTTCCATATTTATCGGTGGTGGTACGCCATCATTGTTACCTATAGCCCAGTATCAGCGCTTATTTTCCGGATTACGGGCGTGTTTTAATTTTGCCGATGACATTGAAGTCACGATGGAGGCCAATCCAGGTACTTTAGAGCATGCGCCATTTTCTGAGTATTTAGAAGTGGGTATCAATCGTTTGTCTATTGGGGTGCAAAGCTTCGCCGCTGATAAGTTGCAAACGCTTGGGCGTATTCATGACCCTGAGCAAGCAGTGTCTGCGATTAAAGCGGCGCGCGAAGCTGGGTTTGCGCGAGTAAATGTAGATTTAATGCACGGATTGCCACAACAAACGCTGGTTGAAGCGCTACATGACATTCAAATGGCACATGATACCGGTGCGACCCATATCTCATGGTATCAGCTGACTATTGAGCCCAATACGGTGTTTTATCGTAGTCAGCCTATCTTGCCAGACGAGGACAGCTTGGCTGATATTGAGCAAGCAGGGCAGGCGTTATTGCAGAGTTTGGGTTATAACAATTATGAAGTGTCAGCATGGGCTGGCAGGTTAGATGCCCCCTGTCGTCATAATGTGAATTACTGGCAGTTTGGCGATTATCTAGCGATTGGTGCAGGTGCGCATGGCAAAGTCAGTATTAATGAGCCTGTTGATTTACCAGATGATAGTTCAAAAGATGATAGTTCAAAAGATGATAGTTCAAAAGATAATAGTTCAAAAGATAATAGTTCAAAAGATAATAGTTTGCTCAATACAGGTTCACTAGATACGGATTTAACAGCTATTAGCTTTAAAAATAACCCCTACTTAAAACAAGCCGGTATTTACCGTTTCAGTAAATCACGATTGCCTAAGGACTATGTGGCCCACAAAGATGAGGCAGTCGATCCAGATAATAGGGCTGGTCAAGATTCAAAACAGCAAAGTGAAGTGGGCCAAAAGGCACCAAAAATGATTGGTTGGCAGGCGATTGCCAGTGATGAGTTGGTCAGCGAGTTTATGTTAAATGCCTTGCGTCTGCATGACGGCGTAACCTGGGCCTTATTCGAAGCTCGAACCAATTTAAGCTATAGTGATATTGCTAGCCAAGTAGACAAGCTAGTAAGCCAAGGCTTACTAATAGACAGTAAGGATAAGCTACAACCTACCGCACTAGGTCAGCGTTATCTCAATCAGATATTGCGAGAGTTTTTGTAGCCTAGTTCGTTATGAACGACCATAACTTTGTATCCTAAGATACCAGTAGCACCCTGACACAAATGTATCTATTTTATTTCTAACTGGCTATATCCCTTCTATAAGTGAGCATCAAAAACAGCATAAAAAAAAGGCTTACCAATAAGGTAAGCCTTTTAAACATTAAATCTGAGTATTAAAACCTAGATTTTGTTTTGTACTTCTTGAGCACTACCCGTTACAGCGCTACCAGCACTTGATACGTCTTGGCCTAGACCTTTAAAAGTGTTGCAACCAGTCAGTACAAACATAGCAGCTAAAGATGCGATAATTAATTTTTTCATAATACTTTCCTCAAGATGGGTGAATTTATAACAATAAAGTAAATAACGTTGAGCTTTTGGCTAAAACGCCATAAACTAATTTTAGAATAAAGTGACACTGTTATTAAGTCATGTCAGACATGATAAAAAATGTCTTCCTGATCCTTAGCATTGCACTGCAATCCAACATAGCTATCATAATAAAAGTTAAAAACTATGCACAGTATCAAAATGTAATTATTGAAACTAAACTGTAACTTCTCATTACGCTCAACTACAAACTGCTCTACATAGCTGTCATCTAATTAAGGTTATTTGTACTCTTAGGGTACTGAGTTATAAGCAGAACATAGTTATAAAGACAGACCAGACCCTTACTCAGTTATTGATTGAACAACTTACGGAATTGTTATGACCATACACATTGTGCTGGTAGCCCCAAAAATGCCCAGTAACACCGGCAATATTATTCGTTTGTGTGCTAATAGTGGTGCGCAGCTACATTTAGTCAGACCTTTAGGGTTTGAACTGGACGATAAGAAGCTGCGCCGTGCAGGCCTTGATTACCATGAATACGCACATTTAAAAGTGCATGATGACTGGATGGTAGCGAAACAGGCATTAATAGCGGCAGACTGCCAGATCATCACGGCATTGACCACCAAGCTTAGCAAGCCGTTTTATGATTATGATTTTACTGCTCGGCCAAATGCCAATTCAAAAGACAATTTAAAAGACAGTTTAAAAGACAGTTTAAAAGATAGCTTGGAAGACAGTCCGGAGCAATCATCAAATACTGACGCTAATGGCGCATTAAATACAGCGCCCAATGTCGCACTGGTATTTGGCTCTGAGACCGCAGGTTTGTTAGAGGTGATACGTGATGATATTGGCGCCGCTCATTGGTTGAGACTGCCCATGCTACCTGACTCGCGCAGCTTGAATTTATCCAATAGCGTGGCGATTTGTTTGTATGAGGTATGGCGTCAGCAAGGCTTTGGTGGCGATGAAGGTCGCAGTGTAGGCTACGAGACTCTCACGGTCTATGATCCGAAATGATACCGGCTGGTGCGCCAAGCGTTATGACTCGCTAGGCGTTATAACCTGCTACTCATTATAAACAGTTAGGCGGTTTGGGCAGTCCAGCAAGACGATTAACATGGCGGGCGACCAAGCCGGTATTGAATAATTGTTGCAGCTTTTGATTACTAATCTCGTGCTCAGGTAGGGTCTGTTGTAGCCATTTGATCAGTGGACGAGTAGCAGGCGCGTGATTGAATTTATCAAAAAATGCGCGTACTTGCTGCAAGATCTGCAGATGTTCAACACTCAAATTGACATCCAACGTATCTGCAAGCTGTTGGGCGAGTGTAGGCGTCCAAATGGAATGATCACATAAGTGGCCGTCTTGATCCAACGTAATGTCGCCACTGCTGATAGACGCGTTATTAGCAATAGTAGGCTTGGTAAAAATAGTCATAAGGCAATGGTTACCACTTTATCAAACTGGGGATCTTGGGTCATTTTAACCCACTCTTCATCAGTCAAAATTCGGGTCAATTTGGCATTGAGGTTTAGCTCAGCGGTCGTACTGGCTGCTAGCTGTGCCACATCATCGGCAAGCGCATAAATACCGCCAACACCTCGTATTTCACTCTCATCCAAATAAGCCTCTAACCAGTCAATAAAAGCGACCGTCGTACCCAGTAATAGAATACTGTCGCCAGCGCGCCAGGTCAGCGCTATTTCTTTAGTGCTGCGTCTAAGGGTATCCATGGCGCTGTGTAGTTGGTATAAGGTGGCCATAAGGGTGTCCAATTGGTGTGGCTATGATATATACAATGATCAGAAGCTAGAAGCTAGAAGCTAGAAGCTTAGAATCTGATCAAAGTCTTGTGAGTTAATGATTGCAGGTATCAATGTCAATTGCGTCGCCAAGTCAGCTGGCAACATACCCGTGAGCCAACCGCTAAACACGTCATTAGGTAGCCAAGCGGCTGGCATGTCATATAATTCGAGAGACTGAATCATACCCTGTAAACGGGATTTGGGCTGCAGTAATAAGCCAAACACTGACGCGTCCAAATACAGCTGCACCTCATGACCAAAGGTCGCCAATGTCAAAGCGAGCGCGCAGCCTTCATAACTGGCCACTTCGGTCGGTGTGCGCAGCTGAATGAGTAATTTCATGGTTTATTCCCAATAAGGCGTTATTAGAACTGTATCAGGCGGCAGTCACCCTGCATCATCATTGCCAGCTCACTTAATCCTACTAAATGAAATCCTGTCGCTAGATTTTCGCCATCTAACCGGTGACGAGCGCTATTGTCAGTATCGCTAATACCGCGGGTGAGCGCAGTACTGACACAGCTTGGTAGCGGCAGCTGATACTGCTCAGACAGACGTTGCCACTGCTGTGTTAAGTTTAGCTGGTCAGCCGATTGCCAGCGTAAGCGATTGGCAGTATACGCGGCATCGGCATAAAAGAAGATGTTTAGCGGCTGCTTTATATTATCACTGGTAGCAGGGCTATTACTTACACCAAAGCTACTACGTGCAATAGGGCTACTACGCACATTAGAGCTGTTAGGCTGGTCAGTACCATCATCACCCTCGTTACTAGCAGCAGTAGCCGTTACTGTGAGTTGAAGCAATGCTCGAGCATAGCGTAGTGCTAAATGAGCAAGCGGATGACTGGGGTCAGCGGTAATTAATAGCAGTGTAGTAGGGGCAGCGGTTGCAAGCATAGTCATAGGTATCGTATCGCAAGTATTGCAGGTCGCTAGTATTATACCACTCCCCAAGCTGTTTTTTGGCATCGTCAAACTGGTGTTTGAAGTCAAAGACCAAAAATCCTTCTATAGAGGCACCTTTTTGACTAAAGTGTTCATGGGTCTCGAGCCTTGAGGTGGTCTTGCTTGAGGTGGTCTTGATAGCCACCTAGACAGAAGATTGCTACAAAAAGAAGATTGCTACAAAAAGAAAGGCACGCCGTCTATGTTTGCATTATTCATGCTACCATAAAGCCGACTAAATCAGAGGATGATAACGCTGTTAAAAGTAATTCTGTACTCATTATAGTCAAGGTTCACTATGGTCATATCGTAAGAAAAAACGATAAAATTTCCGCTAAGTTTACGTAGCCTTATCCTTCTATGCTGCCAGGAGTTGTTGTCGTTATGCTATCTGCCACACCCAATAGTACCGGTTACCAGCCTACACCCATCCAGCTACAAGTACTGGAAACTGCCAGTGAGTTTGCGTATCAGATTTGGGAAAGTCGAACGGTTTCGTGCCAGACATTTTTACGCAGCTATCCATTAGAATATACCTTAACTCGCCAGCAAATTGATGATCTTATTCAAGATTATACCTTAGATGAGAATTACCAGCTGGCTGATGAGTCCAAGGTAATGAGTGGTCTACGGCATCTGCGTATGCTGCTAATGATGCGTTGGATCTGGCAAGATGCCTTGGCATTAATTACGCTTGAGCAACTGACTGATGAGCTGTCTGAATTCGCTGATGGCTGTATCTTATTTGCTAAGGAGTATACCTATCAGCACCTAGCCAGGCAGTATGGGCATCCCATGTTTATTAACGCCAAAGGTAACAGCCAGATCGATGATATGGCGATTATGGCGATGGGTAAGCTAGGGGCTCATGAGCTGAACCTGTCTAGTGATATTGATCTGATATTTGTACATCAGGGCCGAGGTGAGACTGATGGTGACAAGGCTCAGGGTACACGCAGTATAGATAATAAGCGTTTTATGACTAGATTGGGTCAAGGCATTATCAAGCTGCTTGATAATAATACCGCTGATGGCTTTGTATTTCGGGTAGACATGCGCTTGCGCCCATGGGGTGACGGTAGTGACCTCGCTATTCATCTATCAGCACTAAAAAAATACTTTACCCATCATGGTCGTCCCTGGGAGCGTTTTGCTTGGTTAAAGGCGCGGGTGGTTGGTCAAATTCCACCGCCGTTTTATGACCAACTACAAGCCCTTATCAAGCCGTTCGTCTTTCGATACTATGTTGACTATAGTGCATTTTCGGCGCTGCGTGAGATGAAGTCGTTAATTCAAAATCAAGTGGCGCAGCGTGAGGATTTGGACAATATCAAGCTTGGAGCAGGTGGCATCCGCGATATTGAATTTATTGTACAAGCTTTTCAGTTGATTCATGGCGGTAGGCACCCACAGTTACAGGTCAAGTCTTGCTTGCAAGCTTTGCAAGCCTTATGCAAATTGGGCTACCTAGAGCAGTTAACCTATGAGCAATTACAGGCGGCCTATCGATTCTTACGTCGGCTTGAGCATGGCATTCAAGCGATTAATGATCAACAGACCCAGCGTTTGCCGCATGATGTTCAGTGGCAGCATAACCTCGCCATTACTCTTGGTTTTGAGGATTGGACGGCATTACTGACGACACTCAACCACCACCGGGATACTGTCAACGTACCGTTTGAGCGAATGGTGACTGAACGTCAGACTCCGGCACAAGAAGACACTGCCCTTGAGCCGGTTGATCTTGATAAAAAAATCGCTCAGCTCGATACCGTATTAACCGAAGAGAATCGTGCGCAATTAGCGGTTTTTTGGCAGTCAAAGATGGTGGCTAACCTTAGTGATGAGGCCAGAACTCGTTTAGATGAAGCCTACCCCCTGATCGTACATGCGCTGCTGTCGCATCAAGAACACCAGCAATTAGCCAATACCGCACTGCCGCGCTTGATTGCCCTGCTTGAGGCCATTTGTCGCCGTTCCATTTATTTAGTTATGATCGCAGAAAACCCTAACGCGACGGTCGAGCTGATTCCGATGCTGTCAGCCAGTCCTTGGATTGCCAAAGAGTTGGCCCGCTATCCGGTATTGCTCGATACTTTTTTACAGCAGCGTTATCGTCACTTGCCTGATAAGCCTGAGCTGCGTGATATTTTACGTCAACAGTTATTACGGGTAGAGCCCAGTGACGAAGAAAAACTGCTCAGTGTACTGCGCTTATTCAAAAAGAATCAAGTATTGGCAGTGGCCGCTAGTGATGTGCTCGCTGAGCGGCCTATTATGAAGGTGTCAGATTCTCTAACACACATCGCAGCAGTGGTGTTAGAGGCGGCGCTTGAGCGTGCCTTTGCAGAAATAGTTAAGCGCTATGGTTACCCCATCGCTCAAGATGGTGATCCGGTTACTGAAGCGGATTGTGGCTTTGCTATCATTGGTTATGGCAAGCTTGGCGGGCTTGAACTCTCGTATTCTTCCGATTTAGATCTGGTATTCTTACACAAGATAAAAGAGCAGGGCATGACCACGGGCGAGCACTCGGTAAGTGGCATGAAGTTTGCGGCGCGCCTCGCCCAAAAGTTGATGACCTTTTTAAATACTCAAACCCGTGATGGTCGCGCTTATGAAGTTGACATGCGCTTGCGTCCCTCTGGGAATGCCGGCATGATGGTGGTCTCCTGTCACGCGTTTGAGACTTATCAGCTGCGTAAGGCCTGGTCATGGGAACATCAAGCATTAGTACGAGCACGGGCGATCTGTGGTGACAAGCGTGTGACTATGCGCTTTTGTGATATTCGTCGAACGGTGCTGGCATTGCCACGTACTCTAGAACAGGTGCGTACAGAAGTGACGAGCATGCGTATTAAGATGCAAAAACATCTGGGCACCAGCCAGTGGCAACAACAAGCTGGCAAGTTTCATTTAAAACAAGATGCTGGTGGTATTATTGATATTGAGTTTCTGGCTCAGTTTGCGGTACTGGCCTATTCACACGACTATCCAACGCTCACTAAATGGAGTGATAACGTTCGTATCTTTGAAGAAGTGGCCTTGCTGGGTATTTGGGATTCGCAAGTATGTCAGGACTTGACCGATGCTTATTTAAGAATTCGGGCAGCGACCCATCAATTGGCTTTATCTGAGCAATCGTTATTGGTTGATGAGTCGTTATGGACAGACACTAGAGCTTTGGTGCAAGCTCAATGGCAGCATCTTATGGGTGTAGAACCAATAGAGGAACAGTAGGTCAAATCAACAATCAGGTTGGTATAAATAAAAGCCATTTAATACTCAACTAAAATATTTCATTCGCTTAGTCTGCCAGTGATATAATCATTTGCACATTATAAAGTCTGAAAATATATAGTCGTTTAGAATAAGTATCATTGGTAGAGATAACTTTAATTAACACTTACTCAAAAAAGTTAGACGACAGCGCTAGCAAAAGGAATATAAAATGAACATGGCAACACAAGATGGTAAGCTTTGGATGAATGGCACGATGATAGATCAGCCAGATGCCAAGGTTCATGTATTGACCCACAGCTTACATTACGGCATAGCAGTATTTGAAGGCGTTCGCGCTTACCAAACGGCGGACAAGCGTACTGCCGTTTTTCGCTTAACTGATCATGTCGAGCGTTTGCTGGGTTCGGCCTTTATTTTTCAATTGGAAGTGCCTTTTGATGCGGCTACTCTTGAGCAAGCACATAAAGATGTGGTCAAGCAGAACAATCTAGAAGAAGCCTATATTCGTCCGCTGATATGGCTTGGCGCAGAAAAGCTAGGCTTAGCGGCTCATGACAATAGTGTCAATGCGATGGTTGCAGCCTGGCATTGGGGTGCTTATCTTGGTGAGGAAGGGATCCAAAATGGTATCCGTGTAAAGACTTCATCGTACACGCATCATTTACCTAACGTGACCATGTGCAAAGCCAAAGCCTCGAGTAATTATCCAGTGTCTATTATGGCCAATCGAGAAGTCACTCGTAACGGCTATGACGAAGCGATCATGATGGACTCACAAGGCTATGTCTGCCAAGGTTCAGGTGAAAACTTATTCTTAGTCAAGAATGGCGAGCTACATACCCCAGACTTAGCAGGCGGGGCACTAGATGGCATTACTCGTCGCAGTATTATCCAGTTCGCTGAAGATTTGGGTATCAAGGTCACTGAGCGCCGTATTACTCGTGATGAGTTTTATCTGGCTGACGAAATATTTATGACTGGTACGGCTGCTGAAGTCACACCTATTCGTGAATATGACGATCGTAAAATTGGTAATGGTGGTCGCGGTGAGATGACTGAAAAATTACAAACTCTATATTTTGATGTGGTTCACGGCCGCAATGAGCAGTATATGCATTGGTTAAGCTTTATTGACTAGAGGTTGCTTACCTTAAAGTTAGAGGTGTTTTAAAAAAGCTAAGACTTGTTTATAGTTTTAGTTTTTTGCATATTCGTAGCAGACCTCTTGCATAAGTCATCGCTAGCCCTCGTAACCTCGTAACCTCGTCAGTGGAAGTCAACGAACTCGTACTTTCGCAAGAGGTCTAGTGTTATCAAGATAGAACTAAGAGTAGCCTATACGTAATTTTATTTATGTACTGTTTTGCGGTAGAGTTAACTACTTACAAATTAGCTTTAGCTGAATATATTCAAGCTTAGTAACAAAATCTTAAGGAAGAGTTTAATGTTAACAAATAAGACTATTCTTATTACTGGTGGTACAGGCTCATTCGGCCATACTTTTGTACCCATGACCTTAGAAAAATATAATCCTAAAAAAATCATCATCTTTTCACGTGATGAGATGAAGCAATGGGAAATGGCAAAGAAATTTGAAGGCGATGATCGTGTACGTTTCTTTATTGGTGATGTCCGTGATAAAGACCGCCTGTATCGTGCCTTAGATGGCGTGGACTACGTAGTACATGCGGCAGCCACTAAAATTGTCCCTACTGCTGAATACAATCCTTTTGAATGTATAAAAACCAATGTCAACGGTGCGATGAACTTAATTGATGCCTGCATTGATAAAGGTGTCAAAGGTGTCGTGGCACTATCTACTGATAAAGCCAGTAGCCCTATTAATCTGTATGGAGCCTCTAAGCTTGCCTCTGACAAACTATTCGTAGCGGGTAACTCCTACTCTGGTGAGCATGGTTCTACGTTTTCAGTAGTACGCTATGGTAATGTTATGGGATCTCGTGGATCAGTCATTCCATTCTTTATGTCTATCAAAGATAAAGGGGTATTGCCGATTACAGACGACCGCATGACTCGCTTTATGATCTCATTGGAAGATGGGGTCAAATTGGTTTGGCATGCATTCGATGACATGGTTGGTGGTGAGATTTACGTTAAAAAAATCCCATCAATGAAAATGACTGATTTAGCCCACGTGGTCGCACCAGAAGCGAAACAGGAAGTCATAGGTATTCGTCCTGGCGAAAAACTGCATGAGCAAATGATTAGTGCTGAAGACGCCTACTATACTTATGAGTATCCAGAGCACTTCAAGATTTTACCTACCATCAATAAATGGGCAACCGATCCAGCCCGCATCAAAGATGGCAAGCGAGTGCCTGAGGGTTTTGTGTATTCAAGCGACAATAATCCAGAGTGGATGAGTAACGCTGAATTACAAGACTGGATTGACATCAACCGTGAAAAAATTGGGAGTATCTAAATGATCCCCTATGGCCGCCAAGACATAAATCAGCAAGACATTAATGCCGTCGTTGATGTTCTAAAATCAGATTTTTTGACTCAAGGACCTCAAGTTCCTTTGTTTGAGCAAGCGGTCATGAATGTCTGTGGCGCTCATTACGCAGTGGCAGTTAATAGTGCAACCTCTGCCCTGCATATCGCTTGTCTTGCATTGGGATTAGGTAAAGGCGATTGGCTCTGGACGACGCCTAACACCTTTGTGGCTTCAGCAAACTGTGGATTGTATTGTGGCGCGCAGGTTGATTTTGTTGATATTGATCCTCGTACTTATAATTTATGTGCAAAAGAGCTAGAAAAGAAACTAATTGCTGCAGAAAAAGTGGGAACATTACCTAAAATAGTAATTCCAGTCCATTTCAGTGGGCAGCCTTGTGACATGCAGGCAATACATACCTTAGCAAAAAAGTATGGTTTTAAAGTCATTGAAGATGCCTCACATGCGATTGGTGGCAAGTATCAAGGTGAGCCTATTGGTAATTGTCATTATAGCGATATTACGGTATTTAGTTTTCACCCTGTAAAAATAATCACTACCGCTGAAGGTGGTATGGCAGTGACGAATAGCCCAGAGTTGGCACAGAAGTTAGACTTACTGCGCAGCCATGGTATTACCCGTGATACCCATCTAATGACCAAACCCATGGACGGTCCTTGGTATTACCAGCAAGTTGATTTGGGTTTCAACTACCGCATGACAGACTTGCAGGCTGCTTTGGGTGTGTCGCAGATGCAGCGTTTAAATGCTTTTGTTACCAAACGTCATGAATTGGCACAGCGTTATGATACCTTACTTAAAGACTTGCCTGTCACGTTGCCCTGGCAGCATCCAGACAGCTATTCAGGTCTGCATTTATATGTAATTCGGTTACAATTAGATAAAATCGATAAAACCCATCTTGAAGTTTTTGAAGGACTACGTGAGGCTGGAATTTTAGTTAACTTGCATTATATTCCTGTGCATATGCAGCCGTATTATCAAGAGATGGGTTTTGAGGAAGGACTGTTTCCGCAGGCAGAGCAGTATTATAAAGAAGCTATTAGTATCCCTATGTTTCCAACACTGACTGAAAAGCAGCAAGATGAAGTTATTGCTATTCTTGGAGAGCTATTACTGTGAAGATTGCTGTGATTCCAGCCCGAGGTGGTAGCAAGCGCATACCGCGTAAAAATATTAAAGAGTTTTGTGGTAAGCCGATAATTGCCTATTCAATTGAGGCGGCGCTACAATCAGGCTGCTTTGATAAAGTCATTGTTTCTACAGACGATGTGGAAATTGCAGAAGTTGCTAAAAAATACGGTGCTGAAGTACCATTCATGCGACCAGTAAAGCTATCAGACGATTACTCAGGCACTATTCCTGTTATTTGTCATGCTATTGAATGGTTTGTAAAGCAAGGGCTTGATCCACAGCTGGTGTGTTGCTTATACGCCACGGCTCCTTTTGTGACTCCTGAGTATTTACAGCAAGGTTTGCAGCAGCTTAAAGAAACAGACGCTGCTTACGCTTTTACAGTAACCAGTTATGCTTTTCCTATTCAGAGGGCGATCAAAATTCATCCTGAATTAGGTATGGAAATGTTTGACCCAGAGAGCTTCAATACTCGCTCTCAAGATTTAGAAGAAGCTTGGCATGATGCGGGTCAATTCTATTGGGGTAGGGTAGGTGCTTGGCTAAGTGAAAAAATAATCTTTGGGGCTGACTCTACTCCAGTTATTTTGCCAAGACACCGTGTACAAGATATTGATACTCCCGAAGATTGGACGCGTGCCGAATGGCTATTCAAAGCGATGCAAACATGAAAGTTGTCTTTCGCTGTGATGCCTCACTCCAGATAGGTACAGGGCATGTGATGCGCTGCTTGACTTTGGCTGATGCGTTAACAGAGCAGGGTGCTGAATGTCACTTTATTTGCCGTGAGCATACAGGCCAATTGCTTGATATGATTCAACAGCGTGGACATCAGACTTATAGCCTTCCTGTTGAAAGTGGGTTGCAACTACAAAATGGAGAGAGAGCAGAGCTTGCTCACGCGGACTGGTTAGGGTCTACGCAACAGAAAGATGCAGAACTTTGTGGTAATCTTCTTCAGGTATTACAGACTGACTGGCTAATTGTTGATCATTATGCGTTAGATGAACATTGGGAAAAGTTACTTCGGCCCTATTGCAAAAAACTAATGGTTATCGATGATTTAGCTGATAGACATCATAATTGCGATATATTACTTGATCAAACATTCGGCCGTGATCCACAGAATTATGTTCAATGGGTTCCTAGAAATTGTAAGCTGTTATGTGGCGCTAATTACGCTTTGCTACGCCCTGAGTTTTCACAGTGGCGTGAATACAGTATCAAGCGTCGTGAAAAAGGTCAGCTTGAGCATCTCCTTATAAATTTGGGCGGTGTTGATAAAGACAATGTAACAACACAAATACTCAAGGGACTTCAAAATAGTGCTCTACCTGACTACTGTAAAATTACGGTAGTGATGGGTTCAAAAGCCCCCTGGGTTGACGTTGTACAGCAGCAAGCGGCATTGATGCGATGGCCAACGGAAGTGAAGAAGGGCGTAAGTAATATGGCTGAGCTAATGGCCAATAGTGATTTGGCGATTGGTGCAGCAGGTTCAACTTCATGGGAAAGATGCTGCTTGGGGCTTCCGACTATTATGTTGGTTTTAGCTGATAATCAACAGCAACTTGCCATAAACCTACAGCAAGCTAATGCTGTATATACTGTTAATTTAGGCTTGGCCTTTGATTCATCAGTGTTGAACGCAATAGAGAATTTCATTCTCTCACCTTTGGCGTTAAAAGAAATGAGCCAGGCGTCTTCGGATATCCTTGATGGTTTGGGTACGAGCTTAACTATAAAAGAAATGGTAATTTAATATGTTATCGACTGCGAACTGTTGTGTGCGTCCAATGTTAGAGTCTGACCTTGAACAGGTATTAATATGGCGTAATCATCCTGATATACGTCGCTATATGTATACCCAGCACGAAATAAAATTAGCTGAACATACAAATTGGTTCAAAAAGGCTAACAATGATTCAAATCATCATTTGCTTGTTTTTGAGATCAACGATGTAGCTTCTGGATTTGTTAATATAAATAAATTAGCTCATGGCAATATCGCAGAATGGGGATTTTATGTCGCTCCAGATTCTGAAAAAGGGACTGGGAAACAATTAGGTATCACTGCGTTAAATTATGCTTTTCAAATGCTTGAACTACATAAGATATGTGGTCAAGCACTGGCTTACAACATACCTTCAGTCAGGTTTCATATCAGCCTTGGGTTTGTGCAGGAAGGGATACTAAGAGACCAGCATTTCGAAGATAAATGCTACCATAATGTAGTACATTTTGGTTTATTAGCCAATGAATGGAAAATAAAAGAGACTGAATTATGAATAACAAAACTATTTCGATAGCCGACAGAAAGATTGGTTTAGATTATCCTCCCTATATTATTGCTGAGTTATCTGCAAACCATAATGGTTGTATGGAAACTGCACTAAAAATCATTGAGCAGGCTAAAATCTGTGGGGCAGATGCTGTTAAATTGCAGACCTATACAGCAGAGACTATAACTTTAAACAGTCAGAATGAAGAGTTTATGATTCGTGGCGGCTTATGGGATGGTCAATCTTTATATGATCTATATGAAAAAGCCCATATGCCTTGGGAGTGGCACAAACCACTTTTTGAGTATGCTCGCAAATTAGGTATTACTATTTTTAGCTCTCCTTTTGATAATACGGCAGTTGATTTATTAGAAGATCTTAATACGCCTGCTTATAAAATAGCTTCTTTTGAAGCGGTTGATTTACCATTGATTAAATATGTTGCTAGTACCGGTAAGCCAATGATTATCTCGACTGGTATGGCCGATGCTGAAGAAATCCAAGAAGCAATCAATGCGGCGCGTGAAGGGGGCTGTAAAGAGCTTGCTATCTTACATTGTGTGAGTGGCTATCCTGCACCTTCTGAAGATTATAATCTGCGCACCATTACAGACATGAAGACACGTTTTGGTTTGGTCACAGGGTTGTCTGATCATACTATAGACAATACTACAGCAATAACTAGTGTAGCACTTGGCGCTTCTATTATAGAGAAACACTTTACGCTTGATCGTAATGGCGGTGGGCCTGATGATAGTTTCTCATTAGAACCAGCAGATTTGACAGCACTATGCCGCGATAGCAAAACAGCTTGGCACGCGCTCGGCCAAATTGATTACGGACGTAAAGCTAGTGAGCAAGCTAATACTCAGTTTCGACGCTCTCTATACTTTGTGAAGGATATGCAAGCAGGTGACATAATCACTGAGGATTCAGTACGTAGTGTTAGACCTGGGTTTGGTTTGGCTCCGAAATTTCTAAATAGTTTGTTGGGAAAAAAATTAGCTAAAGCAGTAATCAAAAATAGTCCTGTTCAAACTGATTATTTTAATTAGCTACTCACTGTTCTAACGAAACTACAAGGGCGTGCCCCTAATTTGAAAAAGTGCTGCTAAATCCTAAAACAAAGTTGATGTTTTATAAAAATAAGACATATAGATAAAATGGCAATACAAGTATTAATCGATAATCTTTGAGAGCATCTGCAACATGGTTGCTATCAAATAGACAGTAACCGAGCAATTATGGAAGCTGCGTACAGGCGCAACGTGGCGTGACACACCCAAAGAATTGTGCCTATGGAAACGGCTTATAACCATTTTAATCATTAGTCGAAGAAGGGGCTAGGGGAGATTTTATTTAGCTCATAGAAAGAAAGTGATACAGAATGGGTATTCATTTATGGAAGCTGTATACGGTTTCACCAGCATGCAAGTGAAGCTAGGCTAAGATGGGGCAGTTGGACAAAGCCTGTACGCACAGTATAATTCCTATTTTTCCTAAAATAAAGAATTCCAAACAGCCCAATCCAGACTTTGATAGTTATTTATACAAGTTAGTAGAAAACATATTTGTAAGACTCAAATATTTTCGCAGTATCGCTACATGATATGAAAAGTTAGCTCGCAATTTGAAGTCAATGCTTTACTTAGCGTGCATTATCGTTCATTGCAAAGTGAATTGAGAATACGCCCTAATAAGTCTAATGAAATTTAATGTTATTTTAAACATGTTTATGGAGAGTTCGTTGAAAGTATTGCATTTTGTAACAGGTGGGTTTTCAGGAGCGACTAAAGTTGCCGTGGACTTAATCACCGCACATAATCAAATCGAAGCTACTAAGAATCTGTTAGTACTAAGGCGGAAAAAAACGACAGTACCAGAAAAGCTCGTTGAATTAGATAATAAAAATATTGACTATCGGGTGATAACTGGTACGACGCATCTTGCAACTGTTCATGAATTAAGACGATTATGTGAGCAATGGCAACCTGATATTTTGGTTGCGCATGGATTTCCAGAGCATATTTTAGGGAGACAGGCAGGCTTGTTGGCTAAAGTACCCCATTTAGTACAAGTGGAGCATAACTCCAAAGAGCGCTATACCCCTTGGAAGCTGTACCAAACACGCAAATTAAGTAGGTCTACGGATAAAGTCGTTGCAGTCTCTAAAGGAGTGGCGTCAGAGTTATCAAAACAGAATCTGGAAGCACCTGTTCAAGCTATTACAAATGGTATTGATAGTCATCGCTATGGTGGCACGACAATGTTGCCTTTAGTGGAAAGACCGCAAGACTTAATTATGGTCGCTAGATATGCTAAGAGCAAAGATCATGTCACTTTAATAGAGGCACTTTACCAACTTAAGAGAAAAGGAATAGCCCTGAGTTTAACTCTCGTTGGTAGTGGGCGCAAGCGTTACGAAAACGAAGTTCATAGCTTGGTCAAGCGCTATAATTTAGGAAGCCAAATAAGTTTTATAAAGTATAGTAATGAAGTTGACAAGCTACTGATGCAGCATAAAGCCTTTGTAATGTCGAGTCGGTTTGAAGGTTTGAACCTGTCGGTTTTAGAAGCCATGGCAAGTGGCTGCGTGGTCATTGGTAGTCAAGCTATCGGTGTCGAAGAGTTGATTAATGATGGAGTGGATGGTTTTTTATTTCCTATTGGAGATGATAAAGTACTTGCAGGTATTATTAATAACGTTTTATCAGACCCCAAGGCTTATGAGCAGTTGACAACAACTGCTCGAAAAAAAGTTTTAAGTTCATACGATAAAAAACAAGTAACTCAAGCGTATTATGATTTATTTCAGCAGTTGCTTGAGAAACTATAAAAGTTGTATTGTCTAAAGTTTTAGCATAGCTTGTCATTTGGTTATCTTATCTCGTTATAGATAGACCGCTTTAATAATAGCTAAGCTGACTCTTTATTTTATTCTCAACCTTTCTGACATTTCGGCTATTGATTGTTTTACTCATCGCTCTAAAAGGAATGAGCAATTTTTCCCCAATCCCATCGACTAATACAAACTCGGCTACACCCTGTCTTTTTTCGGTATACATAATACCTGCAATATTAACTTCGCCAAACACCACATGTAATTCGCAACACTCATCAAAAAATCGATCAAGTGCTTTGGCATGTTTATCGTTGAATTTCTTTAGGTTAGAGATTTCGGATAATGTAAGCGGTGAACCGCTAGGGCCTATGATTCTTTCAGTAACTAATCCCAATCCTTGATTAGTGGCTACAAAACCGTAGATAGTTTCTACTGGGAAAGTGAATTTTTGATTATAATAGTTACTTTTACAAAGCTGTAGATACTGTAATATTTCTCTACGAAACTGTCTATATATTCCTTGAGATCGATGTGCACGCAAATGGTGCTGCTTAGACCTTCCTCCATTAGATGTAGCGTGCTCAGGTCTCATTACTTTAATTATTTTATTTGAGTCATCTGGATGTTCATATACTAATTTTTGTGTCCCCTGACCCAGTAACTTTAAATCTTCTACTAAAAACATGTTTTTGATTACTCCTATGAATAGACCTCTTGCAAAAGTCATTGCTTAAGCTCCAAATTAACCACCGCTGCGAACAGCTTCATTCTCAAGTCATAACGCTGACGACGATTGCGGTATCGCTGGGCAACTATCTTAAACAGCTTAACCAGACCTATTTTATGCTCAACTAGAATGCGAAACTTTGCCAAATACTGATTCGCTTGCTTGCAAAGCGCTAATAACTCACCCCCTTTTGGTTTTTTAAAAGGTATAAATGCTTGGTCATGGAGTTTGGCGATACCTTGATAGCCGCTGTCTGCTAGGTAGCTGGTGCTTTTAGGCAACCAGTCAGGACAAGTCTGTTTGTAAAGACTAAAGTCATGTACCGCCCCTTTGCAAGTTTGAACATCGAGTATAAGACCCGTCTGCCAGTGCACAATGACTTGCGCTTTTAAGGTGTGTTGTTTTCGCTTACCGCTGTAGTAGTCGCCTTGGTTTTTTTTGGACGCTCAATTGGGGTTTCAGTCGCATCTATAATGACCGCTGACCAGTTAATATCGTCAACATCACCACGAGGTAGCTTTTTGGGTAAGTCGAACTGACCTGAGCTGATAAGACTATCTTCTACTTTACGAACCATACGACTGGCAGAGGATTCGTGAATACCAAAGTCCATACCAATATGATAAAGCGTTCGGTATTCACGCCAATAGGTCAGCGCTAGCAGTATCTGCGCCTCCAAGCTAAGCTCACTTGGACGACCTGATTTGGTTTTAGCTGCTTCATGCTGACTCATAACTTTTAACATGGCATTAAAGGTAGTTTTTCGAATACCCGTATATAGTCAGTTCACAATAAAAAAATGTGTATAGCAATGTGCCACTGGTATAAATTTTTCTTGCGTGCTGTTCGCAAGCGTGACAGAGGCGGCAAAAAATTCATTCCAGTAGCATTGTATCTTGTTTAAATTGAATCGACTATAGCGTTTAAAACCTGCATCGTTTTGCTCAAGTAGTTTATCTATGTCAGGCATGACGATCATCTGATTGAGAGTGATACGTTCATTCTAATTCATGATGATACTTATGTAAGAGATCTAATGAGTATAAACTTTACAAGCTATATGTGCTGATTATTCTATGTGCGATTAAATAATATAAGTTGACTAAAAAATAATTTTTACGATTTATTAGTTATCTTGTAAAAGTAATTTTTCTTCGGTTTCATGAATGAAACTATAAGAGTTAGCAATTGATTTATGTAAGAGACATATCATACTCTTATTATATTTATATTAAATTTTTCAGATGCTAAATTATAAAAATCTTTATAATTTTCTGACAAAAATTTATCGCAAATATAAAATGACTTTATGGTATTTATATTTGTTAAGTTTAGAGATGCCGTACTAATAAAACTATATATCTCGACACGAGAGTCTGTATTCTTATTCAAAAAATTAATTATATATTCTTCAAAAATTAATTGACTATTTATAACTTTAACCTTAGTTATATCATAATTTTCACGTGGATGAGGGAAATAAAAATCTATATCTAATTTTTCTAGAGTTTTATGAATATAATCTGAGCAATAGCTATCATTGACTTCCGTCATCGGTTGACCTAAATAAAATTTAAAAACTTTTTTATTAGTAATATTCTCTTCACACTTATTATTATAAAGTGAAATATACTCAGTTGGACTAACGATGTTGGGTACATCTTTATATAACGTATAATGTAATAATGATAATTTTTTTACATTCGCCGTACAAGTATTTATTCCTATAAGATAAGATATAGTTCTTTTCCAAATACTAAGCCTTATGCTGGAGCTGTAGATATTGTTAGGTATGACATTAGCTATACCATCATCAAAAGTATAGATACTAGATTTACTATTTCTTGAAATTAGGTAATGAAAATGTCTAAAATCTATATTTGCTAGATAAAGATTTTGATATCTTTTATCCAAGTCCCCCCGTTTTAGCTCACCTATGTAGCTCAAAAAACTTGTTATACTAGACTTGGTATCTACATAATATAAACTATCTAAACACAGTGTTTTTAGTTTTTGATAATAATAATAATATTTATCATTATTACTTGGAGCCAAGACTAGTAAGTCAAATTCCTTCTCTTTGTTTAATTCAATAATTTTTTCCGCTATCAACATCTGTAGAGGTGTAGCACACATGATTAAACTTCTTGATTTCTGACTACTAATACTCATAAATTTATAACCATCAATAAATTGGAAAGTGAAGCTTAGGTTGCATAAAAAACTAATTATTGGCTATTAAATTTGTGCTTTTATTTAAAATATAAATTTTTTCCAAAGATACACTTTTTAAGCTGTAAGGTGATTCTATTAAACTCCCTATTTAGCTTGTGGAGCTTAGTTCTTGTTTCCATATACATCCTATTCTTACGGTCTTCCGCTAATGCACTGGGCAGCAATAAATCTGTTTTAGTCTCATTTAGAATCATTTCTTGAATACATATAGCCGGTGTCATTTGGTAAACAGGCTCAGATTTATGGCTAATGAATGTATCAAACATTAGCTCATCAAGCGGAAGTAGTTTATTATTTGAAATGTACTCTAGATATATTTTAGCGCCATATAGCGATAGAATATAGCCACCTGTACCTAAGCTTTTACCTTTCAGCTGAGCAATATAACGTTTATCCGCTATCACCTCATAAATGTCAGAAGATAAGAAAACTTTTTTACAGAATGCTTCGGTTTTTATAATATTCCATTTTGGATTTATCCAATCAGAACTATTCAATAAATATTCCGCATCTTCGCCAAGGTAAATATCATCCTCAAAAATTGCCAAATAAGGTGTATTTTCATTTATCATTTTTTGCCATATAGTTATATGGCTCATCATACAGGCCAGCTCGCCTAGAGACAAAACTTGCTCATTATTATCAATTTGCATATTTACCGCGCAAATTTTAGCTAGGTCTGGTGTCAAAGCATCAAAAAAAGTGAAATCAACATTATGTTTCTGGAATTCACTCTCAATATGGTGCCTTCTATCTGTTGCAGACTGTAAGCTGATAACTATATTTTGCATAGGCAGGTATTATTTATCCAAGTATAAATGTTTAGCAGCAGAAATTTTATCTTGCCACATTCTTTTTTTCTTCTTCAAGCTATAAGATAAGACTCTATCTTCTTTATCTTTACGGCTTACATCGGGGTTTGCACCAGAATTCCATATATCGCTTTCTGAACCAGTAGCAGTTACCAATGCAGGCCAAATGCCTAAGCCTTTACCGTTACCACTTAGCCATCTTTGAAAAAATACATCTACTGGCATTGTTATATCTTTACCTTTTTCTACGAATTCTTCAGCACCTTTTCTTGACCATATCAAACCCAATCCAAGTACTGGAAAATAGTAAGCGTGCCATAAGGTATGGTTATTAATGGTTGTGATATTTTTAGCCATTTTCTTTTTTTTCGCTGCGATGTTTATGAGATACCAATCTATATCGTGATGAATGTAAAGAAATTTCAACAGCTCGTCTACTAAAGTTTTGAAGTCAGATGATATCTTCATATCATCTTCTAATACAATTAAAAAATCAGCATCAGTTTTCAGGAATTGCTGTACACAATTATAATGGCTGAGATAACAGCCTATTTCTGAGTTCAATAGGCTTCGACCTAAGTTCTCTTTGGTTTGCCAGTCGTTATAGTTGTTAAAGTCAGATAGCGCCATACCGCGACCATCGTAAGCTGCAAATCTTTCAAATGGCCAATCTATTTGATCTAGTTGTTGCGTTGCACTATTCAGGCGTTCATCACTTCCATCCAAGTTGATTAAATAGGTGATTACCTTCATTTCACATACTCCTTTAACTGCGAACTTGGCTTTATACAACGATAACACTTACTACAATCAGCGAGAACATCTCGCTGATTGATTTCAGCATGAAATATAATAATTTTTGTATTAGTAGGCACATCTTGCAGTGTATCATCGGTGCCCGTACGAAAGTAGATAAAACCATCATACAAAGTAACATTGCTGCAATAATTAATAGATTGGTTATTTATTGATTAACCTGTTTAGTATACTGACTATAGACCTAAATGAAACAAATACACTAAAAAGCTATGTAAAAAATAAACTTACACGAAGAGCTTTATGACCCAACCTATTATTCTACTCATATTAAAAGCGCTAGAAGGCCGCGGCGCTGAACGCATGGTCACTACGTTGGCGCGCGCTTACTTAGCAATGGATTATCGTGTTCATGTGCTGTGTCTGGAAGATACGCAGGATATGTCGTTAGATCCCCGCGTGCAGCATCACGTAGTGGCATATAGTCAGCCGCATAATAATGACAGCTCAGAATTTGAGCAAGAGTCTGGACAAGCAGTAGCCTATAGAAGGCTTGCTAAGCAGATAGATGATTATGTACTTGCAAATATAGGCGTGCCAGATTTGATACTGGTTAATATTTACAAACTCAATTGGATCATGGCTTACAGTCAACTGCCAAATATCGTCAACGTATTACATACTGCGTTGTCCAGACAATTCCAAGACCAACTGGCAACCATGCCTACGCAGACTATTGCTCATTTACAAAGGGTTTATGGTGCTCATCCTTGTAGTTGCGTCAGTGAAGGCGCTCGTCAGGATTTGCTAGCACTTATAGGTAACCATGAACATAGAGCCAATAATGAGGCTAACAATGAAGTTAACCTTCATAAAACCACCACCATTTATAACCCATGTGATGTCTATGAGATCAAAAGAGCAGCAGTATTGCCGCCGACTATCGATCAATTTGGTTTAACCGTCAAAGGCTATCTGATTCATGTGGCATCGTTTGATATTATGAAAGGTCATCGAGACTTATTGCAAGCCTATGCCCAAGCTAAACCAAAGCTACCTCTGGTATTGGTGGGTAAAGGCAAGCTTGAAGATGAGATTAAACAGTTGGCTGTGGAACTGGGTATTGCTGATAGCGTTAAGTTTTTGGGGTTTCAGGCCAATCCTTATCCATTAATTGCTGGCGCAGCATTACTAGTACTGACCTCCAAATTTGAAGGGTTTGGGTATGTGATTGTCGAGGCCCAAGCATTAGATGTTTCAGTGATTAGTACGGATTGTCCATTTGGCCCAAGAGAGTTGTTACCTAAACAGAACTTAGTACCAGTAGGGGACATCGACGCATTAGCACAGCTAATAAGTCAGGCAGTAGAGAATATAACGCACTATAAAGTACCCTTCAATCAGCAGCTATTACCCAAGCATGTCGCTCGGCAATATTTAGAGTTTGGTGAGGTGTTAGAGAGAAAGAAATGACAGGATTAATCCAAACCGTCGAATAAGAATTTAGAAACAGGCGAGTGATTAATCACTGATACGCCGTGCTTTTTGTAGGCCTTACCCAATAAATTAAACGACGGCACAATACGCTCGCTGATGACTTGGTTGAGCTTAGTTGGCGCGGTATTATCTTCGTTCTCGTAAAACCGCGGCTTATTGCTATTAAGCAAGTCTATGCCATACAGATGAATGGTCGAAGCATGGCGTGAGAATGCTAATTGGGTGGCCACATAAGCAACAGTTCCCGCTTCTACAAAGCCATAAGTAACATTAAGGGAGACGCCAATAGCAGCAGACTTATGGATACCATTAATAATAAAGTTTGGATGATCTGTAAAGTAGGACAACGGCTTTTTTTTATTAAGTAGTTTTTTTCTAAATACTAATTTACTAAATAACAGCCGATTTGACTTGACGCCCCAAGGTCGATCGACAGGGTATAACACCCGCATAGAATCGTGATAGGCGCGCATGATCTCAGGATGGGTTACTGCCATTGCCTCTAAGACAGCCAAGGTTGTATACAAAGGCTGGCCGGTATAATGTTTTCGTAAGATTTCAGGCTGATGGTGAATAAAGCGCGCATCACTAATCACATAACCAACGACTTCGGTGAACTTATACTGATCAATGAGGCTAATACTACCGTTGACAAAAATAGTAGGGTCATCTAGCATTTCTGAGAACGCTAAGCTGGCAACAGAAGGGCCAGAGGCGATAATATTGACTGCTTGTTTATGCAGGCTTTGTTGTGCGTCATTGGCATCAAAAGCACGGATGGTAATCAGTTGGTTGTCAATATTAAATCTAGCGGTAGAAGGCAGTAGCTTCCAAGTTGACACCCTATTATTTTCCACTCGTCGCTCTCGACCATGTTGTGCAATTGTCTGTTTTCATAGCTAGCATGCTCATCAATTAGAATTTGTTCAAAGTGGATAAAAGATAATAAGCGATCAAACTTAGCTTATTGCCAGTATGCTTTTAGCCACGGACTGGGCTTGACATGACGATACCATTTACCACCGCCGCCACTAATAGCGTCTGGTGGGTTGATCTCACCATGGAAGACAACGATTTTTGCGCCCTCAGGTAGGTTTGGTGCGCGTAATAAGTTAAAAGGGATCGGTGCAACACATTGATACTTAAAGCTGACACACCAGGTTTTATCCCAATACTCTAGATGGTGGTGCTCACGCAAGTAGTTAGAGAGATAAGCTTGTTCATGGCGAACTTGCAGACGAATAGTCTCAAAATTACGCTCAAAGCTATCGAGTAGGTCAGGGTAGGTGTTCATGCCCACATTAAAACGATAGACAGAGCTGTTACCAATCATTCGCCATGGCTTTTTCCAGTCACGAATGATGACCACGCTATCCTCATACTCAGCTTTGTGGGTAAAGAAGCCGTCTATATTATCAACGATCACAATATCAATATCTAAAAACAGGGCGGTACCTTTAAGATCATACAGATCGTGCTTAAAGGTAGTTAGTTTTTTCCAACCGCGTTCAGGACCTGGCGGTAAATTAAGCTCAGGTATCGGATAGCATTGTATAGCAGGATCAATGCCAGTACTGTCGTCGGTCAAGCAGACCATCTGAAAGTCTAGCGTTAGATGTCGATTGACCATATTATATAGGCGGTTGACGTACTCAGGTCCATACTTGTCACCCCATTTCATACAGATAATATAGCGCTGCTCAGGCGCACTCGCATCAGCATTTGTTGGCGCTGCCGAAACATCTTTGCTTGACTCTATAACCATGAATTACTCGTAGTGATCGGATTAAAAGCTAAAAAATATCTGTTGGTATGTATGCGTTAGCTTACAGTTATAAAGGATAAAGAGTTAGGATTCTTACTCTCGATACTGGTATTGGCTTTATTATTAATTGGCTTTATTACTATAGTTGGTTTTATTATTAATTGGCTTTATTATTAAAGGTATCGTTATTAACCTGAATAAAATCTGCCAACTCACCTTCAGTGGCATTGTAAGGATTATTTAAGCCAGGTATATGCTTAAAACGCCGATAACCCCACATATAATGACTGAGTCTGTCCTCGATCATCTGCTCCATGGCTTGATTTAAGGCATGGGTAGAAGTCGCCGCGTCACGATCATACAGCGCAGGGTTATCGAGTTTATAGCAAAATATATCGAAACCACAGCCATCATTACGGCGAATACAAGACACACCGACTAAGGCGCATTTAGTTTTGCTAGCCAGTTTCGAGGCCAAGGTACTGGTCAAGGTTTCAACCCCAAAGAAGGGCACGATCACGCCGCCTGAAGGGTCAGGGACATGGTCAGGTAGGACAATGCTAAAGCCGCCTTGCTTAAGAGTCTTAAAAATAGCTTTGACGCCGCTACCGTCGGTCGGTACTAAGGTTGCGTTAAGTCGCGCTCGGCCCTGTAGTATAAAGTCGTTGATGACCTTACCTTTAACGGGCTTATACATGATGGTAGGTGAGCCAAACTGATTGAGCCACGCATTCATCATCTCCCAGGTACCTAGGTGCGGCACGATGGCGAGCATGCCATTGGGATTGGCCAATCCTTCTAGCAAAATGTCTTTATTATGCACCTCACGAATTTGTGCGATGCTCCATTTAGGCGGCATGGCCCAGCTTTTCATGGACTCGACGCTACTCAGACACTGATGCCTGACGATGTCTTTCATTATGGTTTGTTTTTGGGCAGCAGATAAGGCGGGGGTGATTAGCGCTAAATTAATATCAATAGTACGCACGATACTGAGATTGGGTAGTAACACCATTATCCAAGCAACAAAACGTGCCAATATCTGTAACACAGACAGTGGCACGACTTTAAAAATATGAAACGGATTCATGGCTGCTCACATGACAATGAGTCATATGGTGATAGGACACAGTGCCGTTCTTTATATTGCAAAAATCTGCAATACAAAGAACTTTGGTTTAAGGTGTTCCATTGTAGATTTTGATTACACCATAACAAATATCTGTGCATAACTAGACCATTTATTGGGCAGGTTTGTTAGTGTCAGCCTGCACTTTTTCACGTACACGGATACCAAGCTCACGTAGCTGTCTGCTGTCAACTTCAGCCGGTGCTTGGGTTAATGGACACTCTGCTGTCTTGGTTTTTGGAAATGCTATCACATCACGAATGGAGCTGGCATCGACCATAAGCATAATCAAGCGATCCAAACCAAACGCCAAACCACCATGCGGCGGCGCACCAAATTTCAAGGCGTCCAACAAGAAGCCGAATTTGTCTTCGGCCTCGACCGCACCGATACCCAGGGCTTCAAATACTGCTTTCTGCATCTCAAGCGTATTGATACGCAAGCTACCGCCACCGACTTCAGTACCGTTTAGTACCATATCATAGGCAACAGAAAGTGCTGTTGCTGGATTGTCTTTTAATTCTTCAACTGAGCCTTTAGGCTTGGTAAAGGGATGATGCATCGCGGTCCAATTGCCATCGTCAGTTTCTTCAAACATCGGAAAGTCAGTCACCCACAGTGGTGCCCACTGACAAGTGGTCATCTCAAGATCAAGACCGATTTTTTGACGAAGCGCACCCATTGCATCATTCACAACCTTGGCTTTATCCGCACCAAAGAAGATAATATCGCCATCTTCAGCGCCAGTGCGTTCAATGAGGCTAGCAAGCACGTCATCAGTCATATTTTTGATAATTGGTGATTGTAAGCCCGACTCTTTATCCACGCCATTGTTGATGTTACTGGCATCGTTGACTTTAATATAAGCCAAACCACGTGCGCCATAGATACCAACAAACTTAGTATATTCATCAATTTGCTTACGGCTAATGGAACTACCATTCGGAATACGTAGCGCTGCCACACGGCCTTTAGGATCGTTAGCAGGGCCGGCAAATACTTTAAAGTCAACGCTTTGCATAAGATCTGCGACATCGACCAACTTCAATGGAATACGTAAGTCAGGTTTGTCTGACGCATAGTCACGCATGGCCTCGAAGTAAGTCATACGTGGGAACTGCTCAAATTCAACGTCCAACATGGTCTTAAATACGTGTTTAATGAGACCTTCGTTGATATTCATGATCTCTTCTTCGTTAAGAAAAGAAGTCTCAATATCCACTTGGGTAAATTCAGGCTGACGATCGGCACGCAAGTCTTCATCGCGGAAGCACTTGGCAATCTGATAATAACGATCAAAACCTGCCACCATCAATAGTTGCTTAAATAACTGGGGCGACTGCGGCAAAGCAAAGAAGCTACCCGGACGCGTACGTGAAGGTACGAGATAATCTCGAGCGCCCTCAGGAGTGGCCTTGGTCAGAATAGGGGTCTCAACATCCAAGAAGCCGTGATCGTCTAAATAACGGCGAATCGATGAAGTGGCTTTGGCACGAAAGACCATGCGATCTTGCATTTGCGGGCGGCGCATATCAAGATAACGATACTTCAGGCGTAGTTCTTCTGAAACCGTGGTGTTCTCATCATTTAGCGGGAACGGCGGGGTTTCAGATTTAGCCAGGACTTCAATTTCTTTGCCTAATAGCTCAACTTGACCACTGGTCATATTGGCGTTTTCGGTACCCTCGTAACGGCGACGAACGCGGCCCGTAATTTTAAGTACATATTCAGGACGCACAACATCAGCAATAGCAAAGGCTTCTGGGGTATCGGGATCCACAACTACCTGTAAGATACCAGCGCGATCACGCATGTCTAAGAAAATTACCCCACCGTGATCACGGCGACGATGTACCCAGCCGACGATACTAATGGTTTGCTCTAACAAGCTTTCGGTTACAGCCCCGCAATATTCGTCCCGGTATTCGCTGTGCATCATCATTTCGCTTTGCGTCATAATATAATTTTCCAGTTATCAGCCCAATTCAAAGTACAATAATGCTGCCATCGTTATCTGTTTTCAACCAAAACTATCTGCTTTCGGCCAATTTAGCGACAGTCGGCAGGGCCTATGAGCACCAAAAATTTCAGCGCTCATTCAGTACTCATTCAGTGTTAATTCAGTACTAAAAAATAAGGCCCGCTTGGTTAATAGTGCAATCTCATTGGCTATGGGCGTTGCTACTTTAAGGAGTACTAGCATTCATTAATATCCTTAATCAATGCCCTCAAAAAATAGCATATACAACGCATTCAAGACAAACAGTCATCACGTTGGCGGCATAAAAATAGATGTAAACGCATATTATGCCTAAACTGCCTTTGTTATACAACTATACCAATAGATTCAAAACCTAGAAATACGATGTCAGCAAGCTATCTTTCAGCAAAGTTAGTCACTGATTAAATATTATCTCCATGCTTGAAAACCCGCGTTACTGCGCGCATATCAAGATGACGTCTATAACATTATTTACAAAAACCATTGATAAAAGACGGCCATCATTTTAATTATTAAAGGAATTATTTTTATGCTATTTCATCCTCCTAAAAATCCTGTTGAACTCAAAGTTATGCATCTTAACAAGACCCAAGCGCAACGCCGCCAAGATGTAATGGAAGCCACGCAAGGTAAAGCGGCACTGAAACAGCTCAAAAAAAGTATGGCCAAACAAGCCAAGCAAGCGTCAAAAAATAAAGCCAAAGGCAAACACGACAACCAGCAAGTCTTTGTACTCGACTTTGATGGTGATATTAAAGCGACAGCGGTCAAGCACCTACGCGAAGAGATTAGTACGCTAATCAGTACCGCTAATAAAGGCGATGAAGTGGTCGTTCGCCTCGAATCAGGCGGTGGTTTGGTACATGGTTATGGACTAGCAGCAGCGCAGTTGGCTCGCCTAAAAGAGGCGGGTTTCAAACTGACAGTATGTGTCGATAAAGTCGCTGCCAGTGGTGGCTATATGATGGCTTGTGTGGCGGACAATATCGTTGCCGCGCCATTTGCAATTATTGGTTCTATCGGTGTGGTGTCGCAATTACCCAATTTTCATAAATGGCTCAAAAATCACGATGTTGATTATGAAATGTTTACCGCAGGCGATTATAAGCGCACCGTGACCGTGTTCGGTGAAAATGATGATGAAGACCGTGCCAAGTACCAAGAAGAGCTGGAACAGACCCATCAATTATTTAAGCATTTCGTGAATACTTATCGTCCAACTCTTGATATAGATAAAGTCGCTACCGGTGAGCATTGGTATGGTGAAGATGCATTGGCTCTTAACTTGATCGATAGCCTGCAAACGTCTGACAGCTACATTTTAAATTTGATGGACAATAATGAAGTCTATGCGTTACATTCACGCCAAAAGCCAACCTTGGCAGAGAAGTTAGGGCTGTCGCAAGCGGCTGAAGCCACACTCAGTATGGCAATCGATAAATTACCTGATGCTTTAATGCGTTTTGACTTCAATAGTCGCTTAAACATCTTAAAGTAATAAGTTTAAGCATTAAGCATTAAGCATTAAGCATTAAGCATTAAGCGCTATTCTCGTGGTTAAGATGTGATTATAAATATTGATTTATGTCATTATCTTCAGTAAGTTAATCAGAACTCTTAAAGGCGTGGCCTAGCCGGTCGCGCCTTTTTGCTGCTTCATAATAGTGAGTATGCTATAAATAGACAGCTTTGAAGCGATTAGACCCGTATTAAGAAGACAGGATGTCGGCGTTATGTATGATAAAAATTGGCGGCAGACCAAAAGGACGGCTGATTGAACGACATAATATGTCTTTTGGCGTCGGGGAGTAGGCTGCTATTAAGCAGGCAAAAAAGTCTGGTTTTTATCAGCAATATAGCTTTAATAATTAAGATATCTCATTTAAAAATCAGCAACTAAAAATATCCAACAAGGAAGAGGAAGTTCACTATGTCTACAGCATCCACCCTAATGTTTACCGCCACCCCACATGGTCAAGCCATGCATGCACAAGTCAAAGACTTTATTGCCACTTATATTGAGCCGATTGAAGCCCAATTTTGGCAAGACTGCCATGAACAAAATCCTGATGGCAATTGGCGCAATTGGCAGTGGCCAGAAAAATATGAGGCACTGCGTACGCAAGCGCGCGAGGCGGGGCTTTGGAATTTATTCTTGCCAGACGATGAGCTAGGTGCTGGGCTATCAGTGACGGATTACGCGCCCATTGCAGAGCTGACAGGACGCAGCTTATTGGCGCCGTATGTCTTTAACTGTAATGCACCGGACAGTGGCAATATGGAACTGTTGTGGCGCTATGGCACTCAACAGCAGCAAGATCAGTGGTTAACACCGTTATTGGCTGGTAAGACTCGCTCGGTATTTTGTATGACTGAGCCTGATGTGGCGTCCAGTGATGCCACCAATATGCAGGCAACTGCTGTGGTTGCAGGTGATGAAATCGTTATCAACGGTAGTAAATGGTGGTCCTCTGGTCTTGGTGATCCGGCGGTTAATCTACTGATTGTGATGGCTTATACGCCTGATGACAGTAAAGACCGCCATCATCAACACTCCATGGTATTAGTACCTGCTAACACTGCTGGGGTTAAGATTGAACGCATGCTAAAAGTATTTGGTGATTATGATGCCCCGCATGGTCATGGCGAGGTCAGCTTTACCGATGTGCGTGTGCCGGTTACCCGTTTTATTGGTGGGGCGGGGATGGGCTTTGAGATTGCCCAAGGCCGTTTAGGGCCAGGCCGGATTCATCATTGTATGCGCTGTGTTGGCGCGGCCGAAAAGTCATTAGAGCTTGCCATTCATCGGGGCATGAGTCGTACTGCCTTTGGCAAACCTCTACTACAACTAGGGGGCAATCTAGAACGCATTGCTGAAGCCCGTATTAAGATTGACCAAGCCCGTCTACTAACACTATATGCGGCGCAAAAAATGGACAGCCAGGGGACTAAAGCGGCATTGACTGAAATATCAGCGATTAAAGTAGTGGCACCTACCGTATTACAAGAAGTGGTCGATATGGCAATTCAAATCTATGGCGGTATGGGTGTCTGCCAAGATACCATGCTACCGAGCTTTTTTGCGCAGGCAAGGGCGCTACGCTTAGCGGATGGCCCTGATGAAGTGCATAAAACCATGATTGCCAAACTAGAGCTAAAGCGTCAAGGCTTCAGTCGTCCTTCTAAGCCTAAAGCGTAATGAACCAGCAATTAAAATAGCCTAAGTAAAAAATAATATGCTAAATGATAAATATGCTAAATGATAAGGAATATCACATGGCAAATGATAGTGACACTAAAAACAATGCTATCAACGATAGTGACAATGGCAACAGCAATAACGACACTGATATTAATACTGATATTAATACTGATAAAAAAGTCACAGTAGGTGACCAAGTACAAGGTGACCAGGTACAAGATCAGCAAGCACCAAACAAGTCCTTGAATGAGTTATTAGATAAAGGGGGCGCTATTCGTGATGGCGAAGAACTCGATGCCCAAGCTGTCAGCCATTGGCTGCGTGGCCAAGGTGTTGAGGTAGTTGACGAACCTACCGTTACCCAGTTCTCAGGTGGCGCATCAAATTGGACATATCGTTTACAGTATGACAGTCAACATGAGGGCCAAGACCTAATATTGCGTCGCCCACCCAAGGGTACCAAGGCCAAATCTGCTCATGATATGGTGCGCGAATATACCGTCCAAAAAGCACTTGCCGATGCCTATCCTTATGTACCAAAAATGCTTGCACTGTGTACTGATGAAGCGATTATTGGCGCTGATTTTTATGTTATGGAACGTATGGCCGGTATTATTCCACGTGCTAATTTGCCTAAAGGTATTAATTTTGACCCCGCACAAACCCGCGAATTATGTACTAATGTTATCGATGCCTTAGTTGAGCTACATCAGGTCGATTACCGAGATCATCCCGATTTAGTAGCGCTAGGTCGTGGTGATGGTTACTGCGAGCGGCAAGTAAGTGGCTGGGATAAACGCTATGTCAAAGCAAAAACCCCTAATGTACCAAGCTTTGCACTGGTACGCCAATGGCTCACTAAGCATACGCCTGCTGATAGTAGTACCTGCGTTATTCATAATGACTGGCGCTTTGACAATGTAATTTTGGATGCTGATAACCCGACTAAGGTGATTGGGGTGTTAGATTGGGAAATGGCAACCATTGGCGATCCTTTAATGGATTTAGGCAGTGCCTTGGCTTATTGGATTGAAGCGGATGATAATAGCATTATGCAGCAATCTCGTCGTCAGCCGACCCATCTAGAAGGGATGATGACCCGCGATGAAGTGGTCGACTATTACCTTGAGAAGACTGGCTTACAGATTGATAACTGGACCTTTTATGAAGTGTTTGGCTTGTTCCGTTTAGCCGGTATTGTGCAGCAAATCTACTATCGCTACTATCATAAGCAAACCACTAATCCGGCCTTTAAAAACTTTTGGATTATCGTTCACGTCTTACACGCCAAATGTTTGAAGCTGATTGCCAAGTATGAAGGGGATGCGTTGTTTACCAGTCATGTGCAGCCCCACTTGCAAGATATGGGTGTTGATGCGGCGACTATTGAAAAGTTACCAAGCCCGGTACAGTCAGTCATTAAAGGTATTTTGCCAAAAAGCTATTTTGATGCGACACCTAAATAGTGTCAGCATTTTACGGGATAATTTACGAGGCAATACTCTTGCGCTTAAGGTCTTAGACTATAAGCATTATGACAGTAGCTAGCATTCTAGCTACCAATAGACGTTTTACAAATAAGTAAATCAAGAATAGCTAACCTAAAACTAGGCAGTATCACTATGACAACCATACTTTTAGCCCGCCATGGTCAAGCATCATTTGGACAAGAAAATTACGATCAACTTTCAGAGTTGGGTGGAACACAAGCGCGTCTGCTCGGTCAGCATTACGCGACTACCCAGCGCCGAATCGATGCTATTTTTACCGGTAGCTTGGTACGGCAACAGGATTCCGCCCGCTGTTTTTGGGAGGCTTATCAGCCATCAGTAGCTGGTGGTGCTGAGTCATCGATCATAAATATTGAAGCGCCTGACAGCTATGTGTTGCCGGTTTTTGATGAGTTTAATCATAAAGATGTGTTTATCAAGTCTGACCCCGCCTTTATCAGTCGGGCTGCGGTTGCAGCTGAGCTGGCCAAAGCTGATGCCCCAAACACCCGCCTAGCTGAGCTGTTTGATCGTGCTATGCAGCGCTGGCATGCAGGTGACAATGATACGGACTATGTGGAAAGCTGGCCGCAGTTCAACGTCCGTGCGCAGCAAGCGCTGGAGCAGGTGCGCTCACAAATAACAAAGCTGAGCCACTTAGAGCGAGATAGCACGGTGCTGGTCTTCACTTCAGGGGGTGTTATAGCCGCTATTACATCGCAGTTATTGCAACAAGGCAGTCAAGTCGCTTATCAGCTTAATAAAAGTTTGGTCAATACTGGCGTTACTGCGATCACTCTAAAAGATCAGTCTGCGCGCTTATTATCAGTAAATGAATATAGCCATCTATTCGCCGATGGCAAGCGGTTTGTGACTTGGCGATAAGCTGACCGACGATAGTAAGAATAAAAAGTTGGGATTTAATACGTAACCGTACTTATGTATAAAAACATAAACCTTATAATGGGTTGTTTTTAGCAAGATGTTTTTAAACAGCAAAATGCTTTCAAGACGCTATAAACTGGGTTTGTAGCGTCTTATTCTTTTTTAATTTTGATATACAAGGGACTGCCATGCAAAATAAATTAATGAGCCTAATGACCCAAACAGCCAGACAAGGTAAAGAACAAGCATTTAGTGCCATTCAGCCTGCACGCTACTTAAAAGGCCTGGGCAAACAGCAAGTGGGCCGCGGCAAAACGGTTTTGATTACTGGTGCTAGCTCAGGACTAGGCGAAGGCATGGCCCGGATATTCGCAAAGTTAGGCTATAATTTGGCAATCTGTGCACGCCGTGCCGAACGCTTAGAGCAACTTAAAGCGGAGCTCATGGATCGCTATCCTGAGGTTCGTATTGAACACCGCGTTTTAGATGTTAGTGACTATGATGCTATATTTGAAGTATTTGATGCGTTCAAAGCGGACTTTGGTCATATTGACCGGATCGTAGTGAACGCCGGCGTTGGTGACAGTCGCCGCATTGGCAAAGGGCGTTTTGAGATTAATCGCCACACGGCTGAGATTAACTTTATTTCAGCCTTAGCGCAGTGTGAAGCGGCAATGCAAATATTCCGGGAACAAAACAGTGGTCATCTAGTGGTGATATCGAGTATATCAGCGATGCGGGGTCTGCCCGGTCACATAACCACTTATGGGGCCAGTAAGGCGGGCTTGGCGTATTTAGCAGAAGGTATCCGCGCTGATATGCTGCTTACCAAATTGCCTATTAAAGTCTCTACTATCTATCCGGGTTATATTCGTACTGAGATTAATGAAAAAGCCCAAAAACTGCCGTTTGAAGTCGATGCGGCTACTGGTACTACCGCTATGGTGGCAGCGATTGAGTCCGGTGTTGAAGAAGCTTCTGTACCAAGCCTGCCATGGTCAATCGTGGGTCAAGCTATGAAGCGTTTACCATTAAGTATGGTTAATAAGATCAGCTAAGCGGATTGAACATCGACTCACTGATATCGCTAGACTTATCTTACTGTGCAAATATTACTGTGCCAATATTAATGTGCAAATGCTACTGAAATTAAGACCATAAAAAGCCCTCTATATTGTGATGTGGAGGGCTTTTTTGATGATTTATTATCGATAAAACACGACAGTTGAATAAACGGTCTTAACCATGATCTGCTAGATGCTGTTCACGCAACTTTTGACGTAGCATTTTGCCGGTATTGTTCTTTGGCAGTTCAGTAACGAACTCGATATACCGGGGACATTTATAGCCCGTTAGATTATCCAGCGCAAATTCTTTAACCGTCTCTTTGGTGACCTCGTTATCTGTGCGAACGATATAGATTTTGACCGCTTCACCTTGGCGCTCATCAGGAATACCGATTAATGCACAGTCAACAATGCCATCGCAGTCCAGCATCACCAATTCAACTTCATTCGGGTAAACATTAAATCCCGAGACCAAAACCATATCTTTTTTGCGATCTAGTAAGGTAATGTAGCCCCTTTCATCCATACTGACGATATCGCCGGTACGAAAGTAACCGTCTTTGGTAAAGCTATCACTGTTATCACGATTGAAATAGCCAGAAGTCACGTTAGGGCCTTTAATACACATTTCGCCCGACTGATGAGCACCAACGCGCTCGTTATCTTCATCAATCACAATGACATCAACGCTAGGACCTGGAATGCCTATCGTGGCGTTAAACTTACGGTCAGTGACCACGTTTGCTGTTCCTACGGCCAACCCTTCAGTCATTCCCCAACCTTCAATCATAGGGCAGCCAGTAACCTCGAGCCAGCGCGCTGCCGTCTGTTCAGTTGCTGCCATCCCACCCGCTTGAGAAATACGCAGTGACGTGAAGTTCAGCTGTTTAAATTGTGGCTGATCAAGCAACTCTTTAAACATAGTGTTAACGCCAGGGAATATATGAAAAGGTTGCTTGGATAAAGTTTTGATAAATCCTGGCATATCGCGCGGGTTAGGTACCAATATAAAGGTATACCCTGAACGCATGCTTAACAGGCTAAGCATAAAGGCGTAAGTATGATACAGCGGTAACGCCATAATCATATTGATATAGACTTCATTAATATTTGAAGTAACAGGACGGTACCATGCTTCGGATTGTAGGCCAGCGGCCACGATATTGCGTTGGGTTAAAATCACCCCTTTGGGTAGGCCGGTCGTACCACCGGTATATTGCAATATGGCTGTTTGCTCTAAGGCCATTGTTGGTTGTTGAAACGTTAAGTCTTTACCCATTTTAAGCACGTCAGGGAACTTGGTCACTTCATGCTTAGGATCATTGAGCTTATATTTAGGCACTAAGCGTTTGACTTGACGAACAATGGTGTTAACCAAAATTCCCTTTAAGCCCATCATATCGCCCATTTTTGACAGGACAATACGCTTAATAGGAGTCTCATCAACCACTTGCTCAAGTGCTTGGGCAAAATTATCAATGATAAATATAATTTTAGCGCCGGAGTCATTCAGTTGATGGCGCAATTCACGGCCCGTACATAACGGATTGATAGGGGTACAGACGTAGCCTGCGCGCAGGATGCCAATCATAGTTGGCAAGTACTGGGGTACGTTTGGCATCATTAGCGCTACGATACTACCCTTGGGAATACCTTGTGCCTGTAACCATGCCGCTACCGCAAGCGATGCTTCATCAACCTCGTTATAACTATGAGTAACATCCATACAAATACTCATAGGCTGCCAACGGAAGCGATCAAAACACTCCTCGTATAGCTCCATCAAGCTACCATACTTATCAGGGTCAATTGTTTTAGGTACAGTGGTAGGATAATAAGCCAGCCAAGGTTTATTCACTATCATTGTCCGCGTCCTCAAAATTTAATAATTAATACTGGGTAAGGTGTTATAAAGAAGCAGTCCTGCCTATGCTAATAATACGAATCAGCGCTGACGTGCTGAGTGCGATACCATTTTTATTCATTGACGGACTGCTAGGGTCTGGCTATGTTATATCATTATTGCTCATTTATTAAACAACTTTAACAATTCAACATACAGTTATGCTTACATACTGCTGATCGAACATTATTAACTGAAGTTTTATTAATTGAAGTTTTTATCAAAAAGCGCCGTAAAACCACGTCACTTCTAGGGCGTGGATATCAGGCGTCACCTGTTGTCATCTAAACTTGAAACCATCTTGCGAATCCAAGTCATTGAGATCATAATCACCCTATGAAAACGCTCAAATTACGCATCAAAGACAAACACGCTAATCAGCTAAATATCTTGGCTGGGTCGGTTAACTTTGTCTGGAATTACGTCAATGAGTTGAGTTTCAAGCACTTACAACGCACTTGTAAATTCTTCTCAGCCTATGACTTGGCAGCTTACACCAAAGGCAGTGGCGAGTATTTAAACCTACATAGCCAAACATTGCAAGCTGTCGCTGAAACCCATGCTAAAGCTCGTAAACAGTTCAAAAAAGCCAAGCTAAAATGGCGTACCAATAACCCTAAATCAAAGCGTAAAAATCTTGGTTGGATTCCCTTTAAGAAAACGGCCATCAAGCACCTAGCCACCCGTCAATCGGGTAAAAAGAGTTTAAAAACCACCCTGCAATTCAGTCTGGCTAAGGGTAAAAAACTCATCATTGATTTGTGGAACAGCTATAATTTAGCCCTCTACACCATCAACACCTGTGAATTGGTACAAGATTCTCGCGGCAGATGGTACGCCTGTATCACCGTTAAAGAGTTTCCAAAAACGGTGTGCGGTGATGGTAAAGTTGGTATTGATTTGGGCTGTAAAGATTCAGCAGTCACCAGCAGTGATGGCGATGTACTGACCACTAAGCTGACCCATAAATATGCTGAAAAATTAGCCATTGCGGGGCGCGCTAAGAATAAAAATAGGGTTAAGGCGATTCATGCCAAAATAAAAAACACTCGCCAAGACCTCATTCATAAATTCACCAATAAACTGGTCAAAGCTAACAATCTAATCGTTGTTGGAAAAATAAAATCTAAATCATTTACTTCAACAAATCTAGCCAAATCCGTCTATGACGCTGGTTGGTTTGAAATTAAGCGGCATGAGCGAGGATAAAGCAAAGCACTGCTTTGCCCGAGTGCAAGGCGTAGGGCTATGCCCCAGTTGATTACAAATGCGCGAACGCAGGTTGCCACTATATTGAAGTTAATGAAGCGTACACCACCCAAACCTGCTCGTGTTGCGGCTCTCGCCAAGACAGTCCGAAAGGTAGAGCTGGACTTGGTATAAGAGTGTGGTTCTGTAGTTCTTGTAAAACTACCCATAGCAGAGATGTTAATGGAGCAAAGAACATACTCGCGGTCGGGCTTGACCGTCTTTAGTAGGAATCCCCTTCGCTTTTAGGGAGGGGAGGAAGTCAACAGCCGCGGTCATTGCTCACTAGCATGATGCGTGATGGCTTGCTGAATGCTATCATGTAGGTCTTGTGGTACTCGAATCAGTCGTATTGGTGCAGCGCTAGCAACTACCGTAGGCGCCACTGAATCCTGATTGGATGGCTGTACTGATGGAGTAGGATTTATCTGATTTTGCACACAAGCAATAACGATTTTAGTGCTGCTTAATAAAGTGTTAGTAGACTTAGATTTATCTACTGGCTCATTTTCTGCTAATATACGATGAATGCTTTGATAAAATACAATACTAGCAGGTTTTAGTTCAACCTTATCAATACGCACCGAGATCACTTCATCTAAAAATATAGCCTGACAGTAGTGTAGCTGCGCTTGACTGACTACAAAATGTTGAATCTGACCATCATCAGTCTGTAAAAAATAACTATTTAATCCAATCTTGCTAAACCAATCTCGGCGGCAGTTTTCAAAAAATACTAAATGATTGGCATGATAGACTATGCCACCAGCGTCAGTATGGTTGATGTAAACATGATAGTTGGTAGCAAATAGTGGCGTGGTCATAGTTTTAGTTGCCGATGCTGCATTTGCAGGCGAGTTTGTCGTTGTTGTCATTTTAGGGGTTTTCATAAAATTACTCGATAAAAAACAGTGCAGGTTGTTGTGATAGTAATAAATTATCATTCTACTGTAGCCTAACCGTCAAAAGCACGCAACAAATAGACCGTTTTAGGTCCATAATCATTTGTATATCTTGTAGCCATTCATATGTTCGAATTAGCACCGTATTCAAATCACCTAGTATAGGATAATGTATGACCCGTTTTGTCTGTTTTAATATCAATGGTATTCGTGCTCGCCAGCATCAGCTTGAGGCGGTACGTGACATAATCGATCCTGATGTGATGGGTCTACAAGAGACCAAAGTCCATGATGAGCAATTTCCTCTCGAAAATATTGAAAGTTTAGGCTACCACGTCGAATACTTTGGCCAAAAAGCGCACTATGGGGTAGCACTGGTCTCGAAAGTTGCGCCTATTTTTGTACAAAAAGGTTTTCCTGGTGAAGATGAAGAGGCACAAAAGCGCTTTATTCATGCGCGGTATGTGCTACAAGGGCGCGAGATTGATGTGCTCAATGGCTATTTCCCGCAAGGGGAGAGCCAAGACCATCCGACCAAATTCCCGATGAAACGCGCTTACTATGCGGATTTGACGGCGTATATCGATACCTTAAAAGCTGAAGGCCGCTCGCTGATTATCATGGGTGATATGAATGTCGCCCCAGAAGATATTGATATCGGCGTTGGCGAGGTTAATGCCAAGCGCTGGCTAAAGAATAGAAAAACCTCGTTCTTACCCGAGGAGCGTGAGTGGTATGACACCCTTATGTCGCGTGAGCTGACAGACACCTATCGTCTGCATTATCCAGAGAGTACCGAGCTATATAGTTGGTTTGACTACCGCAGTCGTGGTTTCGATGACGATCCTAAGCGCGGCTTACGGATTGACCATATTTTATGCACCCCTGATCTAAAAGACCAGTGTATCGATGCCGGTATCAGCTATGAGCTGCGCGCGATGGAAAAACCGTCTGACCATGCACCGATCTGGTCAGAATTTGACTTGAGTTAACAACTTAAACCAATACCTTAAGCTGAGCATGCTATTAACGATTTTATTGCTAATGAAGCATTGCTAATAATCTAATAAATAATGCTAAAAATTAATTAACAAGGATCTTGCTATGGCTGTTGGAAATGTCGCGGTACCCAGTATAATTTATGCCATCGACGGTATTAAGCTTAGTGCCACTGCAGCGGGCGTGCGCTATAAAGACCGTGATGATTTGGTCGTGATAGAAATTAATGATAGCGCTACTACGGCTGTGGTCACTACTAAAAATGCTTTTTGTGCGGCCCCTGTGCGAGTATTGCGCGAGCATTTTGCGCTGGCCAGTCCGCGCTATTTGGTGACCAACACTGGTAATGCGAATGCGGGTACGGGCGCGGATGGCAAACGCCGAGCCGCAAATATCTGCGCGGCACTGGCTAATAAAGCGGGGGTGGATACTCATACCGTGCTGCCGTTTTCTACCGGAGTCATTGGCGAGCCGCTAAATAGCGACGCGGTAATTGCCGGATTAGATGTGGCACTGGCCAACTTAGCGGCAGACAACTGGCTAGCCGCGGCAAATGGTATTCGTACTACTGATACTATACCCAAGCTTGCCAGCCAGCAGTTACAGATTGACGGTACTGACTACCATATCACGGGTATCTCTAAAGGCTCAGGAATGATTCGCCCTAATATGGCAACCATGCTTGGTTATGTCGCCACCGATGCCAATATCGCCGCCGATTTATTGCAAGAAATGCTCAGTGCTATCAACGAGCAATCTTTTAATCGCATTACGGTTGACGGTGACACCTCTACCAATGATTGCTGCGTGCTGATAGCGACGGGCACTGCCAATACGCAAACAATCGATAGCACGGATCATCCGCATTATCAGCCATTATTTACAGCCTTGACCGAGGTTTTTGTACGCTTGGCCCAATTGATTGTCCGTGATGGTGAAGGGGCAACGAAGTTTATTACCGTTAATGTTACCGGCGGTAAGACCACTCAAGAATGCTGCGATGTGGCTTATGCTGTCGCTCATTCACCCTTGGTCAAAACCGCATTTTTCGCTAGTGATGCCAATTGGGGCCGCATATTGGCAGCCGTTGGTTATGCTGGTGTTGAAGACCTCGATACCGAGCAGATCGATGTCTCATTAGATGACGTGCTGATTTGTCAAAATGGTGGGGTTGCTACTGATTATACTGAAGCTGCAGGCAAGTCGGTCATGAGCCGTCCTGAGATTACTATTCGTATTGATTTAGCGCGTGGTACCGCAAGCGACACCGTCTATACCTGCGATCTGTCCTACGATTATGTCAAGATTAATGCAGATTATCGCAGCTGATCCATATATTTCGCTATACAGACGCTTAAGTTCAGTTGCAAAACCTGACGTTAAGTTACAAAGCAGTCACAGAGGCTAAGGTTTCAAGCATCTTATACTGGTGGTAGTACAATATTAAACAGTAGTGGCGATACTTGGCCAATCTTTGGCTAGGGTTCAATACTGCTGTCATGACTGCCTGATTTGCTCTGAGCACGAATAAGTGACTTTAATAAATCGCTCATATCTAATAAAGCGTGTAAATAAAGTACCTATAAGTAATTTAAGCAATTTAAGTAATTTTAATCAGTGCAGACCGGCAGTAGTGATTTAATGGTAATTAACTGAGGATAGATGAATGAAAAAATTAGCAATTGCAGCAATGGCCACCACTTTTGCATTAGCGGGCTGTTCTACCATGGCCTTGGATGATGAGCGAGACATGGTCGTTGAAGGCCAAGCCGTTAGTGTTAAAGTCGTTAGTATTCCAAGTTTTGAAGTAGAAATTGCACCACGCAAAGCTATCTGTGAAATGATGGACACCGGTGGCAATAAGATTGAAGCCGAATGCCTACAATACCGTCAGACCTATCAGAAAAACTACAATACCTTGACAGGTAATATCCAAGGCTTCACTTATGAGCCAAATTATCGTTATGTACTAGATGTGCGTCAAGAAGCGGTTGCTGATACTGACTCTGGTATGGTGAAGCCAGTATGGTTACTAAACGAAATTGTTTCAAAAACTGCTGAGTAATTTTTGATTCACGTGGTTTATAGTATCTAGTTTATTGAGCTTTGCAAAAAGCCAGTAGCAAAAAGGCCTCTAATTCGTTAGAGGCCTTTTTTATGGTAATAAAGTAGTGCGCCTGTATTAGATTAGCACTGACTATACTTCACGCTAACGCCTTGGCTTGCAGTGGGTATACGGTTATCTGCATAGACTGCAAGACCGCCCCGGGAGGTTTCTTTATAGCTGTCTAACATATCAGCGCCCGTTTGTTTCATGGTCTCAACGACTTTATCAAAAGACACAAAGTGTTGTCCGTTACCACGGCAGGCAAGCCGTGCCGCATTAACCGCTTTTACAGCGCCCATCGCATTGCGCTCTATACAAGGCACTTGTACCAAACCGCCAACCGGATCGCAGGTGAGACCTAGGTTATGCTCGATGCCTATTTCAGCAGCATTAAGACACTTGGCAGGATCGCCACCTAAAATTTCAGCCAACGCCGAGGCAGCCATCGCACAGGCGGAGCCTACTTCTCCTTGACAGCCTACTTCAGCACCAGAAATAGAGGCGTTTTGTTTGATTAAGCTACCAATAGCGGTGGCATTCAACAAAAATTTGCGGGCACCATCTTGGCTGTAGCTCGATAAGAAATCGCGATAATAGTGCATAACCGCAGGAATAATGCCAGCAGCACCATTGGTTGGTGCGGTCACTACGTTACCACCATTGGCATTTTCTTCGTTGACCGCCAAGGCATACAAGTCTATCCAATCCATCGCGGCGAGCTTGTCAGTTTTTGTGATGGGTTGATTCTTCTCAGCGCACAGCTGTAAATGTAATGCTTGGGCGCGGCGTTTGACATCCAAACCGCCGGGTAATATGCCACTGTTTTGACAGCCTCGGATCACGCAATCTTGCATTGCATCCCAAATGGAATCCAAGTAGGCAAAGATGTCTTTTTTATCGCGATAATGGCATTCGTTAGCCAATACCAAGTCACTAATGCTTAAACGGTGCTGACGACACTGTTCAAGAAGTTCTGCGGCACTATCAAAGGGATAAGGAATGACATTTATAGTCGGCGTGCCATGATCTTCATCTGGATTGTCAGCATCTTCATCATTGATGACAAAACCGCCACCCACTGAGTAATAGGTTTGTTGATAGTTTTTGTCATTTGCTAACAGTGCTCGGATAGTCATCGCATTAGGATGGTACGGTAGGACGGTATCACCATACCAGTGGATATCGCGCTCAGTATCAAAGACAATAGTATGACTGCCTGCTATGTGCAATTGTTTATCAGAAAAAATGGGAGCAAGATATTGGCTGGTTAAACGCGTATCAATAGTGCTTGGCGCGTAGCCTAGTAAGCCCAATAGTATGGCAGTGTCGGTAGCGTGACCTTTACCGGTTTCGGCTAAAGAGCCATATAGTTCAATTTCAATACCCTTTATATCGGTCAGCTCGGCTTGCTTAAGAAAAGAGGCTAAAAATAAATTAGCTGCCACCATTGGGCCGACAGTATGCGAGCTTGATGGGCCTATCCCGATTTTGAATAAGTCAAATACACTAATCATAATAAATTACCAAAAAGAAGTAAAAGTGAGTAAGCGCTATCACACAGCCTAGACTAGGCACCTGTAGCACAAATGTGAAAGGCAGCAATAGGTAACAGGCACCGCTAATGGGTGAATCTGGAGCATCGTTTATGGAAATATTTAAACGTGGTAATACAGATGACGGGTGAATAATAGCTGTTGTTTATTATTAAATTCCGTTATGATGCTCGGCATCAACGCTTATGTAACATCCTGTAAGTAGTCGTCGCTGTAGAATACCGTAAGGCGCGAGCAACTAAAGCGGTACGTTCAGTAAAACATATCTAATCAGATACGGCCAGTAAAACATAATATTTTTATAAAAATCTTTCTGCTGGATTTTTTTGTTAGATAAATGAGCTAATATAACGCGATATGTCAAATAGGGTAGTATTGGTTCGCACTATTTTTCATTGGCCTGTTATTATTAATGTAAGCTACATAGGACAAGTGTGTATGGCAACTCCATCAGATAAACAGTCCCAAGCAGAACCTCGCTCTCCAACAGCCCTAGATGCCGCGGATATTGATTCGGCTACCATGAGCTTGCCGCACAATCCAGATTTTGAAAATGGTCGCTGGTTCCCGACTTGGCGTCCCTATGGTGGTGATTTAGATCGTGATCCTGTTGGCATCAATGAGTATTTACCGCCATCAAAAAGTATTTTATTGGGCGTGCAACACACTTTTGCGATGTTTGGGTCTACGGTACTTGCACCCTTGTTGATGGGCTTTGATCCCAATATGGCTATTTTAATGTCCGGTATTTGTACCGTGATGTTTTTTATAATCACTGGTGGGCGCATGCCCAGTTATTTAGGGTCAAGCTTTGCCTTTATTGGTCCGGTCATTGCGGTGACCGCTTATGCTGGGGTCGGATTTAATAGTAACCTGAATGTCGCTTTGGGCGGCATTATGGTATGCGGTATTATCTATGCTTTGGTGGGTTTGTTAGTAATAAAGACCGGAACCGGTTGGATTGAACGTTTGATGCCGCCTATTGTGACCGGCGCGATTGTGATGATTATCGGGCTTAATTTAGCACCGGTGACTATCCAAGGGGTGTCGGCCAACCAGTTTGATGCTTGGATGGCGGCCTTGACCGTATTGCTTATCAGTGGGGTGGCGGTATTTACTCGCGGTATGCTGCGGCGCTTATTATTACTGGTGGGCTTGATATTATCGTATGTTGCTTACTACGTAATGACTAATGTTATGGGTTTTGGGGTGCCGATTGACTTTAGTGCCATCCAAGCGGCATCATGGTTTGGGTTGCCGAGTATTCATGCACCGCGTTTTGAGATGAGTGCGATTATCTTAATTGCGCCAGTCGCCTTTATTTTGATTGCCGAAAATTTAGGACATTTTAAAGCGGTCGAAGGTATGACCAAAGCTCGGGTGACCCCTTATATGGGTCGAGCGTTCTTTGCTGATGGCTTGGCCACGACTTTTTCAGCGGGTTTTGGTGGTACTGGTGTGACTACTTATGCTGAGAATATTGGCGTAATGGCAGTGACCAAGGTTTATAGCACGACCATATTTGTGATTGCAGGGGTGGTCGCTATATTATTGGGATTGTCGCCGAAATTTGGCGCGATTATTCAGACTATTCCACCGGCACTATTAGGCGGGGCATCTATCGTGGTGTTTGGTTTAATTGCCATTGCTGGGGCAAAAATATGGATAGACAGTCATATTGATTTTAGCAAAAACAGTAATTTAATTATTGCTGCAGTCACTGTGATTATGGGCACTGGTAACTTCAGCTTGCATTTAGGCGGCTTTGACTTAGGGGGTATTGGCACCGCTACTCTCACTGCGATTGTGCTTAATGCCTTGTTTAATCGTCAAAAGGACTAAGCCATTAGCGTTTTGAACAGAAGGCTTAAGGAAAGTATAGCCAGAGCAATTGAAGATAAAAATATAAATTTCATAACGATTTAGTAAGGTTTTTAGCAAACAGACCATAGCAAACAGATAATAGCAAAAAAGCGCTTAGTAAATAGCCAAAATAGTTAAAATAGTTAAAATACCTTTAAACGTTATAGTACTGCTGGTATAAGCTTTTTGCAGCCTCTGTCTGCGTAGGCACAGCAAGCAAGAAAAACGTATGCCAGCAGTACGTTATGTATCGATATCACTTTTCATTGACTCCAGCAAAAAGCCAGTGACTTTGAAACTCTTAAAGTCACTGGCTTTTCTTTGTCAAAATCCTACTGAGAATCGTATTCATAATAATTTTTTCAATCTGGTCTCACGATATTGAGTGAATACTGTATGAATGGACAGCCTTCGTTTTATCGTTAGTGCTATTTGTATTTTCGCTTATAAAACCGTGCAAAAAATCGATAGCGTCTTAGGGCGCGTGGCTTGGGTTTGAGAGAGCCTGAGTAGATAGCAAACATGGTCAATAGTGCGCCGCTCCACTGTAAGGTATTGATGGGTTTATCCAACCAGCTATAGTCAATGAACAAGGCAGCAATAGGCTCAGTCAATAGCAGCAAACCGGTCAGTGTCAAAGACAGCTTAGGAATAGAGTAAGCAATCAGTCCCCAAGCCAAACATTGCATTACCGCGCCATAGATAAGCACCCAACCAAACTCAGACCAGGTATTGGGCAATATATGGCCCATATCAAAGACAAACATCGGCACAATCATCGCCAATACCCCACCAATACTGATTAGCTGCATCAACACAAATATTGGTGTCGGCTCAGTGTCGTGGGTTTTACGAATAAAAGTCATGGACGCCGCTAGCATGGCACCGGAAACGATGCCAGTAACGAAGCCCCAAGTGGCGGCAGTATTTTGAGCAAATTCAGGGCTACCAATCATCGCCACTCCCAGCATGGCCAGACACAAGCTGACCAGCTGCAAAATAGATTGACGTTCATTAAAGTATAAAAACCCAATAGCGGCTAAAAAGAAAATTTGTAAGCTATTAAGTAAGGTCGAGATGCCAGGACCGACGGCATAGATGCTTTCGTGCCACAAGGCTAAGTCTAGCCCTAAAAACACCCCTGATAATAAACCATAAACGATAGCGCGCCTTGAACGGGGCAGGCGCTGGCCAGTTAGTTTGGCCAACACTGCAAATATCATCCCTGAAATAGCAAGTCGCCAAAACGACATCGCCCAACCACCAATATCGACATGCGCGACAATCAGGCTGCCTAAGCCGAAAATAATACAGCCAATAAGTAAGCCGGTAGACGCAGAGTGTGATGAGGAGACAGCCATAAGCTACCCTTGTAGTTGAGTAATGAACCACTTAAAAAAGCCGACATTGTAGATTCTTTGACCCAAAATCTAAATGCTCTCGGGAAAATATAGGGTTCATAATAAGGTGTTTTTGAATGGGATTGGCACTATCAGAATTAAAGTATAGTGAGCATCACGTTATGGTTTGGACTCATTGCTAACACTGGCTATATAACGCTGTTATATTCTTACAGGATTAATATTGGCGTCGCCCTCACTATTTGTTAGTCTAGCAGGTTGTAACGGCGACCAATAATAAATAATACTGTCTACTTTAAGTTTGCGATTACCTCGTTTGTTAGACTTTTTCATCTGTAATATTTAATGTACAACATATGCTATTGTTTTTTAAATCCTTCTAGCTTAGGGTTATTTATGCCACAACGCTCTATATTAACATCACAATCACCGTCGATATCTCATTTACATCTGAAGAAAACATCGAGGTTAGGTTTGACGCTTGGCACTCTATTAGCGGCCATGGTTGTACTACCGACGGCCCACGCAGCCAGCTGTAAACCACCTAAAAGTTATTATAAAAATGTTTCCTGTACGGCCAGCAGCAGCTATTTTTTAGCCGTAAAAGACTTTGGTGCACCTGTGGCACTAATTGATAACAGCGGCAAAAAGAGTGTTGATTTAACACGCTACCAAAGAGTCGACGCCAACAAAATAGCCAATGGCCTATTACCAGTCCAACGTAACAGTCGTGTTGGTTATGTCAATATGCAAGGTCGCGAGGTTATTCCTACTATCTATGACATGCTAAACGAGGCTGGCGGCAAAAGCTGGGCTCGTCCGGTCTCTGACGGGCGCATTATAGTAAAAAAAGGCGGCAACTACGGGATTATTAGTACCTCTAATGAGACTATTCTGCCATTCTCAGCGGCAATTAGTGACATTGATAACTATCGTAGCGGTACCGCTCGCGTTCGTAAGAATAAAGCGACCAGCTGGGTGGATAAAAATGGAAAAGTAATCGACAACCCGAACGGTAGTGATCGGCTATCAGCCTCTGATAGCAAGCCATCTTCTAACCGACAATCTTCTACCCAGCAATCTTCTAACAATGCGGCGGCCACTACTTTATCACCGCCAGCACAGGCAGGATTACCAGCATCCGATCGCTTTACCACCTTACTACCGTATCAGCAAGATGGTAGATGGGGCTTTGTTGACGATAATGACGTTACTATGATTACCTATTCATTTAATGAAGTGCGATCTTTTTCTGAAGGCTTAGCCGGGGTACGCGTTAATAATAGTTGGGGTTTTGTCAATTTAGGGGGTGAGCTGGTGATTCCTTTCCGTTTCGATAACAGTCCTTTGATAACCAATGGTAACTACAACGGCGTGCCTTCTTTTGTGTTTAAAGACAATAAAGCATGGATTGGCAGTCTAGAGAATGGCAGTAAAATGTGCATTGATACAGCAGGCACGAGCGTTGGTTGTGACTAACGAGGCTGTTACTATAGTTAAAATACCTTAAAAACGCGACGGTACTGCTGGTATAAGCTTTTTGCAGCCTCTGTCTGCATAGGCACAGCAAGCAAGAAAACTTATGCCAGCAGTAGGTTATGTATCGATATTACTTTTCATTAACTTTACAAGTTAATAATTCTAAAGCGCTAGTGCAAAAAAAGAGAGTAAAGGGTATGCATAATTCATACCGTTCACGCTCTTTTTTATTGTCTGGTGTTAGAATAATAAGCGTTTAAATACTTGTTAATCTAACAAATGATTGCGGATCAAATCAACCAAATAAGGCTGATAATAGGCTGGAATATCATGCGCCATGCCCTCTATAAGATGAAACTTTGCGTTCGGAATAGTTTTAGCGACCACACGCCCTTGTGAGGAGGGCAGCAGTCCATCAACACTACCGTGAATGACAATGGTCGGCGCTTTGACTTGCTTACTAAAGCGACTAATAGAGCCTGACGATAAAATAGCATTGAGCTGCTGTACTGAACCTAGAGGGTGGAAGTTACGTTGATAACGTAATTTAGCAATCTCACGAACCGTTCGTACGTTCACATGCCCGGGCGTACCCACTGTCTTCATAAACCACACACTATGACGCACGATATCACGCTCAGAATGGCTTTCAGGGCGATTGATCAAGGTATACAGCTGCTTGGCTCTAGGGGGTTTTAAAAACGCGCGATTGGTGGTGGTAAACATCAAGGCCATGCGCTTCACTAGACTAGGATATCGCGCCGCGACAATCTGGGCGATCATACCACCCATCGATGCGCCCAGTAGATGAGTACTACTGATATTCAATGCTTTAATCAGCCGTACCGTGTCCTCAGCCATGTCAGTCAAATTATAAGCGACCTGCTGGCCTTTATTAGACAGACCCGTCTGCAGGCGCAGCATCATTTTTAGCTGGCTGACGCGCGGCAGGCCTTCAATCTGTACTTTAGAGGACAGACCGATATCACGGTTATCAAAACGAATCACAAAAAATCCAGCACTAATCAAACGTTTAATAAAATCGTCTGGCCAAAAGATCATCTGTGAGCCCAAGCCCATAACCATTAGCAATGGCGGGTTGTTAGGATTACCACCCGCTTCGATACACAGCTCAATGCCGTCACCGATATCGATCATTGCCTGATGAAGGTGCTCGCTCAGATCTGAGGCGCGCCAGAAATGCTCGCCAAATCGTTGCCATTCGTGAGTAGGGTAATTACCCATCTGCCCAGGCAAGTTAGCACTATCGGGATAATTGGGGTTGGTCATGAGATCTCCTATTTAGAGTGCCAGCTATTTCTTATAGCTCCATCATCTCAAAGTCTATCTTGCCAACACCGCATTCTGGGCAAGTCCAGTCATCAGGGATATCATCCCATTTGGTGCCAGGAGCGATACCTTCTTCGGGGCAGCCAAGCGCTTCATCATAGATCCAACCGCAAACAATACATTCATAACGTTTCATACATAGTCCTATCGTTGTTACCAATTTTACAGCCTATTACCGCTGTTATAACTTGAGCTAATATTCATTAGTAGAGGTTATAAAAGCGAGCGTAGTGTAGCATATAACCACACTTTACACATTTAAGTTTACACTTGTATATTGAGATAAATAACCCTTTATCAAGCTGTTGTTCATCTCACGGGTCATGGTTTGTGCTATTTAAAAAGTAGTATTTATGCCTGCCTACTGCAACGATAAAGTCAGTTATGCTATGATGGCCGGCGCCAATTTTACTGTTTATACGTTATTTGTCGCTGTTATATTATTATTCAAGCCAGCTAAGTTAAGGGTTATTATGAGCGCTACCGCCGTGAATGCACCAGTTGATATCGTACTTGAAGCGTCTAATACGCTCAATAACGATCATCCGTTTTGGCAGATTATCCGCACAGTACCAGATTTTCCTAAAGTCGGTATTGATTTTTATGATATTACGCCATTACTGCGCAGTCATATTAATGACGTCATTGATGCGATGCTAGCGGCATTGCCTGATGGCTTAATGGATGACGTGGACTGCTTAGGTGCGGTTGAAGCCCGCGGATTTGTATTTGCAAGTTTGCTAGCGGGTCGATTGGGCAAGGGTATGATTTTGCTGCGTAAACCGGGTAAGCTGCCACCACCTGTGGCTAACAAAGCCTATTCACTAGAATATGGTAAAGATATGCTGGAGATGCAAAGTAACTTGCCACCTGAGCGTGTGCTTTTGGTCGATGATATTTTGGCCACTGGTGGTACGCTGACCACTGCCTACGAGCTGTGTAAATCAGCATCACATACGGTAGTAGGTGCATTAGTGTTGTTAGATTTAGTGGCTTTACATGGCGAGTTCCCAGTACCCATCTATACCGTGCTAAGAGCTTAAACACTTACCTATTAAGAATTTGGCTATCAATAATTTACCCATTAGCAATTTGGCTATGTAATTTGGTTATGTATAGTTAAAGTACCTTAAAAACGCGACGGTACTGCTGGTATAAGCTTTTTGCAGTCTCTGTCTGCGTAGGCACAGCAAGCAAGAAAAACGTATGCCAGCAGTAGGTTATGTATCGATATTACTTTTCATTGACTATAGTATAAAAAAGCGCATCGAATAAACATCTTAAGTTCTCTCTAATGCCAATTTTCTAATACTAATTGCGTATAGCTGCCAAGGTGTGACCAAGCTCATCACGAGCGTTGATAAAGCCGTCAATGCCTTTGGGCAATAAGTCTTGAGTGACTTTATCTTGTTGGTAGGCTTGACTAAACTCTTCCTGCGTTAAGCTCACGCGCTTCATGCTGTCCAACTCCATTGACATACTCGAAGACAGCTGGCGAGTCACGGTGATATCCATTGCCGCTAGCTCATCAATTAAGTTCGGAGCAATAGTCAATAAATCGCAGCCTGCCAGTGCCAATATCTGCTCAGTTGAACGAAAGCTTGCACCCATCACCTGCGTCTTATAGCCGTGCTGCTTATAATATTGATAAATCAGCTTTACTGATTGTACGCCCATATCATCAGATGCTGGTACGTTTTGACGGTTTTGCTGGCGTTTTTGCCAATCTAAAATACGGCCAACGAATGGTGAGATCAGGGTTACACCGGCATCTGCACAGGCGACTGCCTGATGCTGGCCAAATAGCAGTGTCAAATTACAGTGAATATTTTGAGTCTCAAGATAGCGTGCTGCTTCAATACCTTGCCAGGTAGCTGCCATTTTAATCAATACACGTTCAGGGTCAACGCCCGCTTTTTGGTAGGCTGCCATAAACTCTAACGCTTTATCAATGGTCGCTTGGGTGTCATAAGACAATCGAGCATCGACCTCGGTTGAGACTCGACCCTCAATTAACTCTAAAATATCGCAGCCCACCTGAATAGTGAGTGCGTCAATGGTGGCATCTACATCACCTTGATGCTGACTCATGGTGTCGGCAAGCATGGCTTGATTGTCAGGATGGAGGAGCGCCTTGGTAATTAGGCTGGGGTTGGTGGTCGCATCAATAGGTTTTAGGCGCGCAATAGTGGCAAGATCGCCCGTATCAGCGACAATAGTGGTCATAGTGCGAAGCTGTTGTAATGCGCTCATCGTATATCCTTATAGGTTCAATTAACGGTATTATTTGCTTATTAATGGTTCTAATAGTCAACAGCTTGGAACTTTAACATAGTTTTGCGACTGGGTTTGTCGATAGTTTTATAGCGTTCAGCGGTCATATTCAGTAACTGCGCTAAGATTTATACCGTTTTGCGTGTTTATAGTTGTTTATGGCTATTTACACCTATTTACACATGGGCACCCTGTCTCGTTTTTGCTATAGTATAGGCGGCAACCTTTAGAGTTACCCAGTAGGGACTTAGCAGGCTGATAAAGACCAACAATAATTAGCTATGATTAGCTATTGGTATGACGTATCTGGTAGCAAATGACTTCCTAGATATACTAATAATCGGCTAAATATATTGGCATTTAACGGTATCGCAGTGATATCTAACAGATCTAAAAAAGGATAAACGGTAATGAGTGAGCAGTCATCAGAGCAAAACATGGACAATCTGAACCAAACTACCCCAGACGTCAGCGACACCTCAACCGATCAAGCGTTTTTAAATCGCCTACGTCAAAATATTGATACGGTAGACTGCGAAATTCAGGCATTAATTAATAATCGTGCCCAGTTAGCGCAACAAGTCGCTGTTGTGAAGAAGGAACATGCGGCCAATAGTGATGCCGATATTACGGCGCGCAACCCCATATTTTATCGTCCTGAACGTGAGGCGCAAGTATTAAAAGCGGTGATGGCTCGTAATACGGGACCTATCGCTGATGAAAAAATGGCGCGCCTATTTCGCGAGATTATGTCGGTCTGCCTAGATTTAGAAGCCCCGCAACGTATCGCCTTTTTGGGTCCTTTGGGGACCTTCACTCATGCCGCTGCACTAAAGCATTTTGGTAAAGCAGCCGACACTCTGCCACTGACTACCATTACCGATGTGTTCCGTGAAGTAGAGGCGGGTACTGCCATGTATGGCGTAGTACCAGTAGAAAACTCGTCTGAAGGCGTAGTGAATCACACGCTAGATGGATTTTTATCCTCAACATTGAAGATTATTGGCGAGGTTGAGCTGCCCATTCATCAGAACTTTTTAGTGGCTGAACACACCAAGCTTGATGGTCTAAGCCGTATTTACTCGCATCAGCAATCACTTGCTCAGTGTCGTCATTGGCTCGATGTCAACTTTCCTAACATAGAGCGCGTTGCGGTCTCTAGTAATGGCGAAGCGGCGCGTCGTCTTAAAAATGAGTGGCATTCAGCGGCTATCGCTGGCGATGTAGCCGCTGCAGAATATGACCTACATAAGCTCTATTCAAATATCGAAGACAATCCAAGTAATACCACCCGCTTTCTCATTATCGGTCACGAAGCGATTGCGCCATCAGGGCAAGATAAAACCTCGATTATGGTCTCCGCTAATGATAAAGCTGGCGCGTTGATTGAAATTCTAAAACCCTTATCGTATCACGGCGTATCAATGACCAGTATTGAAACTCGTCCAGAGCGTCCAAACAAATGGGCTTATGTATTCTTTATTGATATGGACGGCCATATTCAAGACCCCAATGTCAGCGCTGCGATTGCTGATATCCGCCCATTGGTTAAAGATTTACGTATATTAGGCTCTTATCCAAAAGCTGTTTTATAGTTAGAGCACCTCACTGTTAATACCCATAAATACCCATAGTAGATGAGTACTCACATCTAAGGATAACCCATGCAGTCCACTGAATCGACAGACGTAAACTCAGTACAGCCAACAGTTGCTTATGATAGTATTCTAGAGCTGGTGCCTTACCAAACGGGTAAGCCAGTTGAAGAGCTGACCCGTGAGTATGGGGTCTCTGACGTGGTGAAGCTGGCGAGTAATGAAAATTCGATGGGCTGCTCACCTTATGTGACTTTAGCGATTACCGAACAGCTGGGGCAGTTGGCACGTTATCCTGATGGTAACGGTTATTATCTTAAGCAAGCCCTTGCTGACTTTACTGATGTAAAATTAGAGTGCATTACTTTAGGCAATGGCTCTAATGATTTACTCGATATCTTAGCACACACGTTTGTGGGTACTGATGATGCGATAGTCTATAGTCAGTATGCCTTTGTGGTCTATTCAATGTTAGCGAAGATGCAAGGCGCAACAGGTATTGAAGTGCCGGCGCAGCGTTTTGGTCATGACCTCGACGCGATGCGTCAGGCCGTTGAAGATAATGCCAATACTAAAATGGTATTTATTGCCAACCCTAACAATCCAACCGGTACCCAGCTTGAGCATGCAGAATTGTATACATTTGTCGCCAGTCTGCCAAGTTCGGTATTGGTAGTATTAGATGAGGCTTATATTGAATACAGCCCGGAAAGTAATAATCGAGCGCTATTAGATGAGTTTGATAATGTAGTGATTGTACGCACTTTTTCTAAAGCGTATGGACTAGCAGGACTGCGTGTTGGTTATGCCCTCAGCTCCGCGCCGATAGCAGGCTTGTTGAATCGCATTCGTCAACCCTTTAACGTTAGCCGTATCGGCTTGGCCGCTGCCGCTGCCGCTCTAGCTGACCAAGACTTTATCGACAGTGTCCGTCTGACCAATCAAGAACAAATGCGCTGGTTAGAAAAGCAATTTGACGCGCTTGGACTTGGGTTTATCAAGTCACATGCTAATTTCATCATGGTTGAAATAGACGATGAAGATACAGCTGCTATTAATCAAGCGCTACTTGAGCAAGGCGTTATCGTTCGTCCGCTTGTCAATTATGGCCTACCTGACTGGTTGCGAATTACCGTTGGGGTAGCTGAAGACAATATGCGCCTGATTGATACCTTGCGCTCTATATTGACGGATGATTGAGCCGAAACTTGTTATATTAAATGATAATTAAGATACTATGCAAAAAGTAAGTCAAGCTATGATAAGCCAAGCGCCATCTGATCCGATATTGCCAACCAAACCACTGTTTAAGCAAGTATGTGTCATTGGTTTAGGCCTGATCGGTGCCAGCTTAGCGCAAGCGATTAAAGACCATGGTTTAAGTACGCGGTTGGTGGCAGTAGATAACGACGCGCCAAGTCTAGCGGAAGCTACTAAGCAAGGGTTGCTAAGTGCAGGAAGCTCTGTGCTCAGTGATGTGGTACTTGGCAGTGATTTAATTGTCATTGCTGTGCCCGTACAAGCTGTACAAGCCGTATTTATGGATATTAAAATAGCCATGGATAATGGCCAGCTGGCCACTAACTGTATTATTACTGATGTCTGTAGTACCAAGGTTAATGTTATTGACGCGGCCAAAACGGTGTTCACGTCCTTGCCTGTAGGTCTGGTGCCTGCGCATCCAATTGCGGGTGCTGAAGATTCAGGGTATCAGGCTCGCCGCGCCGAATTGTTTGTCAATCACAGCGTCATTATTTGTGAGCTACCAACCACTAATGCGACTGCAATTACCAAGCTGCGACAGTTATGGGAAGCAGTAGGCGCGACGGTGATGGCAATGGCTGCTGATCATCATGATTCTATACTAGCGCATACCAGTCATTTGCCACATCTGCTGGCCTTCAATTTGGTTGAGCAACTGGCAAGTCATGACGATAATTTAGATATGTTTCGCTATGCTGCCGGTGGCTTTCGAGACTTTACCCGTATCGCTGCCAGTGATCCTAAAATGTGGCATGATATATTTTTTGCCAACCAAAGCGCAGTTGTGAGCGCCCTTGACGAGTACAGCGACTATCTACAGACGATAAGACAGCTTATCATTGATCAAGATTCCACCGCCCTGATGGGACTTTTGGGCCGCGCGCAAGCCGCACGGCGACATTTTGGCCATATGTTAGCCAGCACCCCTTATACGGATACCCCTGCCATGTCAGCTTCTTATATTATTTCGCCTAGCAATACTGTTGTTGGCACTATCGCTATTCCTGGTGACAAGTCAATCTCTCACCGTAGCATTATGCTCGGTAGCCTTGCAGAGGGTGTAACACACGTCACAGGGTTTTTAGAAGGTGAAGATGCGCTAGCCACTCTGCAAGCATTTCGTGATATGGGTGTGACGATCGAAGGGCCTGATAAAGGCCAGCTGATCATTCATGGCGTGGGTATGAATGGTCTAAAACCGAGTAAAACACCGCTATATATGGGCAACTCTGGTACCAGCATGCGCCTGCTCTCAGGTATCTTAGCCGCGCAAGCTTTTGATAGCGTATTGGTTGGTGATACCAGTTTGAATAAGCGTCCGATGGAACGGGTTGCTGCACCACTTCGCGCTATGGGCGCCGTTATTCAAAGCACGGGTCACAGTGGCACGTCGCCGCTTAGCATCACGGGTCGTGATAATGTCGGTAAGCCGCTACATGGTATAGAATATGCTATGCCGGTGGCGTCAGCACAGATCAAATCTTGCCTACTATTAGCAGGACTGTGGGCAGAGGGTACCACCACAGTTACTCAGCCAGAAGTGAGCCGCGACCATACCGAGCGTATGCTATCGGCATTTGGCTATAAGGTAAAAGTAGAGGGCAATCGTATTAGCGTTGAAGGCGGTGGTAAGCTAACTGGTGGCGATATCGCGATACCTGCTGATATTTCATCCGCGGCGTTTTTTATGGTGGCGGCAGCTATCAGCCAAGATAGTGAGTTAACGCTGACTCAAGTGGGGATCAATCCGACGCGCACTGGCATCATTGATATTTTAAAATTAATGCAAGCGGATATCACCTTAAGTAATGAGACTCATGTTGGCGGTGAGCCAGTAGCAGATATTACTATTCGTGGTTCCAACTTGATTGGTATTGAAATACCAGAGGCACTAGTACCCTTAGCGATTGATGAGTTCCCAGTGTTATTTATTGCCGCCAGCTGTGCAAAAGGCCGTACGGTCTTAACCGGTGCTAAAGAGTTACGGGTCAAGGAGTCTGACCGTATTGCAGTGATGGCAGAAGGTTTGCAAACGCTTGGAGTCGAGTGTACCGTGACTGAAGATGGTCTTATCATTGAAGGTAAGGGAATTGAAGGTCAAAGCAGCAATAGTGCAGGCAGCCAAGTAAACAATAGCCTGCCAGTATTCGGTGGTGGTCATATTATTTCGCATCATGATCATCGTATCGCGATGAGTTTTGCCGTTGCGAGTTTACGCGCCTCGAAGCAGATTACTATTGAAGGCGTTGAGACTGTCAATACTAGCTTTCCAGGATTCGCTGAGCTTGCCAATCAAATCGGTCTGTCTATTCAAGTTAATAGCGGCGCTTAGTATTTACCAGCAAATATAAGTACGATGTTGTTTATAATACTGTTTATATTGTTCGCCAATATAGCAACAGTGAGATCATTGAGATCGATTATTATCACTTACCAGTATTAAAAATAGTAAAATTCATATGGTTAACACCATTAATAAATTACCATAAAAAATTATTTTAAAACTGTTGTTATCGTTAGCAATGCGCTAGTGCCACTATGGGTACCAGCGCATTGCTTTTTACCTTCTATTCTATATGTAGTGAACCTAGCGTCCTTGCCCCTATATTCTTATCAATGATAAAAAATCGGTGAGGGCCCGCTTTGCTCTAAAACAGTTGTATTGTCCCATGACCACCCAGAATGTCACCAAAAAATCAGTAACCCCTATCAAAACCACCAGACGTGGTATTATCACCGCGCTCATCGCTTTTTCTATTTGGGGCGCATTCCCACTATATTTCAAACAGTTAGCTGCCTATGATGCTACCGAAATTATCGGTCATCGTATTATATGGACGTTTTTGTGTTTGCTGGTGGTGCTGGTAGTCACCAAGCGTTGGCATTGGATAGATACCCTAAAGAAAAACCCAAGATGGATATTGTTTAGTTTTTTATCAGGCTTACTGATCGCCGCTAATTGGTTGACCTACGTTTGGGCCGTTAACCATGATCGTATTCTTGAGGCCAGTTTAGGATACTTTATTGGGCCATTGGTTGGCGTGGCATTATCGATGATCCTGTTCAAAGAGCGCCTGCGTACGCTACAATGGGTTGCTATTGGATTTGCTTTATTATCTGTCGTTATTCAGGTAGTTATGATTGGTAGCCTGCCATGGATATCGCTGATTCTAGCATTTAGCTTTAGTACTTATGGCACGATTCAGCGGCAAACGCCCCTCACTGCTGTCGATGCGATGTTTGTTGAAACGGCTATGTTAGTGCCTATTTGTTTATGGTGGTTCTGGCAATCTGATGTGGTCAGTAGTCAATTGAGCTTTTGGTTCACACCCTCTATCTGGCTACTAATGATAGCGGGCCCGATTACTTTGATACCTTTACTGCTGTTTAATAAGTCCACCAAATTGGTTGCCTTTAGTATCCTAAGCTTTATGAACTATCTGACCCCGACCTTTATTTTCTTCTTAGCAGTATTTTATTATAACGAGCCTTTTGATTTACATCGTCTGGCGGTATTTGGTTTGATTTGGTTGGGTTTGCTCTTATTTAGTATTGATTTATGGCGTCATCGTCCAAGCAAACAGCTAAAAGCGGCGCGTCTGCGTGATTAAGCCCTATGATTAAGCCTTATGGAAAGCTCATAAGAGTAAACTAAACGTTCACATTTAAAAGTACAATCAATAAGGATGAGAACATGTTGCACACTGAATCTGATGTGGTATTTGTAAAAGCCCTAAAAGTCGAGGCAGTGATTGGCGTTTACGATTGGGAGCGTGCGATTACTCAGCCATTGCTGATTGATATTGTACTTGAGACTGATATTAGTAAGGCTGCGGCGTCGGATGATGTTAATTACGCCCTTAATTATAAAGCGGTCTGTGATGACGTTAGTGCTTGGTGCCAGGAGCTTAAAGCAAAACTTCTTGAGCATTTAGCCGAGCACATTGCACACAAACTATTGGCGAATTATGCGTGTCATAAAGTGACTTTAAGTGTGGCTAAACCTACTGCTATTAAATCAGCAGATGCGGTCGGGGTGCAAATTACCCGATATGCTCAAACCACTGAAAATAAAAGCGCTGAAATAGAGCCTGCTGTCAGCAAGTCTAATGACACATAAAATGAGGCAAGCGTTGCCATTAGGTTTAGATGTTACCAAACTAAAAAAATGCGCGCCTGAACCGCTGCAATCGCAATTTGTGACGGCGTTAGTGTTAGCATTAGGCAGTAATCATCACGCTGAGCATTACTTAGCACGCGTTCGTGAAGACTTAGCTGTACTTGGCGAGACCAACTATTCTATTGCCTTTCAAAACCCTGACTTTACTGCCACGCTAGAACAGCCAAAACCTGACTATACCAATCAATGTGTTTATTTAGCGCTAACGTCACCAACAAGCTTGCAGCAATTACAACAGATCTTTAAACAGTTTGAGGGTGATTGTGGTAGGCTGCGTCCCTTATCGAGGCTCACCCACACTAAAAACAAGTATTTGCCTGAAGCTGAGTCTGGGCCAATACGGCAAGTGACAATGGATATCGACATTTTATTGGTAAAATTGAGTGGACAGAGTGATCAAGATAATAATGAGTGGATAATAATGGCAGATCGTTATCCGTTTAAGGCGCATGAGAATACTGGAATAGTTGAGCTTACGATATGAAAACTAGAATATAGACCTTTCTAGTTTTCACTAAGGTTATTATAACTATTTGAAAAGTTCATAGATGCTACTTATTTTCACTTGCTAGGTAGTGATGCGGCAGCGTAAATATTTTGTCAAAAATCAGCGTAAAGATAAAAGTATAAATAAAGAAAAATAGTAGTAATGCTACTTCCATAGTAAAAGCGACCCACAGTCCAACCCCATACCACAGCATATAAAGGGGTAAGCAAATCAAAACTAGCCCACTCTCAAACCCTAATGCATGCACAATGCGTACGATTAGCGTACGCTCTTTTATCTGCCAGTGGTGTTCTAAGCGCTCAAAAATAGAGTTGTATATAAAGTTCCAAATTACCGCCGCGCTAGAGATGATGACAGCAACCGGTAAGGACTGCATAGCGTCGCCACCACTAAGCAACATAAGAATAAAAGTGGACAGTAGAATGGCCAGTATCTCAAAAACAGTAACGTAGACAATACGGCGTTTAACAGGGGTGAGTGTAATCAACCGAAACTCCAATGAGCCTTTTGGCTTTTATAATCAATAAAAAGCCGGTCCGTCCCGGTTGAAAAAGTAAAATCTCATAACAGCAGTACCACGGTTTCCGTCTGCAATATATTATACTCAGCTTTAAGGGTTTACTTAAACTGAGTACCTAGCAATAATGACAAAGTTATAAAATAGTAAATTTATTTTACGCCTCCTTCTGCCTCATTCATATCATCTTTACCAATCACATCCAAATCTTTTAAGCACAGTTTGTCATATTCTTTTTTACAAAAATCAGCATCAATTTTGCACATCGCTGCTTGTAACTGATCAAGACGATTTTCTGACTGCTGAATATGCTCGAGCATCTTGGCAAAAGCCTCAGCAACGGGATCGTTAGAGGAGGGGTCAATGCCATAAGCCTGAAATGCTGTTTTACGTGCTGAGCTGTGATTGTTATTTTGGTTGTCTAAAGATTCATTGTTAGTATCTGTGATGATTGCTTTCGCAGCTTTTTCTTGTTGTTTGGCATCGCTAACCTTGGTCGCGATTGGATTGCCTTTTTCGTCATGATAGTCTGAAATCATGCGTGCTGCACCGCCGACCATAGTGGCACCTGCTGGAACGGGCTTGACCACCACCGCGTTTGAGCCTATTTTAGCATTTTTACCAACGGTAAATGGCCCTAAGACTTTTGCACCAGCACCAACAGTCACGCCATCTTCTAAGGTGGGGTGACGCTTACCGTTATTCTGTGAGACGCCGCCAAGGGTGACGCCATGGTATAAAGTAACGTCATTGCCAATTTCAGCGGTCTCGCCAATCACCACCCCAACGCCATGATCAATAAAGAAGCGTCTACCAATTTTGGCGGCAGGATGGATTTCAATACCGGTGATGATGCGTGAGCCATAAGAGATCGAGCGCGCGGCAAGTTTCTGGTCGTGTTGCCATAAATAATGCGCCCCGCGGTGTAAAATAAGCGCATGGATACCAGGATAAGTCAGCAAGACTTCCACACTATTGCGCGCCGCAGGATCGCGAGTGAAGACGGCCTCGATATCTTCTTTTAAGTCTTTTTTGAGGTTGCAAAGCGATTTGAACCAGGCGGTTGGCAATGACATAAAGCATCCTATTGAGTCGTCAGTATGATTAGGATATCACTATCCATAGTCTATAAGCATATCTTACTTACGTTCTTTTTAAGTTATAGCAGCTTTGCATCATAAAATATAGCTGTGAGTGACAAAGAAAACCATATTGTAAGTTAACTTTAGTTTTTTAGCTAAAGGCGGTCGTTTCTGTTCGCAATACCGCCACATGGCTATATAAGTTGTGCTTTCACTGCAACGCCTAGCTATCACTGGTAATGTATTTTAGCAGCTCGACAACCTGCTCAGGCGTCTGCGCCCACGCCATTGCCGCCGCATCAACCTCTTTTAGCGGATGAATAATATCATCAGCATGCAGGGTGATATAAGGCTTACCTAAGGCAGAGCAATAGCCGGCGTCGAATGCCGCGTTCCACTGCTTGTATTTATCACCAAAACGGATGATGGCAATATCGCATTTTTGTATCATATTTTTAGTACGAATTGCATTGACCTTCGACGACTTATGGTCGCGCCAGAACGCATTTTCGTCTTTACCTAGCACATCAGCGGCCGCGTCGCTGGCTTCGTGTTCAGTCACTGCTGATGTGAACTCAATAGCAAGGCCATGTTCTTTAGCGCCTTGCATAATTTTCTGCCGCCAGTTGGTGTGAATTTCTCCAGATAAATAAACTGTCCAATTCATAATTAACTCCATTTTATTATTAAAGGGTGTGCAACTGCTAGCTAGCAGTTGCTGATATTAATCGCTTGATAAGAAAATCGGTTGATAAGAAATAATAGTTATTAAATGATGCCTGTAAGCTTTAGCCTTTTAACAGTTTGGCAATCAAAGCGCTTAATAGCTGGTATTCTTTTTGGTCGAGCTGAACCCGAGAGCCGAGTCGAGATAACCGGGACGGTAGCGATTTTAAATGATCAGCATCAGCGATGCCGCGCTGCACCATAAGCTCGGTGGTACGATTAGTTAATTGCTGTAACTGCTGCTGAGTAATGGCAGGCTCATCCCATTGTTGACGGGTATGCAACGCTAACAGTGGTTGTGCCGTGTTCGGATTATCGTTATTATTATTACTAGCATTAATAGCGTCATTAATACTATCAATATGGGTCCGAGCATAGGCAAAAATAAAGCTGGCTATGACTTGCACCGCTGAGGCGACATTAAGCACCGGATAAGCAGGATTGGCGTCGATTTGGATATGATAATCGGCACAAGCCAACTCTTCATTGGTCAGACCACGATCCTCTCGGCCAAATAAAATAGCAATATTAGGTTGGGTGCTGCTATGACTTGTATGCTTATTACTAATAGTACTGTCTTGGTGCTGGCTTGTCGAATTGTTATTGGGATTTTGATCGACAGTGGCGTTATTAATAGTCATCTGACTATCAATGAAATCCAGCATAATTTTTGCTGCTTGGGTTGGGGTAACCACAGGGCGAGGTAAATGACGGCTACGGCTACTGGCGGCAAAGACCAGCTGACAATCGCTAATGGCCGTTTCTAACGTGGGGGTAATCTGAGCATCTGCTAGCACGACGCTACCGCCTGCTGCATGAGACCTACTGGTGTCATCAATAGGATGTTTGGGGTTGACCACACTTAGCCGAGACAAGCCCATAGTGTGCATAGCACGTGCCGCTGAACCAATATTAGCGGGCAAAGTGGTATTAACCATGACCACTTGTAAACAAGCCAGATAATCATCAACAGTAGGCTTTGATAATTCGGGTACTATAGATTCTTTCTTCATTACTGGCTCAACCGTCGATTTATTTCTTGTTCTACCTGCTGCAATGCGCTGGCTGTTTGTTCAATAAGCTCCGCTTGCTGACCGATAGTGTGCTCGCGGCAGAGTTGTTGTAACTGTCCACTAAGTGTTACCACTTGCGTGGCTCCTAAGTTAGCGCTAGCGCCTTTTAGAGCATGAGCCGCTTCGAAGCCATTAGCGTTGTCATCCGCTGCTTGGGCGGTCTTTAACAGTGCAATACGTTGTTTGCTATCAGTAATATAAGTGTGTACCAAATCGGCAAAATCTTCTTCGAGTAAGTCGCGCATATCATCAAACTGTTGGTCATTGATGATTTCGTGATCCGTATTACTATTAGGGTGGTTCATACTGTCGTTATTACCATGAACGTCGACCATGATTAAATATCCAATAAGGTAAAAGATGTCGTTTTAATCAAGCAGCTGTAAGAAAAATACTCACTGTGATGGCAACGCTAGCTGTAATGGAAGTGTAAGTTTTCTTCGTTAATCAGGTTCTTTAACTGTTGTAGGTTATCATCATTAGGGTAGACGCGCCAATGCTCAGACAGTCCTACATTGGCAATGCCATAATCCTCATAAATGCTCAGTCCTAGTGGCGTACAGTTGTCATTAATTGAGGCGTCGGTATTACTAAGAGGCTGATTGGCATCGCCTTGGCTCATGCCTCTATCTTGCGCCAATAAGTCATTACCATCTTCGTCATATAGACTGCCACCGCCGTTACTCATAGCAGTGTCATCATAATAATCATGAGATGGGCCATTACTTTGCTCGTCCTCATCAGTGTCGTGGGACAGACGCGGCGCCGGTATTAAGTCAGCTTGAGCTGATTTGAGCAGCGGTTGCAAGCGGGTTAGTAGAGTGATATCGCTACCATGAACCTTAATACTAATTTTCTTTAACCAACGCAAACGGGCATCAACCATGGTCAGGACATTATCAAGACGTGCAAAAAGACGGCCATCACGCTCACGGATACTGCCTTTAATGACCACCACTTCATCAACTTTTAATTGGTCTTTGACCCGGTTAAAACGCTCAGCGTAGCAGCTGACCTCTAATCTTGAGGTACCGTCATCTAAGGTAATCACGTTACGATTGCCAAAGTTAGCCATATCGATGATTAGCCCAGCAAAGTAGCAGCTGCCGTTATAGCCCGTGTCAGTTAGCTTATCGAGACGTGCGCCTGAAGTGTAGCGTTTGAGTTCTTCACGGTATTCATCAATAGGATGACCGGTTAAGTACAGTCCTAAGGTATTCTTTTCTGCTTTTAGGCGATGCTTATCACCCCAAATCAGCTCTGGAGTCATGACTAATGGTGGTGCAGCCACAGCGCCATCCATTTCTCCAAATAAATCCATCATGCCAAATTCTTTATTCTGGCGATCTTGTTCAGCCGCTTGGACGGCGCTCGGTAGCTGACTCATCAAGGCCCCACGGATCTCGTAGGCTTCGTCGTTTGGCAAGTCAGGTCGTAAGGTGGCAGCAAAGTCATCAAAACAGCCCGCGCTCACTAACGCTACTAGGGTACGCTTATTGATTTTTTTGAGATCAACTCGGCGACAAAAGTCATACAAATCTAGGAAATAACCATCGCGGCGGCGGGCTTCAACGATAGATTCAACCGCACTTTCACCAACCCCTTTAATTGCGCCCAAGCCATAAATAATATTGGTTGGGGTATCGGCAACAAAGTGCCACTCACTGCGGTTCACAGAAGGATTGACTACGGTCAGGTCAAAGTTTTCACGGCAATCATTGATAAAGAACACCACGTTATCGGTATTGTTCATATCAGAAGTCAGTACTGCTGCCATAAATTCAGCAGGGTAGTATTGTTTTAAGTAAGCTGTTTGATAGGCCAGTACCCCATAAGCGGCAGAATGCGATCTGTTAAAACCGTAACCGGCGAACTTTTCCATCAAATCAAACACGCCGCCTGAGGTCACCTCATCAATACCTTGCGCGGTAGCGCCAGTGATGAAAATATCGCGCTGCTTGGCCATTTCTTCTGGTTTTTTCTTACCCATTGCACGGCGCAACATATCCGCACCGCCCAAACTATAGCCTGCCATAACCTGTGAGATTTTCATCACCTGCTCTTGGTAGACGATAACGCCATTGGTGTTTTCTAAAATAGGCTCAAGGTTAGGGTGATCGTAAATAACTTCTTCGCGGCCGTGCTTGCGGTCAATATACATCTCTACCATGCCAGCATCAAGCGGGCCGGGTCGATACAGGGCGCACATGGCAATAACATCTTCAATATTGGTGGGTTGCAACTTGGCCAAGTATTTTTTCATACCCATACTTTCAAGCTGAAATACGGCAGTAGTCTTGGCATCCTGAAGCAGGCGATAGGCCTTACTGTCATCTAATGGTAAATCCTCTAACACTAACTCGGCCACACCTTCCTTAGTTCGGCGTAGATTGATATTTTTAACCGCTGCACTAATCACGGTCAAGTTACGCAGACCCAAAAAGTCAAACTTTACCAGGCCAACCGCTTCAACGTCATCCTTATCAAACTGGCTCACGCGGTGACCGTCGTCATCACAGTAAATGGCGCTAAAGTCAGTGATTTTATGCGGTGCAATCAGCACACCACCCGCATGTTTACCCACGTTCCGGCAAATCCCTTCCAGCTTAATGGCCATCTCCCAAATCTCAAGGGCATCGTCATAATCCATATTATCAGGGTTAGAGATCAAGTCTTTCAGCTGTGGTTCTTGCTCAAGCGCCTGGCTCAGTGTTATCCCTGGTGTTTTGGGTATAAGTTTCGACATTTTGCTAGCTAAGAAGTACGATTTACTTTGCGCGCGCGCGACGTCACGTACCACGGCTTTTGCAGCCATAGTACCAAAGGTAATGATTTGTGAGACCGCTTCTCGTCCATAGGTTTGGGCGACATAATCGATAACTTTATCGCGACCTTCAATACAAAAGTCAATATCAAAGTCGGGCATCGATACCCGCTCAGGATTCAAGAAGCGCTCAAATAATAAATCGTAATGTATGGGATCAAGGTCAGTAATATTTAGCGCATAGGCCACGAGTGAGCCGGCACCTGAACCACGACCCGGACCAACCGGGACACCATTGGCTTTTGCCCAGCGGATAAAGTCCATCACGATTAAGAAATAACCAGGAAATCCCATTGATAGAATAATACCCAGCTCATACTCTAAACGATCATCATATTTCTGCCTAATATCGTTCCAATTATCACTACGCGCCTCGATAGGAAACAGCTTCTTTAGACGTTGATCAAGACCGCGCTGAGACTCTGCGCGAAAAAAGGATTCTGTGGTTTCGCCCTCAGGTACTGGGAACTCTGGCAGTACGTTAATACCTAGGGTCAAGGTCACGTTACAGCGAGTGGCCAGTCGTAAGGTATTATCGATTACTTGCGGGATATCAGCAAATAACTGCTGCATCTGCGCTTGGGTCTTTAAATACTGTTCATCTGAATAGGTTTGCGGACGATTGAGATCCGCCAATACATATGAGCCGGCAATACAGACGCGCGCTTCATGAGCATCAAAGTCATCTTGTTCTAAAAAGCGCACATCATTATGGGCAATAATAGGAATGTTGTGTTTAGCGCCGGCATGAATAGCGGTTTTGATAAAGGCGTCTTCACCAGCGCGATTGGTGCGCTTGATCGCAAAATATAAGCGATCTTTAAACTGCGCTTGCCACTCTGTAATCAGTTCATCTGCTTTTTCTGGCATCGAGCTTACCAAAGCTTGACCGACATCCGACTTTTCGGTGAATAATATAATCACGCCTGCCGCATGTTCCAGAATATGGCTGCGCTTAACGATAGGCGTGCCATGATTGGCAGGATCAGCGCGTCCTTCGGTGAAGCCAAGCGATACGATACGGGTAATGTTCTGATACCCTTCATTATCCATCGCTAATAGCATCAAGCGCGAGTCTTCATTTTCCATGATAACTTCACTACCGATGATCGGCTTGATACCGGCACCTAAGCAAGCGCGATAAAACTTTACTGTGGCGTAAAGGTTAGATAAATCAGTCAATGCTAACGCGCGCTGATTGTCTGCCGCGGCCGCCTTAACCAGCGGCTTAATACGCACGATAGAATCGGTAATTGAATATTCGCTGTGCATGCCAAGGTGTACGAATGCCATAAAGGACTCTTACTGATACAATCAAAAAGGGAAGTGTGCTGACTAGGAGTAGAAATAAAGCGTAGTTATTTTTCTAAAAATTATTAGTTATCAATGCTTTATGATGCTACTCAAACAAAAATAAGGCGTTAATAGCCTTGTTTGGTATTCTTAATCTTAGTTGCTAATAATAGCATTATTTGTCGGTGACAGCCACTTATTCAATAGGAAGGCTTTAATTAAGGGCTGCTAAAAGTACACGTTCATTACGTTTCCCAGATCTACACAATGCAGTTTCAATTAACAAGGTTATTCTTTAGAGAGTGACTTTTTAAGCAAATTATTTTAACGCATGGCAAAAATAACAATAACCATCCACACCATACTGATGGCTCGGCTGACTGTCGAATAGCCTTGTCTAAGGGTGAACCACGCAAAAATAATCGGTATTAGTAAGATACCTAACCCTAGCAGGATACTGACTTTTCTTTGTGTTGGATCGGCATTAACATCAACATCAACATCAACACCAACACCAGTATCGTGTATTGGCGGCGGCGGGCGAGCAGAGGTATTATTATCTGGTGCAAGTGGTGGTTGACGTTTAGAGTCACCGTGCGATTGATAAGAAGAGTACGACAGTCCGCTACCGGGAATACCAACCGTACCGCGCGTGCCTTTTTTACCCAAGTTTACAGTCGCACCGCGTTTGCCTACTGAGAGGCTTGAAACGCCTTTTTTAGTCAGATTAATACGCACACCAGGTGCGATTCTAATGCTTTTTCTAAATCGAAAGCCCATAGTTATTGGTCGCTTGTTCGAGGGTGTTAGTACAACATGATACTCATTGAATTGTATTATGGCTACTACAGCTTTACTGAGCCCGTTTAAAATATAGCAAACTAGGTCAGTGTGAGTACAGGGCCTAATATGAATTTATAAACGGCAAAACTTATTAAAAAGCCTTCGCTACCTGGATAGCAACGAGGGTCTAGCTAGATCTCTAGATATTATAACTTCACTTCAAGTACTGGGTGTCACTCACTATCGATCCATCCCGCTGCTGAGCAGTACACATCTACAATTACACATCCACAATTCACATTACTGCGGGTCTAACAATTCAATCCAGTGCTTCACTGGTATTGATGATTTAGTGCTTAAGTGCAGCTGGCAACCAATGTTGGCGGTCACTATTTGTTCTGGATTACCAATCGTTAAATCCGCTAACTTATTGGTCAGTAACTGCTGGCTCATTTCTGGTTGAAGTATTGAATAGGTTCCCGCAGAACCGCAGCATAAATGTCCGTCCTTGGTACGGGTCAGCTCGATACCGGCTTGCTGTAAAATTTGTTCAACTTGGCCACCCAACTGCTGGGCATGTTGCAAGGAGCAAGGGCAGTGTACGGCTGTCTTGCGACCGATCCCTTGTAACTCTAATTGACTCAAATCTTCTTTAAACAATACTTCGCTAAGATCTTTAGCCAGTTCGCTAACTCGTAGTGCTTTAGCTGCATAAGCTGGATCTTGACTCAGTTTCTCGCCATAGTCTTTGACCATAGTGCCGCAGCCAGAGGCACTAATAACAATAGCTTCTACTCCTGCCTCAATATGAGGCCACCAAGCATCAATATTACCGCGCATAAATGCCAGCCCTTCTTCATGAGCAGAAAGATGATAGTTCACCGCCCCGCAGCATCCGGCTTTAGGCGCAGTGAACAGGCCAATGCCTAGCTTATCGAGCACGCGCGCTGCTACAATATTAGTGTTGGGGGTCGCTGCAGGTTGAGCACATCCTGCAAGTACCAACATCTGGCGCGTATGTTGTTGCGTTGGCAAAGAGCGCTTAATCTGTCTGGCGGGTACTTTAGCTTTCAGACTACTGGGCAATAATGGTCGCCCTAACTGTCCCAAACGTAACAAAGTTCCAAAGCGACGTGAATAGGGCAAAACCCTACGTATCAGCCAGCGCAATAGCTTCTGCTGCAAGGGTCGTTCTAGTTGAGTTTCCATGATGCCACGGCCTATTTCGGCCAAGCGTCCATACTTGACACCAGAAGGGCAGGTGGTCTCACAACTACGACAGGTCAAACAACGGTCTAAGTGAGTTTGCGATTTTTCGCTGATATCACCGGTTTCTAGCAGCTGCTTAATCAAATAAATACGTCCGCGTGGACCATCCCGTTCATCGCCCAGCTCTTGATAAGTGGGACAAGTCGCATTACAAAACCCACAGTGCACGCAGCTGCGCAAAATAGAGTCGGCTTCTTCAATTTCTGGGTGATTCAGATACTTCACATTAATTTGGGTACGCATGATGTCCTCTTATTATTACTTTTAGCTATTCCATTCAGCTATTAAGTCTGGCTATTAAATCTAGCCATTACATCCAGCTATAGAGACGACCAGGGTTAAAGATTCCGTTCGGATCGAAGGCGTGTTTAAGTCGTTGGTGGAGTTGACGCAGCGCCTCGGGCTGAGTATGAAAAACGTCTTGTAGTCGATCGCCACCACGATAAAGGCTCACTTGGCCACCAGCACTCTCAGCCAACGCTTCTAATTCATCAACCGCAAAATCACCGCGTAGCCAACGCTGGCTCCCACCCCAATCAAGCAGCCAATCTGCCTCTGGCAAAAAATGTTGGGCATTACTATTGACTGAAAACCGCCATAACGGGGCGTCTTGTCTAGCAAAATAATCCAAGTCCTGCTCACGTAATTGTGTCCATAGATTATCGCCATCTTCTAGCACTGTGCCTTGCCACTGGGTAACAGTACTGTCTACCGCACTACGAGCGCCTTCCAAACGCAAGTAAAGATGATTATCAAACCAACACGCCGCGGTTAGGGGTTTGGATTGTCCCGCCAAACGATTCATCTCTGCAATGGCTTGTACCGCATTCATTTCTTGCTTGAGGGTCATGGTAGCGGCAGGCTTGGGCATTACTTTTAGACTGACCTCGCTGATGACTCCTAAAGTCCCCATCGCGCCAGCCTGCATACGTGAGACATCATATCCCGCCACGTTTTTCATCACTTGCCCGCCAAAGCGCAGTTCTTCTGCACGCCCGTTGATTAAGCGAACACCTAGAACATGGTCTCTTATTGAGCCATTCCATGGTCGGCCTGGTCCCGATAAATGACAAGCCAAAGTACCGCCTAGGGTCGCTCGTCCGTCAAATAATGGCGGCTCAAACGCCAGTCTTTGATTGTGCTCCGCCAAAGCTGCACTGATTTCAAGCAAAGGTGTACCTGCTCGAGCGGTAAGCACCAGTTCAATCGGCTCATAACTGACAATACCGCTATGCTCAGCAAGACTGATGGGCTGACCTTCATGGTACCGACCCATGAAATGCTTACTACCACCACCAATTATTTTTAACGGTGTGCCATCAGTGCTGGCTTGTTTAACCTGTTCGATCAGCTCATGACTGAGGTCTTTATCACTCATGCGGGCTCTCCTTGCTGCATTGGCTCACTTTTACCTATATCGCCTCTGCCTACATCTAGTGCACGATATTCCTGACAATTTTTTAGCACAGGAATGCCTTTACCCGGATTGAGAGTGCCAGCAGGATCAAAGGCGTCTTTAATAGCGTGAAACTGGCGTAACTCCTGCTCGTTAAACTGTACATTCATTTGTCGGATTTTTTCTATGCCTACGCCATGTTCACCGGTAATACAACCACCCACTTCCACGCATAGCTCTAATATGCGACCGCCGAACTCTTCAGTTTTTTCAAAATCGCCGGGCACGTTGGCATCAAATAAGATTAGGGGGTGCAAATTGCCATCGCCGGCATGAAATACGTTGGCCACTCGCAAACCGTAGTGTTCTGAGAGTTTTTCCATTTCAGTCAATACATGAGCAAGTTGGCTGCGGGGAATGGTGCCATCCATGCAATAGTAATCCGCTGATATCCGGCCCACGGCTGGAAACGCAGACTTACGACCTTTCCATAATAAAGCGCGTTCTGCCTCACTTTGAGATACTCGAGTTGAGGTGGCACCCAGCTGAATAAAAAGCTGCTCAACTTCTGCGATTTGTTCTTTAACTTCAGCTTCGCTACCATCTAGTTCACATAACAGCAACGCCTTAGCATCGGTAGGATAACCGGCATGAACGAAGGCCTCGGCAGCTATAATCGCTAGGCTGTCCATCATTTCGAGGCCAGCTGGAATAATCCCTTTGGCAATCACGTCACCTACCGCGTCACCTGCGGTCTGTACATTATCGAAAGCTGCCATAATTACCTGTGCCTTTTCAGGACTCGGTAATAGCTTGACCGTTACTTCAGTCACTATGCCAAGCAACCCTTCAGAACCGGTAATTAAGGCCATTAGATCGAAGCCGTTACTGTCCAATCCTTCGCTACCTATGCTGATCAGATCGCCTTCTACAGTAACCATTTCTACTTTTAATAAGTTATGTACGGTCAGTCCATATTTAAGACAATGGACACCGCCAGAGTTTTGCGCAACATTACCGCCTATCGTACAAGCAATCTGTGAGGAGGGGTCCGGACCATAATACAAGCCATGTATGCTTGCCGCTTCACTAATGGCTAAGTTACGGACGCCTGGTTGTAAGCGCGCGCTACGCGCTAGGGGATCAATCCCAAGAATATGTTTAAAACGAGATAATACCAGCAATACGCCATCAGGATTGGGCATGGCACCTGCACAAAGACCAGTGCCAGCACCACGAGCCACTACAGGAATTTGATAGCGATGGCAGAGTCGCATTATCTCCTGTACCTGCTCGACCGTATCTGGCAACACCACTATTAATGGCATATCACAATATACAGATAAGCCATCACACTCGTAAGGCTTCTGAGTTTCTTCATCACTGATCACGTGCTCAGGCTCAATAAATGCCCGAAACATCTGTACTAATGCGGCCTTATTAGGTCTTTCAATCTGGTTCATACTTTGCTCTCCCTAGCTAACTGGATTGACGATGATTTTCTTACTGTTGTCCAGCTAACAACGCTCACATTCATCGTTAATAAAAAACGTTTTTATTAATACCAACTGAAGATCAACTAAAAATATATCATTTTTAGCCGATGGTTCAAAAATGTCATAGGAATACCATCATCCCAATTTCGATAAGCTCAGCTGTTAGTAATAGGCTACACTAACAGCCTACCAGCTTAGTATCCCACTACGGCTGCATCCACGATACGCGGATCTGAAGATCCATATATACCTGTTGGAGTAATCATAATGGATTGTGTTGAGCCCATTGCTGCTTGCGGACTGACAGTATGACCCATCGATTCTAACTTTTTGATAGTATCGACATTCAGCGCTTTTTCGATACGAATCTCATCTGGTAGCCATTGATCATGAATACGCGGGGCATGAGTGGCTTCAGCGATATTCATATCATGATCGATAACGTTAGAGATAACTTGGGTGACGGTAGTAATAATACGACTACCACCTGGGCTGCCGGTGACGATATAAGGTTTGCTGTCTTTAAATACCAGCGTTGGACTCATAGAAGACAAAGGACGCTTGTCTGCTTCGACGGCATTGGCTTCACCGCCAAGTAGGCCATAACCGTTAGGGACACCAGGCTTGGCTGAAAAGTCATCCATTTCATTATTTAATAAAATGCCGGTACCTTCAGCGACCATGCCCGTGCCATAAGAGAAGTTTAAGGTATAGGTGTTCGCTACCGCATTGCCATCTTTATCAACGATAGAGAAATGGGTGGTTTGATCACTCTCGTACGGTAGTGGGTTATTGGCTTTGACCGTAGCGGCAGGCGTGGCTTTATTGGGATCAATCAAGGCACGCAGCTTATCTGCATAAGGACGCGCCGTTAGCCCATTGACTGGTACGTCGACGAAGTCCGCATCACCTAAGTACTCAGCACGATCAGCATAGGCCAATTGCATTGCTTCGGCCATTAAGTGGATAGTCTGGGCACTATTTTGTCCATACTTATTTATCGGATAGCCTTCTAGAATATTTAGAATTTGGACGATATGAATACCACCAGAGGAGGGTGGCGGCATAGAGACAATCTCATAACCACGATAAGTACCTTTGACTGGCGCGCGGGCGATGGCTTGATAATTGGCTAAATCTTGCAAGCTCATACTACCGCCAGCCTCATTCACTGCCTTGACTATTTTACGAGCAGTTTCGCCTTTATAAAATCCATCTGTACCTTGAGCCGCAATCAGCTTTAGCGATTGTGCAAGTTCTGGTTGTTTTAAGCGCTCACCAGGTTGATAAGCGCTGCCATCAGATTTGAAAAATATTTTTTTGGTACTTGGCCATTTTTGCATACGCTCACTTAAGGCTTCTAAGGACTCGGTCAAGCCAGCGGTAACTTCTATACCCTTCTCTGCTAATGAAATCGCCGGTGCCATCACCTGCCCGCGACTCATAGTGCCATGGTCTTCTAGTGCTTTGAGTAGTCCTGCCACTGTGCCTGGCACACCGATAGCCAAGCCGTGATAACGTGATAAGTCACTGACTGCATTGCCATCTTCATCAAGGTACATATCACGTGAGGCACTGCTCGGTGCTTTTTCGCGATAATCGAGTGCGACTGTCTTGTCTTTATCCGCATCATAAATCATCATAAAGCCACCACCACCTATATTACCAGCGCGTGGAAGGGTCACTGCCAGTGCAAAGCCAACCGCAACACTAGCATCGACGGCATTACCGCCTTGCTTCAGAATCTGTAATCCAACATCAGAGGCAATCGCTTCTTGAGTGGCCACCATGCCATTCCTGGCCCATAGCGGATGCTGGATAGCATCGTTTGAGTAGATGGCTTGGTCGGCTTTAGCGGTAGTTAGAGCCGTGGTCGTGCTAGGTGCTTTTTTTAGACTGTTAGGCGTCGCAACCGTAATACGCTGGGTCTCAGACAGTACGGTCGGCGCGCTAGTCATAATAGCTAGATTTATCGCGCTAGTATTAATGTCAGTGGTATTGGTTACTTTACTGTTGGCGGGCTCAAGAGCATGAGCAGATATGGATACTAGGAAGCTGCTACTAATAAGTAAAATGGCAGCTCTAATGGCTGTTTTGCTTTGAGAATTAAGACGGTGAGACTCTTGCTGAGTTTTTGATAGTGAGCGTTGCATCGCAAAATCCTTTTTACTCGGGAGAGATAAGTTGAGTTGTATTGTGACAGTTATTGGCAAAAGAGACGAATGGTAAATGATTCAAATTAAGTATTAAAAGGGGGCTGGCTATTTAAGCAAGCTGGCTAAGTGACAGGCTTGTTGAATGAATAGTAACAATAGTACCGGCCAGTACAATTGCAATGCCACTTGAACCTCATTAATCTTACCAAGCATACTATAATTTATGCTTAACTGCCTTGGATTTTTTCTGTATAAATTATCTATAAAGTAATGGATTTAAACTGAGCGCTACTGCCAATACACACATGATATAAGATGTTTTTTAGGGTAATTATCACTGAGTTTAAGGGCTGCCCACCTGCACCTCATCGCTTTATATTTTAAGTTTTACACTGGCCTATATTTTACACTTGCCTATACAGACGAGTTCAATCCTCTATTTTTGCGGGCAAATGCTTGTATTGTCCGGTCTAAAGTCAATAAGCTATCAATCAGCACCACAAAAAAGCGCATCAGGATTAACTGATGCGCTTTTTTATGATATTTACAATAGTTGCTATTTTATATATTTCCGATCTGTATAGTCGTGTGGCAGCACCAGTAACTAAGACTAAATAGTATATCAAAATGTAAGAAACATCATTTTTTACTAATGCATTTATGCCTGAGTAATGAAGGATTTTTTAACTTTGATATCGGTAAGTTGATAAAAATTAGTAATATATTTGCGGTTTACAGTACAAATATGTCTAATATATTCATTTTTTAGCATATATTCCGACGAACGGTAGTAAATATGGCTAAAAAGTATTGTTACACTCTCTATATATCCGGTAATATGAATATATAGAGAGTGGTCATAGACTTACAAGACTGAACGTTCTTGTTTCTCAAACGCTAGTAACTGTTACATTTTAGCAAAAAACTTTCAGTCATATAAACTTATAGCCTGTTTTATTTTGTTATTTCGACTCTCTGTTACATGGATTTTATTTTCTATATCTCATAAATTTGTAAGGGAGTACACGTTATGAACCGCAATTATAAAGTTATATGGAATGCCTCTTTGAACTGCTTTATGGCAGTTGCAGAATATGCCAAGAGTCGGGGCAAGTCCTCAGGTGGCGCAGTGAGTTCTAGCTCTAGCGCCTCAGCAGCGGTATCGACAGGCGCACGATTATTGCGCGTAAGTGCTATATGTGCAGGACTGGCTGCATCTGGTCTGAGTATGCAGGCGACAGCAGCTAACGAATATGAGGGTGATATTGGTGGTAACGTTTTTACTGGTTTATACGGTGATCTAAACGTTAAAGGTGGCGAGAGTACTCTTGCCAATCTGACGAATAACAATATTGGCGTGGTCGGAACGGATACTGGCTTCACCAACACTCTAACCATCAAATTGGCTAAAGATCTAACGGGTCTTACTAGTGCTAATTTTGGTGCAGCTCCTCCAGCTAATGGAAATGCTGCAATTTCTGGAGTTACGATTTCAGGTGCAGGTATTAATAACGACGGCAAGCAGATTACTGAATTAGCAAGCGCGGGTAACGTTAAATTGTTGACCAACGCTAAGAATGCAGTCAACGTAACTGACTTGAATAACGCAATTGACGCTAACAAGACACATTTCTACAGTGTCAACAGTACAGATGCAACTGCAGGTAACTACAACAACGACGGTGCGACTGGCGTTGATGCAATGGCAGCTGGTATTGGTGCGACTGCTACGGCTAATCGCGCGGTTGCTATGGGTACCGATGCGTCTGCTATAGGTCCTGAGTCAACTGCTCTGGGTTCAGCAGCACAAGCGTTTGCTGGTTCAGCTACTGCGGTTGGCTTTGGTGCACGAGCGGATCAGTACGGTACAACTGCGATGGGTGTGAACTCTCGCGCTCAAGGCGAGTACAGCACTGCTGTTGGTCAGACAGCCAAGGCTACAGGTGCGAACTCCGTTGCTTTAGGTAAAGGTTCTGAAGCTACAGATGATTCGTCAACTGCTCTGGGTTCAGCAGCACAAGCGTTTGCTGGTTCAGCTACTGCGGTTGGTTTTGGTGCAAGAGCGGATCAGTACGGTGCAACTGCGATGGGTGTGAACTCTCGCGCTCAAGGCGAGTACAGCACTGCTGTTGGTCAGACAGCCAAGGCTACGGGTGCTAGCTCTGTGGCCATCGGCGACGGATCCGAGGCAACCAAGGATAGCAACATTGCATTAGGCAACAGAGCACAGGCGACCGGAAACCAATCGATTGCGCAGGGCAGTAATGCGAAGGCACTCGGAAGCCAGTCAATTGCGCAAGGCACTTACGCCAAGGCAACAGGTAACTTCAGCTCGGCGCAAGGCTATTTCTCTGAGGCGACCCAGTCCGGTTCGATCGCACAGGGTCGGAGTGCAAAAGCATTCGGCGTGAACTCGATTGCGATGGGCACAGGCTCAAAAGCATTTGGTACTTCTAGTATCGCTATTGGAACTGGAAACGTAGTCTCTGGTGACAACTCAGGTGCGTTTGGTGATCCTAACTCAGTTAGCGGTACCGGTAGTTATGCCATTGGTAACAACAATACTATTGATAACGATAACACCTTTGTTTTAGGTAATGATGTCGTTACAAGCCAAGATAACAGTGTAGTGCTGGGCAACGGTTCTAGCGATCGCGCTTTCACAATTGAAACCGGTGCCGGCCAAGCAGTTGGTGTAGTCAGCGTTGGTTCTGATGGCGGCGAGCGTCAGGTTATTAATGTGGCAGCAGGTGCTCTAAACGCAGCATCAACTGATGCAGTTAATGGTAGCCAATTATTTACCACTAACAGTAACGTGACAGAAAATAGAGTTATTTCTCAAGGCAATATGGCCGCGCTTGGTGGTAGCTATGACTCTGTTAATGGTAGTTATACTGCTCCTGTTTATAATGTAATAGTTAATACTGCTACCGGAGCAACATCAGCAGTTGATACTGTCGCTGGTGCTGTGAACGCTCTTAATACTGCAGTACAGACTCCCCTCACTTTTGCTGGTGATAACGGTAGTCCAGTTACTCGTAAGCTTGGTCAAACGCTCAAAGTCAAAGGTGGTAGAACAGTTGCGTCTAACTCAGCAACTACAAACATCAGCGTAACTGCTGATGGTACGGATACCTTATCCGTCAAACTGGCTGAAGACATTGATCTTGGCACTAATGGTAGCGTGAGAATGGGTAGAAATGGGCTACTAAGTGTCAATACTACCGTTAGCGATACTGGCGTTTCCATAGTAAGACAAATAGGGTTTACTCCATTAAGTCGTTCTAGTGCGACTTTAAATAGTAACAGTCTTACTTTTGCTAGCGGTCCATTCGGTAGCCTTACCGGTACTGGCGCTGCTACTTTAAATAGTGACGGTCTGACCATTCTCGGTGGTCCACAGTTCACCAAAAACAGTATCAATGCTGGTGGTAATCAGATTAAGGACGTGACTGCTGGTACTTTGCCAACAGATGCTGTTAACGTCAGTCAGTTAGGTACGGCGGCGGCGGCTTCTAAAACAGAAGTGGTTAAAGGTACTAATGTTACTGTTACCAACACTCCTGGCACTAATGGTCAGAATGTTTACACGGTGAACGCTGATGGCACTACCGTTTCAAGTGCTAATGCTAATGCTTTGACCGTCACTCCTGGTACTAAAGACACAACTACTAACCTAACTGACTACTCAATTGGTCTAGGCACTGATACTGTAGCCAGCTTACTCAAAGCCGATAACTCAGTACAGTATGATAACCCAGCTCAAACCAGCGTAACGCTAGGTGGAGTGGGATCAGTTACACCAGTTGCTTTGACCAACGTTGCTAGTGGCGGTGTCCGTACAGTTGCAGCCAATGCTAATAACGCTGCAAACATTGGTGACTTGAATACAGCAGTTACTGATGTAACTACAGCAGGCTTTGCTATCCAAGCTGCAGATGGTAATACCGTACAAAAGAACCTTGGCCAAGCGGTTGAAGTTGTCGGTTCTAATAGCAACATCACGACTAAAGTTGCTGGTGGTAAAATTGCTATTGCTCTGAATAATGATCTAGATCTAGGCGCTAATGGTAGCGTGACAATGGGTTCAAGTTTTCCAATTGGTCTAGGCCCTGTGACTACCGTTGACCGTTTGGGTGTTAGAACGGGTAATGCACTGGTTAATACTATAGTTAGTGGTGTAGGTGTTACTGTAAGTACCATAAACCCATTTAACCCCCTAAATCCTTCCAGTGCTACTCTCAGCAGCAACGGTCTCAACATTCTTAATGGACCAAGTGTTACTAAATCTGGTATCGATGCGGGTAACAGAAGAATCACACGGGTCTCTAACGGTGTTGACCCAACTGACGCCGTTAACCTAAGCCAGCTTACCGGTTCTGCTGCTGCTGCAAGAACAGAAGTGGTTGCAGGTACTAACGTCGCTGATGTTGAGAAGTCTACGGGCCTTAACGGTCAAGACATCTATACCGTCAATGCCAATGGCTCTAAAACCTCGGCAGGCTCTCTTGCATTAGAAGTAACCTCTACTACTGATGCCAACAACTTGACTGACTATGCGGTTGATCTAAGTCAAGGCACTAAAGACAGCTTAGGTAAAGCTGACAGCGCTATGCAGAATGTCATTACTCAAATTGATGGTGTTACTGTTAAAACCCTTGATAAGGATGACAATACTGCTAACTTTATCACAGGTGATAATATTGCTTTGACAGCTGACAGTTCTGGTATCAAAGTTGCTCTAAAAAACCAAATCGATCTAAGCAGCGCTGGTAGCCTCAAAATAGGTGATGCTTCGCTAACCAATAGTGACGGTAGAGGCTTTAGTGTTAACGGTTCTAAAATCGTTGATGTAGCAGACGGTAATGTCGGTGAATTTAGCAAACAAGCTATTAATGGTAGCCAGCTGTTTGAGACTAACCAAGTTATCGATCAAGGCTTAAAATTCAGAGGTGACAACGGTTCTACTATCACTCGTAAGTTAGGTCAACGCCTAGATATCACTGGTGGTGCGATAGGTAATCTGACTACAGGCAATATCGCAGTAAGCAATGACGGTAGTAATGGTCTGATTGTAGAGCTTGCGGAGAACGTTGACTTAGGCGCAACTGGTAGTATCGAAACTGGCGCAACCACTGTAAATAACGCTGGCATTAGTGTACTTGGTGGCACTCAAGGTAACGGCAATCCTGTTAGATTGACTGAAGACGGTCTATTCAACGGCGGCAATACCATCAAAGGTGTCGCTGATGGCCGTGTTGATGAAACCAGTCAGCAAGCTATTAATGGTAGTCAGTTAAATACAACTAACGATCTGATTGCTGACTTAACCAATGGTGTAACTGGTATCGTTCGCGAAGATAGTGGCAACGGCGCGCTTAGTGTCGGTTCTACGGCAGATGCAACGGGTGATAACTCCATTGCAATGGGTAGAAACGCAATAGCCTCTGGTAAATCTAGTATCAGTATCGGTACTGGTAATGAGGTCTCTGGCAATAACTCTGGTGCTATCGGTGATCCGACTGTTATCACAGGTAATAACAGCTATTCATTAGGCAACGATAATAATATCGGTGGCAATAGATCCTTTACCATAGGCAATGACAATACAATCAGTGGTAATAAATCCTCTACATTAGGCAACGACAACATAATCACTGGTAACAGATCCTTTGCACTAGGTAACAATAATACAATCGCTGGTAATAGATCCTTTGCACTGGGTAATAACATCACTATTGGTACTGGTGTAAATGGTGCGGTGGGTATTGGTAATAACACTTCTGTGAATGCCTCTACTGTAGCAAGTTTTGATCCTACTGGCCCAACTGGCATTGTAGGAACAGCAACTGGCAGCAATGTAGTAAGTATTGGTCGTGCTGGCGACGAACGTCGTTTGACTAATGTAGCCGCTGGTGGTGCTGATACTGATGCGGTCAATGTCAGCCAACTCAAAGCGGTTGACGGAAAAGTTATTCAAGGCTTCAATATCAGCGCCCAAGGTGGTACAGCTGATAATGTCCAATTAGGCGAGACGGTTGACTTCACGACCAACAGTAACGGCAATCTTTTGGTTACCAAAACTACTGATAACACTATTAACTACGATTTAGCTAATGATATTACTGTAGAGAGTGTGACCATTGGTAATGGTACTAATGACACTAAACTAACTACCGATGTTAGAGGCTTGAGTGTCAATCAGTCTAAAATCGTTGACATACTAGATGGTGATGTGACTTCGACTAGTCAACAAGCAATCAACGGTCGCCAGCTGTTCAATACTATCGACGGTGTTACAACCTTAGGTCTAAACTTTGTAGGCGATAGTGGTGGAGTTGTAAATCGTCCACTAGGTCAGACCCTAAAACTCGAGGGTGGTTCAACCGCTACGCTAACCAATAACAATATTGGGGTGGTTAAAAATGGTGTAGACGGTTTAGAGATTAAACTGGCTGAAGCTGTCGACTTAGGCGCTAACGGTAGTGTCAAATTAGGCAATGTTCTACTTAATACTGATGCTAGAGGCTTAAGTGTCAATCAATCTAAAATCGTTGATATATTAGACGGTAATGTTAATGCTGGTAGCCAACAAGCTATCAACGGTCGTCAGCTGTTCAATAATGCACAGTCTGTGGCTAATAACTTCGGTGGCAATTCAAGTGTCAATGCTGATGGTACGGTTAGCGCGCCAACGTATACGGTAAATGGCGCATCTAAGAATAATGTTGGTGATGCAATCACAGCATTAGACCAAGGCTTTACCTTACAAAGCAATGGTAATGGTGCTGCTGCTGTCAAAGCAGGTGATGTTGTTGACATCGGTATCGCTGCTGGTGAGAACAATCTACAAGTCACTAAAACTGGTAACAACATCACATACAACCTCAAAAAGAATCTTGATTTAGGTGCTACCGGTAGTGTTAAATTAGGTAGCGTTCTACTGAATACTGATGTTAGAGGCTTAAGTGTCAATCAGTCCAAAATCGTTGATATAGCAGACGGTGATGTCACTGCGACTAGCCAACAAGCGGTTAATGGTCGTCAGCTGTTCCAGACCAATCAAGATGTAATAGCTGCACAAGGTACTGCTAATAAAGGATTCAATATCAAAGGTGGTAGTAGTACTGCTGATAATGTCCAGCTTGGTGACACTGTCAACTTCACTAACACTGATGGCAATCTAGTCGCAACCAATAGTGACAACGGTATTAACTATGACTTAGCTGATGCTATTACAGTTAATCAAGTCACTATCGGTGACGGAACCAATGATACTGTATTGACCACTGACGGTAGAGGTTTAAGTGTCAATCAATCTAAAATCGTTGATATATTAGATGGTGATATTACTTCTACTAGTCAGCAAGCTATCAATGGCCGTCAGTTAAATAGAACCAATACCAATGTTGCAGGCAATATGGCAGCGCTGGGCGGCGGGGCAACTTATAACCCAATAACCAACGCTTATACGGCTCCAAAGTACACCCTAAACAATGGTAATAATAACGCTAATACCACTGACTATAATAACGTTGGTGATGCTTTAGGTAACCTTGATGGTCGTATGACTAATAACACTACTGCTATAGATAATCTAACTAATGGTACAACTGGTCTCGTTCGTCAAGACAGTGGTACTGGCAACATCACTGTAGGTGGTACAACAGGTGGTACTAACGTAAACTTCTCTGGTACAGCTGGTGATCGTGTATTGAGTGGTGTTGCCGCTGGTTCTGTTGCTGCAGGAAGTAAAGATGCTATCAATGGCGGTCAGTTGTATGCTCAAGGCGCTGGTGTCGCAGGTATCATTGGTGGTACTACAGTTTATAACCCATCTACTGGTAACTTCACGAACGCTAATATCGGCGATACTGGTAAAAGTAGTATTCATGAGGCAATCAAATCTGTCAATACAGCGGCGGCAGCTAAGACCACAGTAACCGCTGGTGATAATATTGTTGTAGATTCAGTACCCAACGGAGATGGCTCTACTAATTATCGTGTATCTACTTCTAAAAACCTAAATGTTGATAGCGTCAAGGCTGATGATGGCGCAGGTAATATAACTACAGTCACTGCTGTTGGTACTAGCGTTACTAACGGTGATTATACTACTAAATATAGTGCGACAGGTTCAAGTCAAACGGATCTTACTGGCAACGCCAATAATATCACAGCACTTGGCCAAACCATTGCTAAAGGCGCTAACATAACAACCGCAACCAGTGCCGGCACAGATGTCACTGACGGCACGAACAGAAGCATCCATGGCGCAAACGGCTTCTCTGCCACTGATGCTGAAGGCAAAAATGGCACGGTCGTTGATCAAACAGGTGTAAGTTTCAGAGACAGCGCAGGCGCTGCCGCTGGTCCAAATATGACCGCAGCCGGTATTAAGGGTGTTGTTGATGGCAGAGAACTTGACGACGCCGTCAACTTCGGTCAGTTAAGTCGTATGGAGAGGAGACTTGGCAATAGTGTCAACGAGTTAGGCTACAGAATTGGTGAGGTTGAAGATGATGCGAATGCTGGTATCTCAGCAGCGATGGCAATGTCCTCATTACCGCAGTCTAATATCGCAGGCAGATCTATGGTAGGTGGCGGTATCGCGACTTATAATGGTGAAAGCGCAGTAGCGGTTGGTGTCTCTAGAGTTTCTGATAACGGACGTTGGGTGATGAAGGTAAGTGGTACTGCGGATACCCAGGGTAATGCTGGTGGATCCATTGGTGCAGGCTTCCATTTCTAATCTAATCAAACGCAAGATGACAGCGTCTATTTTCAATAAATAGGTGCTGTCAAATCACTTAAGACCTATCAAGGAACACATAATGAATTTACATCTATATCGTTATGGCCTACTGGCTACTGCTTTACTGTTAACTGCAACGGGTTGTACTTGGCACGTAAGTCCTGGCGCTCAGTATGGATCAGTTGATGCTAATGACTTAATATTTCCTGATGAAAGTAAGGCATGGCAAAAATCGGGTAAACTCGTTGACCAAAGCGACGTGGCCAAAATTAAGGTCGGCACTACTAAAAGTGAGATCTATAAGCTGATTGGTACGCCACACTTTCAAGAAGGGTTTAACGCCCGCGAATGGGATTATATTCTCAAATTCTCTAATGCAAATAAGAATATAGAGACCTGCCGCTATAAAGTTATTTTTGATAATAGCTACGAAGGAAGACTGCTTGGTGACGAATTTTTTGTCACAGAGATCTATTGGCAGCCTGCATCATGTCAGAAGTATTCCCAGGCTGATCGTTAGTTTGAATAATATTGTGACGTTTTAAATAAAAAAGCAAGACATCTAATGTCTTGCTTTTTTATGGCTTAAAGCTCAAATTAACAGTGTTAACAGCTGCTTTTAATACGAATATATACCTATAATATTTTCTGATATTTGAATCACTATAGGCTATAAAAACAACTTTAGATGTTGTGGCATTAAATCTCTATTTGCACTCCGCCTCCCAAATTATATTGAAATATAGACATAAAAAATCCCTAGATAAGGGATTCTTAATTATAAATGAGTTCAACGACGCATCTCTACATTGCGCCTAATAATAGTTAATAACAACGCCCTAGTAATATTAGAAGTTACCGTAAGTCAATAAATAAAGGTAATAGCACTTTATTATCGTTACCTTCGTTTGAGGTGCTTATAATCCTACGTCAGATTGCAATGCTTCACTTATCTTGACGGGTACAGCAAACATCCAAGGCATACCGCCTGTACAGAAAAATTTACCATCACTAAAAGATATAATGTGGGCTGTAAAGTCGTTGCCGCCGTGATCTGTCATTGCTTGTTCATCGCTATCATCATCTATAGCGCACCAGATGTTTTCGTCACCACGTTCTAGCATCGCGCGAGTTAAAGCGCTACCTGTTAGTATATTATGCATTTTGAGCTCCTTGTCATTTACTGTATCGAAACTACAGCAGGCCCGAGATACTAAAGCCTTTTATAATTACAGCAGTTTGCTCTCACTAGCGTCCATTCCATTGTATTAATTTAACGTGATTAATAGTATTGCTAGCTATTTGCCAATAGGGTTGTTTGTCAATGGCTATAGATTTGTTAGGCTTCATTATACTCTTTAGTGTTACTAAAGTGTTAGTATATAACCGAAATTATGGATATAGTAGTCTACATCCATAATATAGCAACAAAATAAATCTTTTATATACTATTAATTGGTTGTGTGTTGTGGTCATAAACATAACATAATATTTATAAAAGTGGAATAATTTTTATAACGCTCTATATACGACAAGCGTGTTCGATCAGGTAAAGAAACAAGTCCAACACATTAACTAAAGTAATGTTTTATAATAAATTTTAACAAGTATTATAATGGTACTTCACCAAATCTAAATTTGGGCAACTGGCTTGGTAATCCCGCCCATAATTATAATAGTAACACCGTCAAGTTATCTTTACATCTCAACTTTTCGGTTTGAATGGACCTTCATTAGGACCTCTGCCAGCTAGGATAATGCTCGTTGATGGCTAAAGATTTGAGACGATAAAAGCCTCTAAGAATACGTACAGTCAATCCAATTTAAAGACGATACAGTGCCGCTGATATGAATTTTCCGCAGCCTCTGTCACGCGTGTGAAGAGGAAGTAAGAAAATAACTGGTCTAAACCTACTGTGCTATCATCTACTGAGTCAGTTCCAACAATTCCGCTGCGCTAATAGCCTCATTTTTTCAGCTTTTACTTTTGAGTTACTCAAAGCAAATATAAGCAGCGTGATTGTAAAACGTTTGTTTACCATTTTTAAAACCTGCTACTGCTTGTGATGCGGTTCTAATGGCCTCTATCTCATCCTTTGCTTCTAATACTACCAAGGTAGCTGGTGCACCTACTGTTATCTCAGATTGGTGTGACAGTAATTTAGCTGCATTTTTGCTGATCATATCAAAAACATCTGCCATTTCAGTGTCCTTAGATAGCTGAGCAATATTGGCATACATATTTGCCATTCTAATCAATGAGGCATCACCATAAGGCGTGAATGCATTCAAAATATTGTTACTGGCAATAGTGGTATTAATGCCCATTTCTGCCAATTCATTGGCGTTAACCATACCTCTAGGTATCAAAGCATCATAGTTACGCCCATTTAGATAGATATCGGTCGCCGGCAACACAGTTAAGGAGATATTAGCAAACTTCAGTAAACCTGCCATTGCTCTTCGCTGCATCTTATCCATAGCAGAAAGCTTGGTGACATGACCAATAGACACACGGCCCTGATAGTTACGTTTGATGGTTTCTTCTACCAGTTTTGGGATGGTTGAGCTATCAGGATCTAAATCAAAATCTAGATGAAAATCAACATTGACATTAAACTGCTCAGCTAAGTCAAATATCATCTCGATATGTTGGTTTGGATGGTCATCTTTGTACGGACAACCACCTACCAAATCCGCGCCCTGTGCTAGTGCTTGTTGCAGCAGTTCATAGGTTTGTGGTGCATTGGTCAAGCCATCCTGGGCAAAGGCACAAATTTCTATATCAATCGCAAATGCATACTTCTTTTGGACTCTCTTTATAGCTTCAAAACTGCGCAATTGAGTTTTAGCATCTGTTTCGACGAAGGTTCGCAGGCCAACGGTGCCTTTTTTAATGGCCATTTCTATGACTCTTGATGCGCGTTCAAACACATCTTCTTCAGTAAACTCTTTTTTGGCTTTACCGGTTTCTTCTACCGCTTCTTCTAGATTGCCTTCCTCTAAGCTACAGCGGTCCAGTATGCAGGCCTTATCGAGATGTATGTGACTCTCATAAAAACCAGAACAGACAAAATTACCTTTTGCGTCGTAAACAGTGCCATCATAAATAACGTCATCATCAATACTATTATCTTCAACGACATCAATGCCCGTAATATGAGCTTCTTTTATACTAATATTAACCAAGCCTTTATGACTTTTTAGTCGTGCATTTTTAATTATTAAATCAGTCATCATTATCTCTCTCGTGTCCATTAGTACTCAATTAAGTACCATTTGGGCTTTTTTGTCTAGTGAGTCATTGCCTCTATAGTTTTATTTTATGTGTTTAGTATGGTAGTAAAACTGATTATTATCTGCTGGTCGTCATTGACACCTTGCAAAGATTTCAGCTCTTATGGTGTTTATTCCTGCGTTAATCATGGCTCTCTCTGTTATAGTTAGCGGCTTTTATCTGGTCTTAGTCTTTGAGATAACTCTCCATAAGACTAATATTACGCTCGTTATCTTAGTCAAGCATTGCCAGACACCGTCAACTTACTTAGATTAAGCTTTTCCACTGCCAAGTAAGTTCATTTACTGGTTGTTATTTTATTAGTAGTAAAGAGAGGAAATGAGTAATGATCAATACCAAAATATATAAATCAGTCTATATTTTAGCTGAAGAGCTGCTAGAGGCGAACAATAGACGTAATCAAGAAGCTTTCGATGCACTTTATGTAGAGTTACAGACTATATGCAGCGATAACGAAAACACCGATAAAGACCATCCCGTACAATGGGAGACACTGGCTGACTTTACAGAGGAATTAGATGAGGCGCTAATTATCTACGAAAAAGCCCTAAAAAAAGCGATTGCGATTAATTCAAAAGACTGTATGTCCTCAATTGCTTTTTCCATGGCGGTATTGCAAGTTGAATTAGGGCAAACTGAGGCAGCTATTGAAAATCTACAAAATGCGAAAATTAGTGCTAATAAAATCGAAGATAAAGAACTCAAGAACGAAATACATGATTTACTGGTTAAGCTATTGGCAGAATAACATTAAGTAAGTGCTCAAATAAATGAGCAAGGTATCGACTCGATGCCTTGCTGCCAATATTATGGTGGGCTAGTGGCAAACTATCGTGTTTGGATCATATTATATGCCACCCAATCTTGTAGCTTATCTTTAATAAATCAAACGACTCACTCATCTATAAGTTTTTGCGGTAACAGTTAATCCGTTGTGCCGCTATCGTTAATCTAAGATAAAAGAAATACAGCCCATATTATAAAATAGTTTATACAAATTATTTTCCATCCACCTTGGCGTAGAAACTTAGCCTGTGCCCACTTCTTTTCCCACTTGAGTAGAGCTCTCGTCTTGTATTCGGGCAAAGCAGTGCTTTGCTTTATCCTCGTCCATGACCATCATGGGTTTAGTCTTCAGGCTTGGAACGAGAGTGCATCTGCACCAGTCTTATAATATATATCCATTGATATCCCCTCCCAAGGTAACTAAGCCCGAATAGTGTGTTTTCGTACAAATCACCAATCATATTGGTTCAGCTTGAACCCTGCAAGCTGTAGTTGTCGATACAAGGTGAACCTATCGGCGCATAGCCTCTCATACTCAAAGTCGCTCTAATCCATGTAAAACACAGGATAGCCTTCAGCGATGTAATCATTAAGCTGACTTTGATACTGCGTTCTTTTGATCGCGTAGGCTTTTGGGTGTGTCAATGTCTTTTTTTTGGCTGATATTTAAACACTTGCGTTCTAGAATCTGCCGAGTCAATCATCGTTTCATTTCACCTTACCTATTTTGGAGATAGCGCACCCCTCCTATTTTGGAATTACTATAGCTAAGTAAGTGTATAGAGTTATTTTATACATAAAACAAGATGAACGGTCTATTAAGTAGAATGGCTGGCCTAGCACATCAATATTATATTGTATAAAATATATTAGGGAGCGTTAAATATTTATCAATAAGCACTGCTGCCAGTCAATGAGCGCTGTGTTCCAGACAACAGATAACTCGATGATAATGCAGCTGCGTCAGCTAAAGTTGCTACATGGCACGGAGCCGTTTTAGCATCAGCCCCAACCCTCTAAAACGGAAACAGTACTCTTTTTTGCCGCTACTTTGCCAAAATTATCCGCTTAGAATTACTAGACCTTTTGTAAAAACACCATTCCATTGATTGCCATTAACCGAGTTTCAATGGTTAACGATGACTTGTGTAAGAGAGCTATTAAACTAGATATTTTTGACTTTGAAGTGACTAAAAGTAGTCACTGTCAGTGCTATGGTCAAATGTTCAACATGCCTCAAACACACTCATAAAAATAAAAATTTAATTTTTCAAGTAAATGCAATTCTCTCAGATGTTCTATGGGCTTACTTAAAAAACATAGCAATATAACAAAGAGTGTCTTGTCCATAACATTTAAATAAAAAACCACTATTTTTAACCACGAGTGACTCTACAAACTATCATTCAGGAATTTACTATGGAAAGGGTATTTAAAAATACTATCGCCACTGTTGTAGTGCCAATTATTTTATTTAGTATTACTGCATGTGCTATCACTGGTAATGATGGTATCGATAACGATGGAGACACCCGCCGTGTCGGCAGTGTGGTATGGAATAACCAAGTAGATATTGATATTCATGCTGTATTAATAAAACAAGTGGCTACTGATAATACTAGGTTAGTTTTTGTCCGAAAAAACGATAGTGACCCTGAACAAACAAGCGCCAATATTGCGGTTAACAATAGATTTCAAGTTAGTCTGCATCCGGGAAATTATACTGTAGTCAACTCGTGTGTTGGTATCAATCAGCTTAGCGCAAATGCTACTGGATTTAAAAACAACAACTTATTAGCGGATAAAAAAATATATGAATTAGTTGGTGGTCAAACATACTTTTTCTATATTGATATGGACGAAACAGGAAAGGGGACACTAGAGCAGATTACGTCTGATAGTGCATTACAGCTATTAGCTAATAAGCGTTATCAAACGCATCAAATCAGCCGGGTAGTTCCAAACTGTCCAGCTCCTATCGCTACTTCGTTATCTGTAGTACTGCCTCCAGTGATACAGCCACAACCTCCTATTTTAGCTGAAAGGGTCACTATTGATCTTGAAGTGCTGTTTGAAACTGATAAAGCCGTCGTCCAGCCAGAATATTATATAAAAATAGCGGAACTAGCAGAGTTTATGATGCAGTATCCAAACACAGCCACTACCGTCGAAGGTCATACAGACAAGCGCGGCAGTGATACCTATAACCAAGCTTTATCGCAACGACGAGTGGATGCCGTAAAAGAGGTGTTAATCACTCGTTTTGGGATTGCAGCTGAGCGCTTAAAAGCGGTTGGTTATGGAGAATCAAAGCCGAGAGCAAGTAATGATAATGCAGAAGGACAACGAATCAATAGACGTGTAGTCGCTGTCGTTGAAGAGCGCTTAACCAATTGATAATTGTATTAACCTCCAATAATTGAGGTTACCTGATACAAAAATAATTTAACCGGTATCAAAAAAATAAAAAACGAAAGGTGAGAATATGAATATTATTATTGTTAAGACACATAACGCCAATAGTACTATTAATGAAGTGCAGGTCATCACTGAAGATGGTAAGCCCACTATCATTAATGCGGTAGACAAAGTTAACTACGAGTTTCATGATACCGCTATTGGACGTGCTCCCAACCATATTGTTACTAAACGTATAAAAAATGATCTACACGTCTCATTTGAAAAAGACGGCCAAGATAGTGATCTTATTATTGAAAGTTTTTATAATAAAAAAGACATTTCGCTGCTCGGAATTGGCGAAGATGGCGAGTACTATTATTACATTCCTGATACTGGCGAAACCTATGATTACGTGACTCAATTAGAGATAGGAGATGTAGAAGGGCAGGCATTAGGCGGTACAGAATATATTGCAGCAGCAGGTATGCCATGGTGGATACCTGCAGCGGCCGGTCTTGGATTAGTCGGTTTAGCTGCTGGTATCAGTAGTAGCAGTAGCAGTGATGACACTCCAACTCCTCCTCCTGTTAATCAAGCCCCAACTGCTAAAGATGATAATGCTAGAGGCGAAACAGGTCAGCCAGTTATTATTGATGTAATAGTAAATGATAATGATCCTGAAAATGTTTTGGACCCAACGAGTGTCAAACTTATTGATCCTACAGGCAATGAAGTCACTAGTTTAGTGGTTGAGGGCGAAGGCACTTGGGAAGTGGATAGCACTACTGGTAAAGTCACCTTTACCCCAGAGTCAGGCTTTAGCGGCGATCCCACGCCTATTGAATATGTGGTTTCTGACAAGGCTGGTTTAAAGTCTAATGAAGCGAATATTACCATTGATTATCCAGCGTTAGTCAGTATTAGCGGCACCACAAGCTTGAATGAGACCGCTGCTGATGGCAGTACCAATGAAGCAACTTATACCGTCAGTATCAGTAAGCCAAGTACGGAAGATACCGTAATCACCGTGACCATTGGCGGCGGTAGTGCTACGGGTGGCACGGGTACTGATGCCGACTACAGTGCACCTGTCACCCAAGAGGTAACGATTCCAGCAGGTCAGACCTCCGCCACCATCACTGTACCGATTGTGGACGACAACTTATTTGAAGGTCCAGAATACTTTAATGTCACCGTTACAGGCATCATCTCTGGCACTGCCACGATTGATACCGATAACGATACGGTCAACACCACTATTTATGACGATGGCACCACTGATGGTACTACTCCTGTTGATCCTAATGATACAACGGTGGGCGATGACACGCCTGTGGTCAATATTAAAGCAACGAAACCAACGGCCATTGAAGGTGTCGATAACTTGCTTATCTTTGATGTTTCGCAAGGCAACCTGAGTAACTTTGACACTATCGTCGATGTTAAGCTAAATACAGTAAATAGCACTGTCGAAGCAGCCGACATTGCTTCTATCACTTACACTAATTCAGACGGCATTGTAGTGACATTAGGCACCCAAGGACAGATTCAAGCTTTCCTAGATAGTGGCGCAAAAATAAAGATTCCAGCCGGCGGTACTACAGCGCCGAGCATTACTATTACGGTGGTTGACGATGCCATCTATGAGGTCTCAGAAGACTTTAGCATGAGCATCAGCAATGCGGTGAATGCAACGGTAGGCACTGATAGTGCGACAGGTACGATCTT
>NZ_JAXCIB010000008.1:0-182600 GCF_035984995.1 Psychrobacter sp. PL15
AGCAAAGAGTATTTGTTGATCCTCTGTCGGGTACAGTCTGATTTTATAGGCTTTAAGGATTTGTTTGCTCATATGGAAGTTGTTTGTCATTGGCGGTATAATTATTAATTATAACAAATACACCAAATAGTAACCCAAAAATACGCATTCATCCCACTACTTTAGAAGTAGGGGAATTCTGCGCCGAGGTGTTAAAATATGATTATTAGCATTCTATCTCAATACCAACTACGGACCATTAATATTGCTGCTTCGAATGGAGCGCTGCTACCGGTCTCTGTGATTGGTAGCGGTCAGCCTGTGTTAGTACTACACGCTTACGGTATGGATGCGCGTGAGTTCCTACCCTTTATACTGCCACTGACCACTAAGTATCAATTTTATCTGCCGCACTTTCGCGGATTCGGCCTCGCCCAGTCTATTCCACTCACCCAGTTTGATTTCCTTGGCCAATATTCCGAAGATATCAATGCGGTCATTGAGCAAATCTGTAGTTGGCGCAACCTTATCTCTATCCCTGTAGCTGCAATTTCTATGGGGGCGCAAGTGATGTGGGCTTATTTTGGTCGCTACGGATCCGATCGAGTCAGCCGCTACCTCAATATTGATCAAACCCCTACGGTTCATAACCAATCAAATTGGCAAGGTGGGCTCTTTGGCGCGCGTCAGTCCGAAGTGTTTGATATATTTCAGGAAGTGCTTGATGCGGGGTTGGCTTATGAGCATTTTGACAGCTTTACCCACCTCCCTCATTCCTTAAAGCGACGCACCACAGATACCGAGCGCATGTTTTCCCTATTGTCCGCGAGTCGGCCGCGCTCCCAAGCCTTTATTCATCTAATGACTCACCAAACGGATCACCAACTGGTGTTTTATAATCATGACACCTGGAAGCATAAGATGCACTGCCTGCAAGCGTACTTGGCGCTCCCCTATGACTTTCGGGACGTGGCGGAGACACTGACCATTCCCGTAATGAACTTAATCGGCGGTCGCTCCCAGCTATATAACCCAGAATGGCAACGCAAAGTTACTCAGATGCTGCCCAACGCGACCGAGGTGGTATTGCCAAAATCTGGGCACGCGGTGCCGCTCGATGAGCCGGTAAAATTTTATAAAGTATTGAAGAGATTCTTGCAAGATTAGTTATTTCGTTACGTTTCAACATAAAGAAGAGTGTGATTGACACTATGACTATACAACACCTCATAGTAACTAGTTTCGCTGCCCTTTATACTCAGTAGCACCAATCAACATTATCTTGTAATTAACGTCACTAAATTTCACGACTAATATTACTATATTTATATTGATTTACTCATTCTAAAAGGACGAAACCATGCCCTACGTTACGGTTGCAACTCAAGCTAATCAACCTATCGATTTGTATTACGAAGTCCAAGGTACTGGCAGGCCTGTAGTCTTAATCCATGGCTGGCCTCTCAGCGGACGTTCATGGGAACCACAAATCACTCCCCTTGTCGAAGCTGGTTTTCAAGTGATCACTTATGACAGACGCGGTTTCGGTCAATCCTCTAAGCCGTGGGAGGGTTATGACTATGATACTTTGGCGCAAGACTTAAAGGCACTCATGGAAGAACTTAATCTAAAAGATGCAGCGATTGTTGGATTCTCGATGGGTGGCGGTGAAGTTGCTCGCTATCTTGGTCAGTATGGATCAGACCGTGTCAGTAAAGCGGTACTGGCTTCTGCAGTTCCGCCTTATTTGTTTAAGGCCGATGACAATCCGGATGGTGGTTTGGAAGAGCAAGATGTTCAGCAGTTCCTAGATGGCGTGAGCGGTGACCGCATCGCATTTTTAAATGACTTCACTAAGACCTTTTTTACCCCGAAAGATGGTAAGTTATTAGTGAGTAAACCTCTGCGCCTGTATCACCGTGAAATTGCTGCGTTTGCCTCCCCTAAAGCCACTTACGATTGCGTCAAGTCATTTGCTTATACTGATTTTCGTGATGACCTAAAAGCATTCGATGTGCCTACGTTAGTAATTCATGGCGATGCGGATCAGATCGTTCCATTTGAAGTCAGTGGCCAGCGCTCGCACGATATGATTGCAGACAGTCAGCTACATATCATTGAAGGTGGCCCGCACGGTAATAATGTGACTCATACAAAAGAGTTTAACCAAGTATTGATTGATTTTTTGAACGATTGATTATTGATCCGTAATGAATGAAAAAAGCGACCTTAACTGGTCGCTTTTTTTGGTAGATATCTCATACGACAATTTTTAGAATTAGTCCACTAAAGCTTTAATCAACTCAAACCGTGGTACTTGCTTACCGTCACGTGTGACCATTTCAGTAAACATCGCTAATGGACGCACCCAAACGCCGTATTCACCGTAAAGACAACGATAGATGACTAACGACTCTTCAGTTTCAGAATGATGTGCGGTGTGCAAAACTTGGTACAGACTGCCTTTATAGTGGCGGTAGATACCTTGGGGTATGGTTTGGATTTGTATCATAAGGTTACTTATATTTAATATATTTCAAAATAGTACAGAAAAATTTATCATATACGGTTTTAATCAATCAATTTTATTCATATCGATGTCATAATCAAGATCCTTCATTTCTTTAGCAATCTTATATTTCCAAGCACCGCCTGTATCCATAGATTCATAGACTACACCAGAAATATCATTTGATATTTCAACATTATCTTTAACCAGAGCAATGACATTTTTTCTACCAATTTTCCCCATCAAAAAACCATGTTCAAAAATCACATTTTGTCGGGCTCCTGGCTTAAGACTCTGTGTTTCAGATTTTATGCTCCCAACGTCGCATGGAGTATAAAGCACAATACCAAAACCAACATTTGAGTATCTTATAATTTTCTCTATAATTGTATCTCCAGAGCTAGTTTTCTCATGAAGAATAATAGCCTCAAGACCCAACTTTTCAATAAACCTTGCTACTTCATTTTTAGCCCCATCATCATGTCCGTGAACAATAAAAACTTTTGAGTAATCTTTATTAGGCTCTTCTTTTTTCGTAGTTCCATTGTCTATAGAATCAAACAACTCTACATCCTCTATTATATCATCCATAATCTGTAAGGCATATTCATGCCCAGCGGTCCATGCCTCCTTAGATTTAGCATGCTCAGCACTACCACCAAAAGTGTATATTATAGGAGTAAAGCTAACATTATTGAACTTATCAATATAAGCTGATTTACTATCCAAAAATTTACTGATCAATGCTGTAAATCTAATAGATAGTTTTTCTTGATTCTCATAGTTTTCATAAGTTAAGTCTTGAAAATCTTGTCTGAGTGCTTTAAGAATTTTCACTTTATTCATTATCAACTCACAGTCACTTTCGCATACGCCTTCTTGCCAGCTTGGATTACCACTGTTTGCCCAGAGGCTAAGCTAAAGCCACCATCGACCACTTCGCCATCTACTTTTACCGCGCCACGTTTTATCATATCTTTAGCGGCTGAGCTATTTTTGGTAAGTCCAGCTTGGTTTAGTATCTGCGTGATAAACAGCGCGTCTTGACCTTCTAAGTCCAACGTCACTTCTGGTAAATCTACGGGCAATTCACCATCGGCTAAGACGTTACCGGCTGACTTATGGGCATTGACTGCGGCATCAGCATCATGAAAACGCTCAATCAATTCTTCGGCTAAGACCCGCTTGATTTCTTGTGGGTTGCGACCTTTTTCCATTTCTGCCATTAGGCCTTCGACTTCTTCCATCGGTTTAAAGCTTAAAAACTCAAAGTAGCGGCGGATTAACGTATCTGGCATAGATAGGATTTTTTGGTACATCGTACCTGGTGAGTCATAGATGGCCACGTAGTTGCCCAAGGATTTGGACATTTTATTGACGCCGTCCAAGCCTTCTAAAATCGGTACAGTAATACAAACTTGTGGTTCTTGACCATAACGGCCCTGCAAAGTACGACCCATCAATAGATTAAAAGTCTGATCAGTACCGCCAAGCTCGACATCCGCTTTAAGCGCGATAGAATCATAACCTTGTACTAATGGATAAAGGAATTCATGGATAGAGATGGGCGTTTGGGCCGCATAGCGTTTGGAGAAGTCGTCACGCTCAAGCATTCGTGAAACCGTTTGCTGGCTGGCAAGCTGAATCATATCTGCCGCTGACATGTCGTTAAACCAATCAGAGTTAAAGACCACACGAGTTTTTTCTTTATCCAAAATCTTAAAGACTTGCTCAGCATAAGTTTCAGCATTGGCTTTAATTTGCTCAACGGTCAATGGCGGACGGGTATTATTTTTGCCAGAAGGATCGCCAATTTTGGCCGTATAGTCGCCGATTAGGAAATAAATCTCATGGCCTAAATCTTGAAAGTGTTTGAGCTTATTAATCAATACCGTATGACCCAAATGTAGGTCAGGCGCAGTAGGATCGAAGCCAGCTTTGATACGTAGCGGACGATTTAATTTAAGCTTAGCAATTAAGTCCTCTTGCGATAAAATCTCTTGGGTACCACGTTGGATAAGGGCCAGCTGTTCTTCTAGGGTATGTGATGGATTGATCATAGTTTTCTCTGTTTATAGTTTCTATTTAACGATTAGCACCTCTAAAAGCGTTAGAACCTTGAAGATGCATAAAAAAATGTTAGAATTTGGCAGATATACTAGCGTTTTTTAAGGTAAATTGCCATGACCAACCCTGCACCTACTGCTGATAATGCAAATTTCTTACATCAGGATGTGGCCACAAATAATAGTGAGGACACAGATTATGCCACGCTTACCGATACTCTTGAGCAAACGGTATTTGAAAGCTTCGATGATGGCTTATATATCGGTATGATGTCAGGCACTAGCTTAGATGGCATGGATGCAGTGTTATGTCAGTTCAGTTCTAATGTCAATGCTGACAGTAATAATACGAATACTTCCGCTCCCATGCAATTATTGGCCACTTACAGTCAAGATTTTCCAACGCGTTTACGTGAGGTGCTACTGGCTTTATGTCGGCCAAACGGGGTGAAAGATTTAATTCCTCAAGACGATGAACCTGATAATAACTGTGGTGAGCTAGATTGGTTCGGCTGGGCAAGTCGTATGTATGGGGAGTTTGCCAGCGAAGTGGTCAATACTTTATTGCAGCAAGTTGATATTGATGCGGAATCAGTCTTAGCAGTCGGCTGTCATGGACAAACGGTTCGCCATCGCCCACAGATGGGTTTTACGCTACAATTAATTGATGCTAATATTATTACTGAACGTACGGGAATCAGTGTAGTCAGTGACTTTCGCCGTCGTGATATGGCGGTCGGTGGCCAAGGCGCACCATTAGTTCCAGCCTTTCATCAAGCGCTATTTGCTTCCCCTAGCACCACTCGTGTGCTACTTAATCTAGGTGGCATTGCAAATATCACAGTCTTGCCAGCAAACTCTCTAGCACACTCTACGGATGGGCACTCTAGTAGTCAAAATGAGCAACAAGCAACAGCGCAAATCATCGGTTATGATACCGGTCCCGCTAACTTATTGTTGGATGCATGGGCGGCATTACATACCGGTAAAAATTATGATGCAGGCGGCGCATGGGCACAGTCTGGGCAAGTGATTGAAACGTTGCTGAACCAGTTGTTAATGCATCCTTTCTTTGCCAAGGCTTGTCCTAAAACTACCGGACGCGAAGACTTTAATTTAGGATGGCTACAAGCCGAGCTACAGACATTTGATCAAGCAGCTGCTAATACACGTTACTCTTCAGCCGATGTGCAGGCAACTCTCACTGAGCTAACCGCGATAACAGCCAGTAATCAAATGAGACAGTTTATAAGAGATGAAGCAGTAAAAGGCGAAGTTTATATCTGTGGCGGCGGCGCGCTTAATGATTATTTAATGACACGAATTCAAGCACACCTGCCACATTGTAGTGTCGAGACCACTGCAAGCTTGGGACTCGATCCAACATGGGTGGAAGCAGTGGCTTTTGCATGGCTGGCACGACAGACGCTAATGGGAGAAGTGGGCAACTTACCGGCGGTGACGGGTGCTAATAAAGGCGTGGTACTGGGCCAGGTTTGCTTCGCTTAATTCTGTTTGGCCTAATGAATAGAATGTTATAAATATTGAGTAAACTAATGCTATTGCCATCAGCTAATGCTAGTCTTTATCTTGCCTTATCGACCTCATTGGTTACTTTAAGTTTACAGTCGTAAACTAATGTGCTTTATAATGGTTGCTAAAATACGCATATAACGCTATAAATAATATGACCCTGTTAAACAGTAGCTATATAACAAAAGTAAAATATCATCCTTTTAGGACCGCAAGTATAGGACATAGCGCATGAGCCAACATAGCAGTTTACCTACGTCGCAAGCCAATAATACGGCCACAAAGCCGAATCAAAATCCGCGTCGTCATAAGCCACCCCATTATGAGCGCTCTGATGAGACTCGGATAGTGGTCACGGGTATGGGCGCCGTTACGCCACTGGGGCTGGATGTCGAAAGCACCTGGACCAGCCTACTCAATGGTGAAAGCGGTATCGCGCAGATAACACATTTCGATGCTACTGAATATCGGGCTCAAATAGCAGGCGTGGTTAAGGGCTTCGACGCCAAGCAATATGTGAGCGTTAAAGACGCACGTCGCTACGACGATTTTATACATTATGCGGTGGCGGCAACGACCATGGCCTTAAAAGATGCCGGCTATATCGATGAGATTAGCGCTGCTGACACCCCTGTAAATGGCGTGGATCAAGAGCGTTTTGGCGTCATTATAGGGTCGGGTATTGGCGGTATTCAAACCATTGAAGACAGCTGTGCCATGCTAAATGATAAAGGCCCTAAAAAAGTCTCACCTTTTATTATCCCCGGCTCTATCGCTAATATGGCGGCCGGTATCGTGGCAATCAAACACACCCTAAAGGGCCCAAATCTTGCCACTTCAACTGCATGCACAACTGCCACCCATGCTATTGGATTAGCCGCACGCTTAATTGCTTATGGCGATGCCGATGTGATGATTGCTGGTGGTAGCGAAAAAGGCTCAAGCCCTCTTGGTATGTCAGGCTTTGCGGCGATGCACGCGCTCTCTACTCGTAATGACGAACCAACTAAAGCCTCGCGTCCTTTCGATAAAGATCGTGATGGTTTTGTACTGGGTGATGGCTCGGGTGTCATGGTGTTAGAGAGCTTGGCTCATGCCAAAGAGCGTGGCGCGACGATATTAGCTGAGCTGGTCGGATTTGGCATGAGTGATGATGCCAGCCATATTACCTCGCCCCCTGAAGATGGTAGTGGTGCAGCGCGGGCGATGCGAAATGCGCTTAATGATGCTGGTATCGAGCCATCTGCTGTCGGTTATGTTAACGCGCACGGCACCAGCACGCCTGCGGGAGATGTCGCTGAATCAATAGCGATTGAGACCGTATTTGCTCCTATCAAAGACAGTATTTTGGTCAGCTCAACCAAGTCAATGACCGGTCATCTGCTAGGTGCAGCCGGCGGTATTGAAGCCATCTTTACCGTACTTGCTTTGCAGCATCAGCACGTACCACCGACCATTAATCTAGATAATATTGGAGACAACTGCAATCTTGACTACGTACCCCACCAATCACGTAAAGTTGATAATTTGCAGTATGCCGTCTCTAATAGTTTTGGTTTTGGTGGTACTAACGGTTCCTTAATCTTTGCGCGCTGGTCGTGATACTTGGCATAAGAGCGATCCTAAAGGTATTGAAACCCAGCGTCTCATGATACTATCAATGTAACGATAACGTCATATTTGCTACGTTTGTCCCCTTGCAGCCCCTTATCGTACTTGCGTATGATAAGGGGTAATTTTTGGAATATATATGGAAGAAACCATGTCAAGCTATTCATTTTCCCATCAATTTTATCAGCGTTGGACGCGTGCGCCAGAGCCGATACGTGCAGCGATTATTCAAGAGCTCACCGATATCACTTCCTTACTACAGACAGATACTCCATTTGAAGCGTTCGTTTTTAACGCTCCTGATTTAGATGCTCATCTTGAGGCCTTATACAAAACTCATGATACTGAACAAGCTGCTGCCAAGAAAATCGCTGACAAACAAGCGCAATACCGAGCTACTGCTGAGCAAGAGCGTCTAAAAGAGCAGCAAGAGAAAGTTGAAAAAGAACACAAAGAAGCCCAGATTTTGCAAGAAACAGAAGAAGTGCAAACTAAAAAAAATAAAATAGCTACGAATCGAGCAAATATTAATAGTAACAGCACCGATAACCTTCAAGATCATCAAGATCATCAAGATCATCAAAATGAGGCTGACGACTCAATTAGCAACGCTACGCTGACTGAAAATGACAATAAATTAGCTGATGATAAAGCCCGTACTGAAGATAACGCGACCAATGATAGCCATATCAAAGCGCTTACAGACAAGCTGAACCAGAGTTCAGTAATTGACCTATCTCTAAAAGACCTTAAACTAAGTGCCGCTCATGAAAGCTTGATCCATGAGTTAGAAATACACGTTGATGATTACTTAAGCGAACAGATGGCGCAAATGTCTGAGAATTTAAAGTCTTGGCTACGTGCTGAGGTTACCCAGCAATTGACCGCACAAGATTCAGCTGTTGATATAAATAATAAAAAATAATAAGAAATAATAAGAAATAATACTATTAAAAAGTAAGCCTGCTAATAACAACAGCCATTAGTCGCTATAGTCAATCCAATTTAGAAACGGTACAGTGCTAATAAGATGCTACTGTAACAAACGTTTTGTAGCTTATGTCATGCTGGCGAACAGCACGCCAGAAAAACTTATGCCAGCAGTATGTTATGTATCGATATTACTTTTCATCGACTATATAGCACTTAGTTAAATTTCTAAACAAAAAAGCGCCCAGTAAATCATTTACTGGGCGCTTTTTTACGTTACTTTTAGTATTGTAACAATGTTCTAATAGCTGTTTTATATTGCCTTTGTGCGCTCGGTTAGCCACTCAAGAGCAGCCCCTTTAACGCGGCTATTTAGCTCAGCATAGACTTGCTTATGATAATTATTTAACCAATCTACTTCTACATCGCTTAATAATGACTTTTCGATTAAACGAGTATCGATTGGACAGTAAGTTACGGTTTCAAAGTTCAGAAAATCACCGAAATCAGTTTCTGTAGGCTGAGCAACACGCTTATTGACCATCAAATTTTCAATACGAATACCGTACTTACCTTCACGATATAAGCCCGGCTCATTACTTGAAATCATACCGGCTTTCATCGCGCGCTCTTTAGGCGTGCTGGCACTATAGGCAATAACTTGTGGGCCTTCGTGAACGTTTAAAAAGAAACCAACGCCATGACCGGTACCATGACCATAATCCATCTGTGCTTGCCATAATGGGGCACGGCAAATGGCATCGATCAATGGTGAGGCAATCCCATCAGGGAAGTTGGCGCGTGCAAGGGCAACATGCGCTTTAAGCACAGTCGAAAAGTCACGTTTGTGCGCGTCGCTCACTTGGCCAATACCAACCACGCGCGTGATATCGGTGGTACCGTTTTGATATTGGGCGCCGGAGTCAATCAATAACAAACCGCCTTCGCCCTCGGCAACATCAAGATAGCTGAACTTTTCTGGCGTCGCACGATAATGCGGCAATGCGCCATTATCATTGAAGCCAGCAATCGTTGGAAAGCTCGGTGAGACATAATGCGGTTGCTGACTACGTACTGCTATTAACATACTGTCAACATCAAGCTCACTTAAACGTTCGCCATCGGCTAAACGCTGCTCAAAGTCGGCAAAGAACTCACATAAGGCAGCTCCATCTTGGCGCATCGCTTCACGGACATGATCAATATCAGCATCTGATTTAACTGATTTAAGTAACGAGCTGGGCGCCATTTGCTCAATAAAGCCCACGTCATCTGCTATTTTTGACAAGGTACCGATAGCAACTTTACTTGGGTCTAATAACAATAAGTCCTCAGGCGTAAGCGCGCCTAGTGCATCCTGTACGGCATTATAGTCAGCCAGAGTAAAACCACTATCTTTTAAGCCTTGCTCAATTTCGCTACTGATTTTATTGTTATCGATAAACAAGGTTGCATTGTCGCTACTAATAAGCAAATGCGATAAAAATATCGGATTGTAATCGATATCAGCACCGCGTAAATTGGTCAGCCAGGCGATATCATCTAAGCTTGATAGCAAATGGTGAGTCGCACCTGCTTCCTTCATGCCTTCTCGTACCGCGGCAAGCTTTGAAGTTACTGATTGCGCAACAAACTGAGCATTATGCACGTACAATTTTGCTGTTGGTAGCGCTGGACGGTCTGCCCAAACGTCATCAAGCACATCACGATCCGTAATGAGGGTAATGTCATTGGCGTCAAAAGCATTTAGCAGCTTATCTTGCTCGGCGATAGACAGGACATTACCATCAACTGTCACACTATCACCCTCTTGTAGATGTCCAGCTAGCCAGACGATATGATTGGGCTGACCAGGAGCAAGTTTCTCCAAGCTGATACCCGTACCTTCTAGCTGATCAGCAGCATGCACCCAGTAGCGACTATCGGTCCATAACCCAGCAAAGTCAGCAGTCACCACTAAGGTGCCGACTGAACCGGTAAATCCGGTCAGCCACTGTCGCGCTTGCCAGTATTCTGGTAAATACTCAGATAGATGAGGATCGGCTGAGGGCACAATAATGGCTGTCAAATCTTGCTCAACCAATGCTTGGCGCAAGTTATCGATACGATCATGAATATTTTGCTTATTCATTAAGTTATTCCTTATTTATTATTCAGAAAATTTCCATCATAAGTTGACTATAGACAGTCTTTTTATTTGAGCAGTTAAACTTATAGTTAGTCTTTAATAACGACAAACACTATCTAAATCTAAGCAAATATAGTCAATGAAAAGTAATATCGATACATAACTTACTGCTGGCATACGTTTTTCTTGCTTGCTGTGCCTACGCAGACAGAGGCTGCAAAAATCTTATACCAGCAGTACCGTCGCGTTTTTAAGGTGTTTTAACTATAATTCAGTTTGCTAAAAACAAAAACATCGAGGATAAATGCGATACGATATATAAAGATGGCCAGATAAACGTGATGTTATTACGAAAGCCTGTCATTAGATGTTTGGGCAGATACTAAGCTTTCAATAGCCTAATAAAAATATATGAGCAATTAGATAACAAAAACGTGCTACCGATGAGGGTAACACGTCCTATCACACGTAAATTATGCGGTTGTCATTCACGAATATATCTTAATACATCTTATCAATTAGCTAAGCTGATCAGCACGCTCGCTCTTTTTAAGCATATTATTAACCGGCTTGGCTAATGCTAACAGTATAATAGCAGTGACCACCAAGAAGATGGTCATGGTCGTAAACAAACCCGGTAACCCTTCAATTTTATCAGCTGACACATGGCCACCAAAGAAGGCAGCAACCAAGTTACCCAGCGCTATAGAGGCAAAGAAAAGCCCCATCATCTGGCCTTGCATACCTTTTGGCGCAAGCTTAGTCATTGCCGACAAGCCAACAGGACTGAGCGCCAACTCACCAAGGGTCAAGAGGAATAGGCTACCCACTAACCATAAAGGTGACGCCAACCCACCTTCATTGGTCAAGATACTTTTAGAGGCAAATATCATCAGGGCAAAACCGGCAGCGGCCAACAGCATACCAAGCGCAAACTTAGTCATACTACTCGGCTCAAGATTTCGATTGCCAAGCTTGACCCATAGAATACTAGCGATAGGTGCTAACATTAAGATAAATAGTGGGTTCAATGACTGAAACCATATACTAGGTATCTCAAAGCCTAAAACATTAAGATCAGTATAGTTATCAGCGAACAAGTTAAAAGAAGTCGGCTGCTGCTCAAAGCTTGACCAAAATAGTGTCGAGCCAATAATCAGGATAAAGCAAATCAACAAACGCAGCTTATCTGTTTTATCCAATCGTGGAGAGATGAACATAACCGCAAAGTACAGTATGACCACAGCTGCAATCAGATAAGTCATATACTCTGCGACCATTTCAGGCGCGAATGGCATGATACCAGTAGATACCAAGACAATGATGGCAACCAGTAAAGCCAAAAATCCTGCAACCCAGCGACCTACGTTTTTATAACCCTCATTAGCATGCTCCCAATCCGCAGTGATACCTTTGGCTCGCGCATAGCGCGTTAGACTTTTTTGAGCCGTAAAACGGTATATCAGCAACGAAACTAACATGCCCAGACCACCGACCCCAAAGCCCACGTGCCACATGCCTTTTTCTTTAAACACCCCGACAATAAGCGCGGCTAATAACGCGCCAATATTGATACCCATATAAAACAAAGTAAAGCCGCCATCACGGCGAGCATCACTCTTGGGGTACAAGGCACCTACCATCACTGAGATACAGGTTTTGAATAAGCCTGAACCCAAAACAATACATATCAGACCGACGAAAAATAGCGTCATACCAAACATAGCAGATAGCGCAATACACAAGTGACCAAGGGCAATTATAATGCTGCCCCACCATAGCGCTCGCTCCTGACCCAGCCAGTTATCAGCCAACCAGCCGCCCGGTACCGCTGCCAAATAAAGGGAGCCAGCAAAAATACCATAGATAGCAGAAGCTGTTACTTCATCGAAGCCAAAACCACCGCTACCAACGCTCGCCACCATAAATAAAACCAGTAGCGGACGAATACTATAATACGAAAAACGCTCCCACATTTCTGTGAAAAATAATGGACGTAGCGGTTGGGGATGTCCCATAAAGCCATCTTCTAGCGCTGCCAATTCAGCAGCACTAAATTCTGATTGTGGTTCCGTGCTCATAAATTTATTCCTTTAAATACCACTATTAATAATGACCAAGCCCTTAATTATTTTGTTGGGTGGTCATGTGCGCGGGTTATTGTTCCACCAGACTGTTTACATGTAAAGAAAAAAATGGTTAATAATTGAACGACTACCCACAAAAAAACTCGCCCTCAGTAGCTGGGGGCGAGTTTTTGGCAATGATAATAGCGGTATCATAGTTCTATAAGACGGCAAGTATAAAAACCTCAGCCATGTTATAGAGCAGCTATTGGATATCTACTCTACTTATGGATACCCAAATAATTATGGATGTCCAAGTAGGCCAAACAAACTTAGTTGGCTATGTATAGACTTACTGTATGGTTGTTGTTTTATCAGCATTGCCCGCATCTAAGTCGCCATCAGCTTGTTCAGCAGTCGCATCAGCATCTGCAACAGCAGCTTGGTTCGCTGTTCCTTCAGCGGTTGCCGTACCCGCTTCAGCAGCAACGATCGCATCGCCAGTATCTGGAGCAGGGGTAACTGTCGCATCAGCGGGTGTTGCTACCGCTGCAGTTGTGGCTGCTGTGGCCTCTGTAGTGGCAGCCGGTGCAGCAACATCTTCTGCAGCAATTGCTGCTGCTTCGTCAGCAGCGACTGACTCTTCTGTGGGCTCAGCGGTAATATGCTCACCAGCTGGACGCAAAAAGGCTGAGATACCAATGAGCAATACGATACCCAAAAATAAGCCCACGCCGCCTAAGGCAAACAGGAACTCTTTCTTGGGGTTATTTTTAACAATATCTTCTGACATACCTTATCCACCTTGCACAAAAAATATTTAAAATATCGGTTTATTATATCGCAATTTATAGCGTTTTGTTCAAACCCTTAACGATTTAAAGGAATTATTAGTAAAAAATATATTCATTGGATATTTACCATGATTGTTATTTATTTACCCGAACGCGTACGAGTATGTTCACGCTTGCCAAGATAGCTTAGTAGCAAGAGCAGAGCGATGATGATTAAGATGGGGTAATGACCAAACAGCATAAACGGGGTGTTGCCAACTCGTGCTTGGATATCACCACGTAGGACAGTGCGTTCGAACTGCGGGGCGCGCTTTACGATACGCCCTTTATGATCAATGATCGCAGTCACACCAGTATTAGTCGCACGCATAAACCAGCGACCATTTTCAAGGGAACGCATTTGTACCATTTGTAAATGTTGTAGCGGTCCTGCTGAGGTACCAAACCAAGCATCGTTTGAGATAGTTAATAAAAAGTCAGCACCAATGGCGTTTTTACGAGTGGTGTCCGGATACGCCACCTCGTAACAAACCGCCACACCGATATTATGACCACGCACACGCAGTGGTGACTGCTGCTCGCTACCACGACTATAGCTCATAATATCTTGGCTACCCGCTAGATTAGGCAAAATATCCAATAGACCTTCAAATGGAATATATTCACCAAACGGTACCAAGCGTTGCTTTTTATACAAGCCATCGGCTTCAGCGCCTAGCGCAATGACACTATTATAAAATGGCGGATAATCATCAGTACTGGCGTTGTATGCGGCTTCATCTTTGTAAGGAATACCCGTTATCCACGAGGTATTAGTCTCATTGGCCATTTTGACCATCTCACTAATAAAGCCCACAGCCTCAGTCTGAAACATCGGAATAGAGGATTCTGGCCACAGGACAATATCACGCCCCCACTCAGTACTGGTCAAGGTCGCGTAAATATTCAGAGTTTCAACTTGATAATCCGTTAACCATTTTAAATCTTGCGGAATATTACCTTGGATTAAGGATACTGATAAGTCTGGGGTGCCTTTGGGCTGGGTCCATTGTGGGTTAATCAGCCATAACGAGGTACTGATTATCAATACCGCAGCGGAGGCGATAAGGTAGCCGCCGCGACGACGTAGCAGCTCCACCACACTTGTTGCCAATAATACGGCAACGAAGGAAACCGCAAACACACCCCCAACTGGTGCTAACGAAGACAGCCAATACTCTTCAGTGAAGGCGTAGCCAACGAACAGCCACGGAAAACCTGTCAATAGCCAAGTCTTTAGCCATTCTTGTAATACCCAAAGGGCGGTAAAGGAAAAAGGTTGCTTGCCTACCATGCGGTTAAAAGTAAGCGCTAGAAAACCATGAAATAATCCCATAGCTAAACCCATCAGCGCGATCATAATCAATGCTAGCCAAGCCGGCGTATTGCCATAATCATGGATGGAGGTATATAACCAAAAGGCCCCAACACACCATAATCCCATGCCATAAGCTTCACCGATAATAAAGGCGCGCTTGCCACTCATCTCTGGCAATAGCAGCGCATATAAAATAGCCGGTGATAGCAGGGCTACAGGCCAGAAACCGTAGGGCGCAAGGGCAAATAAGAATATACCCCCCGCCACCCAAGCAAGCAAAATAGTCAGACTCAGAGGTAAGCGCTTAGACTTGGTGGGGTTCAGACGCTTTTGTAGGTCAACCGTAGACAGACGCATATCAATTATCCAAAATTATCAACGTTCAATACCAGCTTTTAAAATTAAAGTCTTAGCTTACGGTTTGATTTGAAGAAAGCCAACCAACATAAGATTTGACCCCTCAAATTTAAACTCGCCTATGATAACAGTCTGCGCTAATAAATGGGTAAATTTGCGTGCCTTGATAAGCTGACTGTTATGTATATTTTTATAAATCCCTGACAGCAAAAAACACGATCACAATCGTGTTTTTATGGTGTTTACTGTAGTAATTTGATTTATCAAGACTGAGCAACTGGCTCGTTTAGTGGTTGCCTATCAATAAATGCTGATCGGGATCAGTTTTGGTCAGCTCTAAATTATGAATGAAGCGACCCTCAACATCCGTAACCGTGATTTGCCAGTCATCTATTTTTACGCTCTCACCTTCCAAATCGCCTACGTAACCAAGCGCTTGCATGACCAGACCACCCATGGTATCAACATCGGTATCGTCAAAATGGCTGCCCAACTCGTCATTACAATCTTCGATCACAGTAGAAGCCTGAACGCGCCAAGTATTGGGCTTTTCTGGATGGACAACAATATTATTAATATCACTGTCTTCATCAAAATCATCATGTTCATCAACGATATCACCGACGATTTCTTCTAGTAGATCCTCCATCGTTACCACGCCAGCGAAGCCACCAAAATCATCAACCACAATGGCCATATGTACCTGGGTACGCTGCAATGAACGTAACAAGGTATCAGAGCGCGCCGACTCACTAATATATAGCGGCTGGCGTACTAGGTCTTTTAAGCGTTTGCTGTCGATTTTATCTTCTTGATCACGCACCATGTGCACTAAGATAGGAATTAGATCTTTCGCCAATAAAATACCAATAACCGCAGCATCATCCTGGCTGTCAATGACCGGATAACGAGAATGGGTGGTCTCAAGAATAATATCCATGACCTCCGCGAGGCTGGTACTTTCGTGCAAGCTAATGACTTGTGGACGCGGGGTCATAATTTCGCGTACTTGAGTCGCGGGTAGATCCAGCACACCTTCGAGCATATCTACAGTGTCGGGTTCTAAGAATTGGCGCGAGTGCTGCACCAAACGAATCAGTTCATCGCGAGTTTCGGGGGCGGTCGATAGCCAGCGTTTTAAGCCGCGCATCGACCAACTACTCGGGCTGGGAGTGTCGTCAGACATGGTGTTGTGAGTTAACCTCGTTAGTAAATATTAAAATGTTAGATGGGGATGATGTTACTAAATAAAAGTCGCTTAGGTACATAAAAAGTGCTAAAAATTAACGCTGTCCTGAACCTAGTACTTCGCTTTGCATTAGACTTATAGATGTAAGATTTGCATTAAATTAGCTTCACTTTATCGTAAGCTCAACAGACATTCAACGACAAATTTATCCAAATTGTATTGTCAGTGTGTTATAAATTTTGCTATGGTCAGGGCATTCATTCATTTAATTCACGCTTATGTCGCCTCGCTCTTTTTTTTCACGCTTATTATCTTTGCGTACCAACAATCAAAATCTAACAAACTGTAGTAAAGACGGCACTTGCCAGCACCATACATGGCGACATTACCTTGTACATTTTTTTATCGTAATCGCTTTAATACTGTCTGCCGTCTGGCTATTAATGGCAATTTGGTATCAGTTTGGTGCACACAGTCCTCTGGCATGGTTTACCACCGCAGTCATTGTAGGTTTGTTAGCTGCTCTATTAACGATGCGTTATTTACCTGATACGCTCACTAAAAAAATATTTAATAAACAACTTTTTAATGCGAATCTTTCATATAAGAAGCTTTCCTATAATAAGACTATTGAAAATAATCTTTCTAAAGCCCTTTCTAAAAATAATACTACTGAAAGTATCGCTTTTGATAAAAGTACTGCTGTTAAAAATACTGACATTAAAAATATAGCGATTAGAAACACTACTACTAGGTGGTTAACTGGGTTTTATGTCGCTGTTTGGCTAATCGGTGCGGGCTGGTTTGTCTCCATCTCACCGCAGCAGAATCGTGACTGGCAGGCCGATGTCAGTCAAAGGCTTTCTTACCAACGCGATACCAATAACCCTAATTTGATTACCTTATCTAACGTGCGTAACTTTGATTGGCACACTGCTGACCAAGCTACCGAGCGCTGGGAAACCCGTACTATCGACTTATCAAAACTGTCTGGCGTCGATGTTGTCAACTCTTACTGGATGGGGCCATTGATTGCTCATACCTTAGTCAGCTTTCGCTTTGAGGATGACCGACCGCTATCGTTATCGCTAGAGATTCGTAAAGAAAAAGGCGAATCATTTTCGGCGCTAGGTGGATTTTTTAAACGCTTTGAGCTCAGCTTAATTGCTGCAGAAGAGCGCGATATTATTTATACGCGAACTAGCGCACGCGGTGAGCAAGTCTATTTATTCCCCGTTAGCCATTTACAGCAGCAAGAAGTAAAGTCGTTATTTGAATCTTATTTAACCGTTGCCGATGAGCTGAACGCAAAGCCGGCGTGGTATAACACCTTGACCAATAACTGTACCAATCTTATCTTTTATATGGCACGGGTGGTGAGCGGTGAGCGACTACCTTGGGACTACCGAATTTGGGTCTCCGGCTGGCTGCCAAATTACCTGTATGACATCGGCATGCTAGATGCTGATCCTCAGCTAAAAAACGAGGCGCCAAGCGGTCAGCTGTGGTCAATGGATATGTGGTATGAGCGCACCCACCTTAACCCCAAGGTGCAAGGTTTTAATAATCAGTTTGATAGCAATAGCGATACCAGTGACGGTCATGGTAGGGCGTTCTCGAACCAAATCCGTCAAGGCATTCCTATTCCCCTACTCGCTGACTCTCAAGCCGCTGCTGAGGCAGAAGCCAAATCTGCTGCCAAGGCTGTTGATGAGGGCTCATGATGACTAGCATTTCTAATAGAAGAATGTCTAATATTTCATTCTAACAGCTGGTTCTAATAACTGACTCTAATAACTGACTCTAGTAATTATTAAACAAGCTGTTAAGGTGTTACCCAGTTCACCACTCGCGTTTCGATGTCTTCATCCGCCATACCAGTCTCAGTGACACAACGTCCCGCTATCCCAATATTGGCAGCGCGCATTTGTTGCTGGGTCAGCACTGCATCTTCAGTCAATAACAGATGCCAATCTGGTAGCGATTGACCTTTATATACTCGCTTATAAGCGCAGTGTTCAGGTAGCCACATCATATTCGGCATTTTATCAGCGGTCAGTTGAATGCAATCAGGCACATACTGCTGGCGCGTGTCATAGTGTTGACAGTAGCCGGTTTCACAATTCATCAATTGGCAGGCCACATCAGTATATTCAACTAGATTTTCATCGACATCGCCGTTCTCATCTTCATCAATATATTTAATTAAGCAACAACTGCCGCAGCCATCACATAAGGCTTCCCACTCACTATGGTGTAGCTCACCCAGTGTAAAGCGTGACCAAAACTGCGGACGCAATGACTCAGTTGTCGTATTATTAGTATGCATACTCACGGTTGTTTCTGACTGTATTTCTAACTGTACCTCTGGATTGGAGTCTGGTTGGCAGTCAGAGCTGGTATTTAATGGATGTAACAAATTTAACCTCATAGCATTGCAGTAGCATTTTTATAAATAGCGTTACAGTATTATAGCTGTTTTTGACCGTTATGGGCGTTAAGGTAGAACCAGTAAACAATCTGTATACTTATAAATGCAGATGGCTTTATATATAAACGTAGATAACTTCTTAACATTTCTAACCCTCTCAACATAAAAAAGGACCATAGCATGTCAATTAAGACTTTTGAGCTAATAAGCACTACCGAAAATGGCATTCAGCTAATAAGCTATGTCGCACTACCAGAAAATGTGGCAGATAATAAACCAGTCGCTGGCGTCTTAGTCGCACCTGAATGGTGGGGCTTGGCTGAGCATTCAAAAAACATTACCGAGCGCCTAGCAGAAGCAGGCTATGCCGCAGTGGCAATGGATATATACGGCGAAGGCAAACTCACCTCAGATGCCGCTATGGCAAATATGTGGATGGAACAAGTATTAGAAGACCAAGACATGCTAATGGCTCGCTGTCGTTTGATTCTCAATGACTTCAGTGATCAATTGGCTGTTGATAGCGATAAGCTAGCGGCGATTGGTTATTGCTTTGGTGGTAAAATTGTCCTAGATATGGCGCGTGAAGGCATGCCATTAAAAGCAGTGGCGACTTTCCACGGTAACCCTGAACCAAAACAGCCAGCGGATAATAAATTCAAAGCCAAAGTCCTCGTCGCTCACGGTCGTGATGATTCTATGGTGTCTATGGAAGCGATTGAAAGTCTCAAAAAAGAGCTGGACGCTGCTGAAGTTGATTACACCATCGATGTCTATGATGATGCCAAACACGGCTTTACCAATCCAACTGCGGATGAGCGTGGCGCCAAAAACAATGTTGACCTCGGCTACAATGAAACTGCAGCGATGCAAAGCTGGGACAATATGCTGGAATTTATGAAAAACAACTTATCATAAGAAAATAACCATAAAGAGCTTGGCATAACGAAAGGTATGTCGCTCGCTCTAAAGGACAATATCAGCTCCTCTATATGGTCTTGTTTTTATGATTAAATAGCGTCATCATCATGCAATTGTAGGATAAGTTGGATGCTGGTGATGCTATTTTTTTTCGTGAACCAACTGGGTTGGTTGGCTTTTATCGCTTTATTGGTCGTAGTTACAGTCTTATATGTCAGAGTAAATCAACATCTTGCACAGCTGCGCCAAGATATGGCCCAGCTGCAATCTGACCTGCAACAGTATAAAGCTCAACAATATAAAATTCAGCAGCATGGAGATGGCATTAAGCCAGTTGACGGCTCTCATGCTCACGCTACTACTGATTCTGATTTGCCATCTGACGCTGCATCTTTTTCCGTATCAACAAAGCCACCCTCTGACATCCTATCAGAATTAGCAACACGTTTGCCCCTATCAAATCTCGAATCCGAACTCGCATCAAATTCATTATCACCGTTAACCTCTCCTCCGCCTTTACCCAACCTTGCTGCTTCTGAGCACGCAGACCATGTCAGCCAGCAAAAACCAGATGACGCACCTAGCGCATCTATAGAACCGGATGAGCATTCGTTGCCTATGGTTACCTCGCTTTTTAATTCTATTAAAAACTGGTTCTTGGGTGGCAATCTAGTTGTTCGGGTTGGGGTCTTAGTGCTACTGGTTGGCGTGGTGTTATTGCTACGCTTGTTAAGCGAGTACATCGAAGTTTCTATCAGTATTAAACTGGCAGCGATTGCTATGATAGGATTAGCGCTAGCAGGTCTGGGGTTCAAGCTGGCATCAAAACGCTTTGCTTACGGTACAACCTTACAAGGTACCGGTTTAGCCATTACCTATTTAGGTACCTTTTTTGCCTATAATGTCTATAACGTCATCGCCAGCCTACCCAGTTTTATAACGATGGCTATATTGTCTGTGGTCACTGTCATTTTAGCAGTACGCCAAAATACTTTTCCCTTAGCCTTATTGGCATTATCAGGCGGATTTTTTGCGCCCATACTCACCAGTACTGACACCGACAGTTTGGTAATGCTATTTAGCTATTACCTACTATTGAATGTTGCCATTGCGACCATTGCGCATTATCGCCCTTGGAAAATTCTCAATTTATTAGGCGTAGTCGTAACTTTTGGTTTGGCCTACTATTGGGGTGCAACTGAGAACTTAACTACCGTTATTCAGAATCAGCGCTGGTCATTGGTATTGCTAGTAGCGCTACATTTATTGCTGTATTTATTCGTGGTCATTCGCTATGCGCAGCAAATTATTGCTTATAACGCCAGTAATGAAAATGAGATTGAAGTTGGTGCTGGTGCTGTCAGCGCGAGTAAGATAGCGACTGCGCCTAGTGCGTATCTATTTCCTATTGATATTGGCCTGTTGTTCTCAGTCCCACTATTAGCATTTGGTTTATTTTCCACCCTACTAAACGACATTCCAAATGCTCTAACGATGACTAGTCTGATTTTAGCTGCCATTTACCTAGGACTTGGTTGGGTGTTTATTAAGCGCAGTGAGCGTTATGCCTTAATTACTGAGGGCATGCTAGCGCTAGGTTTTGGATTCTTAGCCTTGGTTATTCCGCTGGCCTTCAATGCTGAGTGGATCGCTTTTGGCTGGTCGGTACAAGGGCTGGCGCTAGTATGGTTTGGTCGGCGTTCATTGCGGGCGTGGTCAGTATCATTTGGTTTATTATTGCAGTTAGTCAGTGTGGCGCTGCTGGCTTTCAAACTGGTGCTAACCCTTAATTATCACCCTACTTTGACCTTAACTATTTCTGCGATCAGTGCTTTGGCCTCGGTTTTTATCCTACGCGCCAGCAATTCGCCTGTTAATACTAAGCGCACCTTGAGTCAAATATCCAAGCAAGCCTCAGCTTCAAGCTTAACGACTGCAGCCGTATCTCAATATGCTCAATCATTGGGAATAAGCAAACAAGCTGCAAATCAATGGCTGGCTACTATAAACAGTCAAAGCGCTGTATTCAAGTTGATCTGGCATAGCCCTACACTCATACGTTTTTTAACCCTTACTGCTATTGGTTGGATGCTTTACGTATTGGTTATCGACTTTGATCAATGGCTTGCCAGTTGGCAGTTAGCAATGACGACGCTAATAGCAATGGCGACCATATCTAGCCTTGCCATTTATTGGCTAATCAATCGTTATCGCTGTTGGGCGGAAATAATACAATTTAGTCACGGGCTACTATTAATGTTTTATGGAATGCTAGTGTTGCAGCTGCCCCAAAAGTTTGAATTCGATTACCTGTGGAACGCTCCTGCTTGGATGCTATTCATTAGCTTATTAATAGGCTGGCTAGTCGTTGGCCAACTGTGGTTGAAAACCTGGCATGATACTTTTACTCTCTCGCAATACGATAGCGCTAGTTGGTTCGGGACTGGCATCTTAGTCGTAGCCGCAGCGGTACATTATGGTTTACCAAATTCGCAGGGAGTTCTAACCGTTCTGGTTCCAATCACTCTGATGCTCATGGGGTTATGGTTCAATTATCGTTATCGTAGCACTCAAAAAGCAAATGCAACCAAACAGCATCTTCTGCATTGGTTTAATTGGCAAAGTACACTACTGGGCTGTGCTAAAGTTTTTATACCGGTAACCTTGTTTTGGGTAGTTCTCACCAACTGGTCTTATGACGGTGTGATTTGGGGTCTGCCCTATTTTCCACTTATCAACGTATACGATATCACTCTATGGTTGGTGTTGTTATATGGTCTGAGCGCTTATTACTTGAACCAGCAGCATTCTAGTCAAGGGCAAACCGCTACAGATACTAAGTCCAAAGTTATTAAAATATTTAGGAGCGATGCTTTACTCATTGCTTTAGGGCTGATCAGCTTTTGGATAATTTCCAGCATGCTAGTCAGAACGCTGCATGCCTTTATCGATACGCCCCTTTGGTATGGTGGCTCATGGAGTAGCGAACGAGTTCAGACTGGTCTGACGATTTTATGGACTCTACTGGCATTGGTTGCCACTATTATTGCTAGTCGCTACAAGCATCGTGCGCTATGGTTTATGGGCATTGGCTTATTGGGTATTGTAGTGCTTAAACTGGTATTGGTTGACTTGTCACAGACCGAGGCAATTTGGCGGGTAATCTCATTCCTTGGCGCAGGCAGCTTGATTTTATTGATCGGTTATTTAGCACCGCTACCGCCTGCGCATTTAGACCAGCCCGAAACCGCTGAAGAATAGCATCTCCTTAGACCGATATAAATTAGCCCGTTATCACTTTCGTTCTGTAGTAAAATAACTGTCACAGTAGAAGTAAAAAACATCTTATTACTTTTGGCACTCCATGAATTACCCCCTTTAATAAGGGATTGAATTAAAAGGTTATGAAAGCAAATGGATACTAGAGCGAATATTCAGTGGTTCCCTGGGCATATGAATAAAGCCCGCAATGAAGTAAAAGAAATCATGCCACAAATGGATGTGATTATTGAGGTGCTGGATGCGCGCATTCCTTATAGTAGCGAGAACCCAATGGTGGCCACCCTGCGCGGTGATAAACCAGTCATTAAAATTTTAAATAAAGCCGACTTGGCTGATCCTGACATGACCCAAGCATGGATGGATTATTTTGAACAAGAAGATGGTGTCAAGGCCCTGGCTTTTGATGATAATAAAACAGCTGATGTACACCGTATTGTCGAACTGTGCAAAAAATTAATGCCTAATAAAGCAGAGTCGGGACGACAGATTAAAGCCATGATTTTGGGTATTCCTAACGTTGGTAAATCAACTTTAATTAATACTTTAGCAGGCCGAACGGTGGCAAAGACAGGTAACGAGCCGGCCGTGACTAAGTCGCAGCAGCTTATCAAGTTAGAGGGCGGCATCATGCTGTATGACACCCCTGGCATGCTGTGGCCAAAAGTTGAAAACGCCAACTCAGGCTATCGTTTAGCCGCTACCGGCGGTATCCGTGATACTGCGTTTGACTTCGCCGATGTTGCCAGCTATACCGCAGAATTTCTAATACATGCCTATCCTGAGCTATTAAAAACCCGCTATAAAATTGAGAATTTGCCAGAAACTGATTGGGAGTTTTTTGAAGTCGCTGGCCGCAATCGTGGTTGCGTGCGTGCAGGTAATAAAATCGATACTTATCGGATGTCTGAGATTCTAATCAATGAATTACGTAGTGGCACCCTAGGTCGTATCAGCATGGAAACCCCTGAGATGCGTGAGGTTGAGGAAGGCGTAGTAGCAGAACAACGTCTCGCTCTTGAGGCGAAAAAAATAGCCAAAGAAGAGGAAAAGCGTCAACGCCGTTTGCGTACGCGTAAAAATCGTAAGTAGGTTTGATATTGCTTGAAATGTTCAGCGCTATCTAAAAGTGTAAAGTAATCTTATTCTTAACATAACTAGCTTCTTTGTTTTTAACCTCTCAACCCTTACTTAACCCTTATATAGTAGTGAGTAATTGAAGTTACTCACCACTTCGCTCGCCTACTTGCCAGCAACTTTTTGATAATTAATAATGATATGACCGCCTATGACTCAGCTTACCGCCAATACAAATTCCACAACGTCAGACATTCCTTTAAATCACACGTCTACTTCGCTTAATTCCTTTGCCCCGCGCTTGCTGGATTGGTTCGAAACCAACGGTCGCCATGATTTACCCTGGCAACAGCACCAGACCGACACGCCCAATCCTTATATCGTTTGGTTATCAGAAGTCATGCTGCAACAAACGCAAGTAGCGACGGTACTGCCCTATTTTGCACGCTTTATGAACTCGTTTCCGACGGTGCAGGATTTAGCAGCGGCGGAGTGGGATGAAATAGCCGAACATTGGGCAGGATTGGGCTATTATGCGCGTGCGCGTAATTTGCATAAAGGCGCCAAGCAGCTGGTAGCAATCATTGATGAGACCGGTGACTTTCCGCAAACGCTAGCAGGTTGGGAAGCCATCTCAGGTGTCGGCCCCTCAACGGCTGGGGCAATTATGGCCATGGGCTTACATCATTATGGGGTGATCTGTGATGGTAACGTCAAACGAGTGCTGACGCGCTGGGCAGCAATTGATGGTGATATTACCAAGTCTGCGACTACCAAAGAGTTGTGGGCATTGGCGGAGCGCTTAACCCCTGAGCAACATTCAGGACTATTTGCGCAGGCCATGATGGACATGGGCGCAACCCTATGTACACGGCGCAAACCTGCTTGTCTTTTGTGTCCGCTACAAGAGGACTGTCTGGCGCATGAGCAAGGCCGTGAAGAAGAATATCCAGTCAAAGCTAAGAAAAAACCTAAACCTAGCAAATTTAGTAATGCATTATTAATTCAAAATTCAGCTGATGAAATATTGTGGCTTCAACGTCCTGATAACGGTATTTGGGGTGGCTTGTGGAGTTTACCATTAGAGTTTATAGAGAAAATCGATGGTAAAGCAGTTGCAAATAAACCAGATAATAAAATAATGACTGAACCACAGCTTGATGTTCGTAGTAATGAAAAAGCGTACAAGACAGAATTCACTACTGCTGAGCAAATTATTAATGAATGGTTAAATAAGAATCAGCTAGTAGCAGAGTCAGTGAGTGCGACTTTATTTGACAATGCGCCTGCACCAATCAAGCATTCGCTGACTCATTTTCATTGGTATTTGACCCCGCAACAATTAACCTTAAACACAGAGCAGTCTCAAGAATTGACTACAGCATTGCAAGCAGCTGAAATTAATGTAAATTGGCTAAATAGTGATAAGGCTCAAGCGATCCTAGGATTGCCACGCGCGATGGTGAAGATACTACAATAAGACCTTAGCATAAAGATATAAACCAAAATAAAAAAGCGCCATCATAATTAATTATGATGGCGCTTTAGCTTTAAATACTAGTAAAACAAACAGTAAAACAAGTGAGCAAAATTCCATAGCAAACTAAGACTTCGGAACCCGCAAACGCATCAGCCCTTCTTGCTGTACGGTCGCAACCAGCTTGCCATTTTGCCAAAACTGGCCATGATTTAACCCTTTAGCATTGGAAGTCGTATCACTCCACATGTCATATAATAGCCAATTATTGAGATCAAAAGTGCGATGGAAATGCATCGAATGATCAATGCTAGCTGCTTGTAGGCCACTGGTCATAAAGCTGACACCGTGTGACATAAGCCCCGTACCCACCAAATAAAAGTCAGAAGAAAATGCCAATAGCGCTTGCTGAATGGCAATAGGCTGTGTGCCCAGTTCGCGAATACGTAACCAGTTAGCTTGCTTAGGTTTCATCGGCTCCGGATGAATGGGGTCGCGCGGTTTAACGGGTTTGATTTCCACATGACGGCGGCGCATAAAACGTGATTTGAGAGCATCTGGTACTTTGCCGACGTAATCTTCCTTTAGATCTTGCTCAGCCAGCAGGTCTTCTGGCGGTGGGTAGACAGGCATATTCTCTTGATATTCCAAGCCTTCCTCCATCGGTGAGAAGGAAGCAATCATCGAAAAGATCACTTGCTCGACTGGTGGCTTACCGCGTATTTGCTTATATTGAATAGCAGTCACTTCACGCGCAGATAGGCTACGCCCGTCACGTAATCGGCGAACTTGATAGATGACCGGCTGAGTAATATCCCCACCCCGTAAAAAATACCCGTGCAGCGAGTGACAAGGCTTGTCTTCGGTGAGAGTATGAGCAGCCGCTATTATCGCTTGGGCTAGCACTTGTCCGCCAAAGATACGCGCGCCGACATAGTCATGGCTTTTGCCTTCAAAGACATCAGGGCTAACTTCAATAAGCGCCACTGTGGCGAGTAGCTCATCAATCAGTTGCGAATGATCAGACATGGCGATACGTTTCCTTATCTTTATCAATAACTCTCGCGACCTGACAATGTCAATAAGACATAGTTTAGGGTAGCTTGGGATTTGAATTTAGAACGATATGAAATCACTGGCAGTAATATTCAAGATGAACAATACAGGGGTAATAGCGTTATTACTAGCACTGAAGACGGGTAAGCAAAATGACTATCATAAGAGGAAAAAACAAACATTTTACCCAGTATTTATATTTTTGACCAGTTATTGGTTGCAAGCATTCTAGTATTAAGCTGACTGTTCAGGTTAGGCTGTCTAAAAATCAGTGAAACATCAAAAAGCTAATAGTCAAAAAACGAGATACTATCTATAGTTAAAATACCTTAAAAACGCGACGGTACTGCTGGTATAAGCTTTTTGCAGCCTCTGTCTGCGTAAGCACAGCAAGCAAGAAAAACGTATGCCAGCAGTAGGTCATGTATCGATATTACTTTTCATTGACTATAGTGAGTACCTCGTTGTTATCAAAAAGATCTCTTACTTAAAGACCGCTGCTTAAAACTCACTGCTCAAAGTATCAATCCAGTAACCGATACAGTACTGTAAGTTAGAAGCCTGCAGGTCTATGGCTTCACTGCTACTAGTACACGAATAGAATCAGGTACCAATGACAGGTTTGCCAAGGCTTGCTCGCCTTGGGCTTGTAACTGCTCCAAACGCTCAATCTCTTCAGAGCGCACGTTAGGGTTGATAGTTTGCAAATGTTTAAGGCGTTTTATTTCACGTGACCACTGCTGGCTAAAGCGAGTGCTTGCTTGCTCACCAATGTCAGTCAACTGCTTACGAGCAATGGCTTCAGCTTCATAATAGCGTTGCTCAATAATATCGCCGCGCACTTTAATCACTTGCCGCGCCCGGTTTTTGTCCAAGCGGTCAATATGCGGCATAATCATCTCGGCACTGATACGTGCTGATAAATCACTACCTTGCTCACTAATAAAAATACGAATATTTTGCGATGATAAAGTCGCCGGCAGGTTCAGTAATTTTGGCGCGATGGCTTCAACTCGAAAGTTGACTTCTAGCATAATCATCCCCTGCGGCATGGCAGAACTTTTGAGCATCGCAACCGTGGTATTACCAAAGGTACTGGTACTAGCAAGCTCATAAATAGCGCGCATCAATGGATGTTCATGAGTGATGAATTCGATATCTTCACGCTGCAGCGCCTGCTCACGATCAAAGGTCAAGGTCATACCGTCTTCATTACCGAGCGGCAGACCGTCGATATAGTCACTAATCTCAGTGCTGTCTATCGGCGCAATTGCCCATGAACCATCGCGCTGGATATTATGATCAATATTAGCTGACGCAAAGAAACGCTCAATAAACTGCGGCAATAAAGTATGACTATCAAAGTCATGCATGGCTTCAGCGATCCGACCAGCAACACCCGGACGGCAAGAGTTATATTCTAATAGACGGTCACGACCAGCTTGTAATTGAGCCTCAAGTCCCAAACGGGTGTCCAACGCATCCGCAATAACGTCTTGTAAGATAATACGGTTTTCGGCAGTATCCGCACCTTCAAGCATGGGCTTAAGCATTTGAATATATTGCTCTTGTACACTTTGCGCAGTCGGTGAAATCTGATTGAATATATTCAACGCATTGTGATACCAGTTATATAGCCGCTCTTGCGCCGTCCCTTCAACATAAGGCACGTGCAAGGTGATCTCTTGTGTTTGCCCAATGCGGTCAAGGCGACCAATACGCTGCTCTAAGGTATCAGGATTGGCAGGTAAATCCCATAATATAAGCTGGCTGGCAAACTGGAAGTTGCGACCCTCTGAACCAATCTCAGAGCACAACAATATCTGCGCGCCTTCGCTATCAGCAAAGAACGCCGCCGCTTGGTCACGCTCAAGCAAGGTCATCTGTTCGGTAAAGATAGCGGTCTTGATTCCCGCATGTAGGCGCAATACCGCTTCCAAACTCTCAACTGTTGCACCACTACGTGCAATCAGCAACACTTTTTGATGTTTGAGCTCGCCTTTTAAAATATCAATCAGCCACGGTACACGTGGATCATCTTCTAGCCAGCCGCCATCAGGTTGATTTTCTTCGCCCCATAACTGTTCACGCAGTTTACCTGTGGTCTGGTAGCTGTCTATCCATACATCCGGTAGCGGTAGAGGATGCGCCTGACTACTGCGACCATGAAACCCTTTGACACTCTCGCGGGTATTACGGAATAGGATACGCCCTGTACCATGACGATCTAACAGCTCGTTAAGTGCATAAGTTCGCAGCTTATCATCCTCATTAATAGCGGCCAATTCTTCTTGGCTCACATTTAATAGACTGGTCAAAGCAGAGATTTGTGTGGGATTCAGCGGCTTATCTTCTATCAAAATACTGGCGACCGTTGCGGTCTCTGCAAAAGCTTCTTGACCCTCAATAAACTCGTCTAGATCATCAAAACGGTCCGAATCGAGCAGACGCAAACGTGCAAAATGACTTTGCACACCCAACTGTTCAGGAGTCGCTGTCAATAGCATAACGCCTGGGGTCTCATCAGCAAAGTCAGCAATCAGATCATATTTATCGTTACCGCCTTGCGCCTCATCCCAATGTAGATGATGCGCCTCGTCGACCACTAGCAGATCAAAACCTGCTTCCATCGCTTGATCATATAAATCAGGATGATCGAGCAATAGATCCATACCAGCAATAATACATTGCTCGGTTGCAAAAACATTTTGCTCAGGGTCGTGTTCTTTAATGGCGGCGGTACGTACTAGGTCAAATAGCGCAAAATTTAGATTAAAACGACGGCGCAGCTCGATCATCCACTGGTATTGCAAGCTATCAGGAACTAAAATAAGCACTCGTTCAGCCCTACCTGACAGCAGCTGTTGATGGATAATCAGTCCTGCTTCAATGGTCTTACCCAGTCCAACCTCGTCGGCAAGTAATACACGCGGCGCAATACGTTTACCGACTTCATGAGCGATATAAAGCTGATGCTCGATAATGTCGACGCGAGCGCCCATTAGACCCTTTAGTGGATGACCTGCAATCGCTGCTTGCATACGCAAAATATCTTGGCGTAGCTCATACCAATCCCCACGCTCAATACGTCCTGCTAATAAGCGCTCAAGTGGTTTTGCCAAAGTGATATTGGCCGCAAGGCGGGTTTCCATTATCCCTTTACTAGTAGCTCCTTTAGGAACAACACCTTTTTCATTATCTTCGACACTGTACTTGAGCACCCCCATGACCTCATCGACTGCGGTGACCGTATAGCTATGACCTTGTTGGTCACTAATGCTATCGCCAACCTTAAACACTACGCGAGATAACGGCGCAGAGCTTTTTGCGTAGACGCGGGTCTCTTCGCTTTGCGGGAATAAAATATGCACACAACGGTCGTCTAGATCGACAACTACACCTAAGCCCAGCTCGGACTCAGTATCAGATAAATAGCGTTGACCAACGGCGAATTCAGAACTGTGCAATGAAGCGGTAGAGATAGTCATAGGGCGATGTCTTTTGTACTCAGATGATAAGAAAGTAGATAGCAAATAGGGCAGCAATGTCAGCAGATTATCTTATTCAGCAGATAACGGGACTAACAAGCAAGCTGAACCATTATATAGCGTTAGCGGCTAGATGCGTGCGTTAAGTTGACTTTTCAAGTGCCTAATTACTGGTCGGTACGTTAGCGGCAGAAATATTATGCCGACTGTCTTTACGCTAACGCAAGTTCTCCCTTAATTTGAGTATCTTGTTACAGATTCGATTGCAAAGTCTTAGCCCGCTTAATAAGTGCTTTTTGCGTAACAGCTTTTGACTAACTCAGGCAACGTGCTACATTAAGCTGATAACGACTAGATTGAATATTCAAAATAACTTATAAATAAGGAAGACATATGCAAGCGGTATTTTTAGATAAAGGGACTTTTTCTGATGGCGTAGACTTGTCAGCACCGACTGGGGTTAGCGACTATATTCTTTATGACGACACGCCCAAGGATTCTAACCTTATCATTGAACGTTGCCAAAATGCTGAGATTGTCATTACCAACAAGGTTCAGATTAGTGCTGAAGTGATTGCAAAGCTACCCAAGCTCAAGCTCATTCAACTGACTGCTACCGGTATGAACAATGTCGACCAAGACGCTTGTGCGGCTCATAATGTAACCTTATATAACGTTGCTGGTTATGCCGTCAAAAGTGTGCCTGAGCATACCTTTATGCTGATGCTCAACGCCATGCGCGCCGGTCTGTATTATCATAACAAAGTCGTCGATGGCACTTGGCAGGCTAATGGCAACTTTTGCTTGCTTGATATCCCACTGGTAGATTTAGAAGATAAGACTTTAGGTATTATTGGGGTGGGTACTATTGGTAAACGAGTCACTGAAATTGCACAAGCATTTGGCATGACCGTATTGTGGGCAGAACATCAAGGGCGCGCGCCGCGTAATAACGATTATACGGCCTTTGATGAGGTGTTGGCTCGTGCTGATGTGATTAGCCTGCATTGTCCGTTAAACGAACATACCAAGCACCTTATTAATAAAGAGTCGCTGGCCAAAATGGCCAAAAAAACCCTGCTTATTAATGTGGCGCGCGGTGGCATTGTGGATAGCAAAGCACTTGCTGATGCTATCAATGGTGAGCAGATTCTGGGTTATGGCAGCGATGTGTTTGAGCAAGAGCCCATCACTAACGATGACCCCCTTTTAAGCCTAGGAGATCATCCGCGTGTAATATTTAGCCCGCATAATGCGTGGGGCAGTAGAAGCGCACAAGACACTTTATGGCAAATCTTAAGTAAACAAGTGACAGACTTCATTAAAGTCAATTAACGAGAGAAATGTAACCAATCATCTTTGATTTTACGGTATTTCAGCATAATGCGATCGCTTACATAGTTATGGGTTACATACCATGGATAGCGATCGCCTTGTTTGGGTAACTCGTCTTTTGCACGGCTAACATAACCTGCTGATAATGCGCCTAGTACTGTGTCTGGCCTTACCTGTACCTGTTCTTGCTCAGTTTGAGCCTGCGAACAGACTGTTTTATAATTGTGCTTATCCATATAATCGAGTAGACGTACTACATATTGACAGGCCAAATCAATTTTCAGCGTCCAAGAAGCGTTGGTATAGCCAAACATTAGCGCAATATTAGGCACGCCCTCAAGCAGTACCGCCTTATAAGTCATTCGGGCGCCTACATCTACCTGCTGTCCATCAATATACAAGGCAGCACCGCCTAGCATCTGTAATTTGAGGCCAGTGGCCGTAACAATAATATCCGCCTCAATATGCTTGCCAGATACCAGTGCAATGCCCGTTTCAGTAAAATGACTGATTTTGTCAGTGACGACTTCTGCCCGCTTACCTTGCAATGCCAAAAATAAGTCACTATCCGGCACCGCACATAGGCGTTCATCCCACGGGTTATAACTGGGCGCAAAGTGCCCGACATCAACACCGCTACCCTTGAGGTTCTTTTTCACGCCATGATTTAAAAATGCCTTCATTACTTTTGGCGCATGAGTCGCTAACTGATAGACGCCTTGTTGGAACATCACATTGCGCGTGCGTAGCAAGCTATAAGCTTGACGCTTTGATAACGGCGAAAACTTACCGGACAACCAATCAAGCGCATAATCATCGCCTGGCACACTTGCGACGTAAGTCGGTGAGCGTTGCAACATGGTAACGTGGCGAGCGCATTGCTCGCTACTTTCATCGACCAGTGCGGGTAATAAAGTCATGGCTGTCGCGCCACTACCAATGACGACAACTTTCTTATCATCATAAGCCACATTTTTCCAGTGCTGCGGATGCACGATATTGCCTTTGAACTGTTCTTCGCCTTCAAAATGCGGTTTATAGCCTGTGTCATAATCATAGTAACCGGTCGCGCCGACAACGAAGTTTGCCGTTAAGGTCAACACCTCTCCATTACTATGATTTTTGATCATCGCCGTCCATTGCTGAGTGGCACTTGACCACGACAGCTGCTGCATCTCATGCTGATAGCGAATGTGTTCTGTGACCTTAAATTCGCGGGCAGTATCGGCAATATAGCTTTTAATGTCGACACCTTTTGCTAGCATTTTATGACTTAACCACGGTCGGAAGCCGTAGCCAAACGTCAAGGCATCAGAGTCAGAGCGGACACCAGGATAATTAAATAAATCCCACGTGCCTCCTAAATCAGCGCGTTTCTCTAATACTAAAAATCGCTGGATTGTATTTTGTTTTATAGATTTACGCTTTTTGGGGCTGCTACGTCTAAACAGCCCTCTGCCTGATTGCTGTTGTAAATGGCAAGCCATACCAATACCGGCAATACCGGCACCAATGATAAGTACCTCATAATCTGCCGTAGTCTTGGATTGTGATTTTGAGCGTGTCAATAAACCTTTAAGCCCTTTGCTCGCCGCTTTCTTATTGGCAGTTTTGTTAGAAATTTTATTAGGATCTATATTAATGGCATCTTTACTTTTATGTGCACGCTTATAGCTATCACTGCGCGGCTGAGATAGGGTGTTATCGACCATAATCTTGTCCTTGTTTATTGCTCAATTGTCCTTAACTCATACAACTATAAACGGTTTTGGTGGTACATTCTGCCAAAAGAACGACTGTATCGTCAGCCTATTCTGCCTCACTATTGTTTATTTTTATCCTCGCCTTTCTAACTTAACTGCTCTAGACTTAACTGCTCTAGACTTAACTGCTCTAGACTTAACTGCTCTAGAAAGGTACTGGGCTTTCCCAATCCATCCAGGCACCAAGCGTTGGATGTTTAAGCCGCAGCTGCTGGGCGTGTAGATTAAGCCGTAGGGCAATATTTAGTGCCGTATCTTCTGCATAGATCGGGTCTCCGATAATCACATGACCACAGTGCACCATATGTACTCGCAGCTGATGACTACGACCTGTCACGGGCTTAAGCGCTACCCGTGTGACTATTTGCCCATTGCACTGTTCATGTGCGAGTATCTCATATAGTGTCAGGGCGTGCTTTTGCCAGTTAGGATCGACGATATGGCGCGGCTTAGTGGCTGGCTCGTAACGTACTGGTGCTGATATTTTGCCAGTCGCACCAACACTTTCCCACTCTCCAAACACTCTTGCTTGGTATTTCTTTTGTGGTAAGCGCTCGATGAACTGCTTACTGATATTGGTCTGTGCTGCTGCGTTTTTAGCGAAGATCAACAGCCCTGAGGTATCCATATCTAGACGATGAATCAGTTTTACCGCTGGGTTTGCACGTTCAAGTCGTGACAGTAAACTCACATTTAAAGTTTTGCCCTTGACACTAAGTAGCCCTGCAGGCTTGTCGACTACCCAAATATCATCATCCTCATAAACGGTAACCTGTTTCGCAAATCTCTGAAAAAACTCAAGTGGATAGATACTTTCTTGTAGGTTGAGGGCCGTTGTCTCTTCATCAGTAAAGGGCATAAAAATAGCTACTTATTTTAGTGGATTGAAATGTGAGAGTAATAGTTAATACTAAATCTAGTTTCGCGTTAAGATGACAGCAACTACAGTAGGTAACAGACCAAACACTACCTGTTTCGTTATGTTTCGATTTATTGTGCTAATAGTAATTGTTGAATAATTTAACCTGCTTGTCACTGTTAAGACTTGGCAAACATGTTAATATAATGGCACATTTTAACCCGTTCTTAACTATTCTTTAGCCATTCATTACTCGCTGTCAGAGTAATAGTTGTTTAAACATTATTAACTAACATGCGTGCCATTCGATGGCGATAGACATGGTAGAACAAGAGAGAAAAAATATGTCAGATCTTATTATTAATACCACCGATGCTAACTTTGACCAAGATGTGTTACATTCTGATGTGCCGGTGCTAGTCGATTTTTGGGCCACATGGTGTGGACCCTGTAAATCGATAGCCCCTATCTTAGAAGATTTAGCCGTTGACTATCAAGGCAAGGTCAAAATTGTTAAAGTCGATGTCGATAATAACCCACAAGCTGCCAGTCGTTTTGGTATTCGTAATATCCCAACATTGTTTGTCTTCAAAGATGGCGAAAAAGTTGATTCAGTGATGGGCTTACAGCCAAAAGCTGAATTGGCAAAAGTACTTGATAAACATTTGTAATATTATAGATCTAAAGTATTGAATTGACTGAATGCTTTTTAGCATGATTAAAGAAGCCATTATCTATTTAAGATAGTGGCTTCTTTGCTGTATTTTTAACCAAAAAGTTAGGTTTTGCGACTTTTTTAACGAAAATTATTGACAATGTCATCATGATAACCGTATAGTCTGCTGACAAGGGAAACATAACTGTTTTCATAAGTACCTTGTCGCTATTCTCCCAGTGTTTATCAACAAAAAATACAATTGTTGTCATTAAGCATAATTACTGAATAAAGTTATTGATCTTGAGTTCTTTTCTTTGACTCTTATGTAACCTTCTCTATATTCACTTTTTGTCATCCTGCCACAATGTGTGCAGCCGGTGATAAATTAATACGTAAAAATCAATACTATCTCAAAACTCAACTCCGTGTACATACCCTATTGCTACACTTCCGTTATATTAATCAATGTCGTGGGTTGTCCAGCTACTGGCAATTCTCACCCGATAAATTGCTAATGACCTATCTATGAATCTAACTGAATTAAAGAAGAAAACAATCGCTGAGCTATTGGCCATTGCCAAAGACATGGGTCTTGATAATATGGCGCGTAGCCGTAAACAAGACATTGTTTTTGCTATCCTAAAAACGCATGCCCGTAACGGCGAAGCCATCTATGGTGACGGCGTACTTGAAGTGCTTCCGGACGGTTTTGGCTTTTTGCGCTCATCTGAAGGCTCATATTTAGCTGGTCCTGACGATATTTATGTCAGCCCAAGTCAAATTCGACGCTTTAGCTTAAAGACTGGTGACAGTATTGCTGGCACTATTCGCCCACCAAAAGACTCTGAGCGTTATTTTGCGCTATTAAAAGTTGGCGAGATCAACTTTGATACCCCAGATCGCTCACGTCATAAGCTTATTTTTGAGAATTTAACCCCACTATTCCCCACTGAGCATCTTAAGCTTGAGCTTGGCAACGGTACCACTGAGGACTTGACGGGTCGAATCATTGACTTGATTGCACCCATTGGTAAAGGGCAGCGCTCTATTATTGTGGCACCGCCAAAAGCCGGTAAAACAATGCTGCTACAAACTATCGCGCAATCCATTACTCGTAATAATCCTGAGTGTTATCTGATCGTCTTACTGATCGATGAGCGTCCAGAAGAAGTGACCGAAATGGTACGCACAGTACGTGGTGAAGTAGTCGCTTCAACTTTTGATGAGCCACCGCAGCGTCACGTACAAGTGGCTGAAATGGTTATCGAAAAAGCCAAACGCCTAGTAGAACACAAACAAGATGTAGTGATCTTACTAGATTCTATTACTCGTCTTGCTCGCGCTTACAACACGGTTATTCCATCATCAGGTAAAGTATTAACTGGTGGTCTAGATTCTAATGCACTTGAACGCCCAAAACGCTTTTTTGGTGCTGCCCGTAATGTAGAGGAAGGCGGCAGCTTAACCATTATTGCCAGTGCCCTTATTGATACTGGTAGTAAAATGGATAGCGTTATCTTTGAAGAATTCAAAGGTACCGGTAACCAAGAAATCACTCTAGATCGTGATTTAGCTGAAAAACGTGTCTTCCCAGCGATCAATATTAAAAGATCGGGTACACGCCGAGAAGAACGTTTACTTGATGAAGATAAACTGCGTAAAGTTTGGATTTTACGTAAACTGCTCCAACCGATGGATGGTGTACAAGCGACTGAGTTCTTACTCGACCGACTCAGAGAAGCTAAGACTAACGATGAATTTTTTGAGCAAATGAAGCGTAAGTCACAAAACTAAAATTAACTTAGTTTCTATTATTCAGTAAAAAAAGACCGCTTTAATGCGGTCTTTTTTAGTTTGGCTTTTAGTAATGTCTACAAAAAAGTCAGCGTATTAACAATGCAAACACAATAACATTAAGCAAAACCACAACCAATGATATATTGAAGTAACATCTCTTACAGGGTCTTTGCAAAGATTAGCGTTTCTACTACGACCAATAATAAGTGAATAGTTTACTATTAGACACAGTACGATTCTACTTTATTGATTAATATGACTTTCCAGCCACTTAATTAATTTATAACTATTAATCTATTGTGATGCGAGAAATTAATTTATAAATGAAGTCGAAGTGATTACCAAAAATTTTGATCTCGTCTGCCTTAAAACTGGCTTGTTAGAACTTGTTCTAAGGTTAGACCTTGTCAGAACCTGTAGCCATAGAAATATTTTATTTAATTTTGACAACCTAATAGGTGACAATATGAAATTCGCTAAAACTCTTGCAATGACTGCTATTACAAGCTCAGCTCTTATCATGGGTGGCTGTAACTCTAGTCCATTTGGCAATGCTAGTAATACGGCTAAAGGTGCTGCTGCTGGCGCTGCTGCCGGTGCACTTATCAGAAGTAAAGGCGATAGCAAGGATATCGCTCGTGGTGCATTAGCTGGTGCTGCACTAGGTGGCGCAGGTGGTTACATTATTGACCAGAATTAAATGACTATCTAACAATTTAAGTAATTAGCATTCGTTGAGTTTTTTTGGTTGAACGATTGTCGTTATTATAATTTTAGTTATTATAATTTTAGTTATTATATAGATAGAACTAGAAAAAAAGCCTGCAATCTTGATTGCAGGCTTTTTTAGTTGGCATTTATTTTAACCGTATTTTCCCACAGTGAGGGGACCCCGCTACTATATGGCCCCACTACTACTATATGGCCCCACTAACTAAAGGTATCGCATGATTGTACATTACCACTCTCAAGGCCGCGCGTGAACCAATTAATGCGCTGCTGACTGGTACCATGAGTGAAGCTATCTGGCGTTACAGCGCGACCACTAGCGCGAGCTAGACGATCATCACCAATTTGACCGGCAGCACTTAACGCTTCATCAACATCACCCGCTTCTAAGAACTGTACACGCTGCTGATTCCGATTCGCCCAAACCCCCGCGAAGCAATCGGCTTGTAATTCTTGCAATACCGATAAATTATTAGCCTGCGCTCGCGTGACTTGACGACCGGCTTCATTAACCTGCTGAGTAATACCTAACAAGGTCTGGACATGATGACCAACCTCGTGTGAGATAACATAAGCTTGAGCAAAGTCGCCAGCTTTCCCCTGATTTTCTTCATCGCCTGAGCCTTGTTGGTCTCCAGTTATACCCAGGTTTTGGCGCATCTCTGAAAAAAACGAGGTATCCAAATACACAGTCTGATCGCCAGGGCAATAAAATGGACCAGTAGCTGCTGTAGCGCTACCACAGGCAGAGCTGACTTGCCCATTGAACAAGATTAATGAGGGCTCTTGATAAGTGCCACCGCCTTCATTGAATACTTGATGCCAAACCGCCTCGGTATCAGCAAGCACTACTTCAACAAACTGAGTATCACGGCTATCATCATTGGCAGGTTCAGTCGATGTATTGGTACCACCGCCCGCTACAACTTGACCAGTCTGTAGCGCGGTCATTGGATTTACGCCAAACACTAACCATAGAATACCAGCAATAATAATACCGCCAATACCACCACCAATCACCTTGCCACCACCACTACTTGTGCGGACGTTAGAGCTACCTCGCCTGCCTTGCCACTTCATAGCGTTCTTCCTTAGCTATACGTTACCTGCTGTTAAGTATTTCAATAGTTATTTATCTTAATAACTTGATTTAGAACTTATTTAGACTTTATTTATATTCTAGATCACTTAAGATTTTTGAAACGAGTGATTTCAAATCATGTTAAATGATATAAAATATGATAAATCTAGCTGAAAAAGCAGCAGTTTTGTTAAGTATACTTAAATTGATTTAAAATATTGTATTAAAACTTATATCAAAGCAAACTCGAGAAACGACGTTTACTACTTTATTGTTACCAAAGTGTAGTAACTCTTTTCTTTTGAAAAAAAAAGATATAGAATGCGTGAAAGCTGAGTAGCTGTGACTAAAGGGAGTCGGAAATTCGAGATATATCGAAGTTTCAACCCCTCGTTGCTGCTACGGCTCATTTCAATTTCCGGAGAATATAGTATGAAACTTAAATTACTTGCACTAGCTGGTATTATGACTGCAACTATGGGCTTAACTGCCTGTGACAGCAACAAAGAAAACGCTGCTGAAGATTTATCTGACGCGCAAGAAGAAGTGCAAGATGCTTCACAAGAGCTAGACGAAGCTGCTGTTGACGGCGAGCCTACTGTTGAAGCTGATGCTGCTGTTGCTACTGCTGAAGCTGAAATTGCTGATGCTCAAGCCGCTACTGCGACTACTGAAATGGATGCTGAAGTACCTGTTGACGGCACTATGGCTGGCGATACTGAAGCCGCTGACGCAGCTGATGACGTTGTTGTTGAAGAACCAGCTCAGTAATTTTTATTACTATTATGGTCGCTAAGATTATAATGGATGTCTAATACTATAAATAAAAAAGAGAGCCTATGCTCTCTTTTTTGATGCCTGCTTTATTGCTCACCTCACTAGCTTCGTTGAACACTAAGCTCAGTCATTAAGCCGCGTGCGGATTCAGCGCTCATCAAGTACGGATTAAAATCAGCAGTGGTAGAGTATTTGAGATAAACTGCCGCATTCTGTTCATTAAGAGAAGCCTGGTTCATCGACCATTTGGACCACTCTCTATGCTTTAATTCACGGGTTTCAAGTAACTGTAAATCATGATGCCGTCGTGTTTTTGGCTGTGGACTGCCAAGCTCAGCATCAAATCGACACCTAAATTTCAGCGTCACTGTTTAATCAAAATGCATCACTATTATTTATTTTTAAATCGAACGCATGATTTTAGCTCAGCACTATTTTAGCTCAGCACTGTCTTAGAGACGTACTGGTTGCTTGAGACCCTACACTCTGAAACATAAAAAGGCCTAGCGTCAATACGCTAAGCCTCTCTTAAAAGATAGTTATTATAGATCTAAGAGCCAATATGTACTGAACTATTGGTTCTACGTCAGTTTTGTATTAGTCAAAAGCTAAAAGCTAAATCCACTCATAGAATTTTTATCAACAAGTAGGTTTCGGCTTATTGATAGTTGCAATTACTAACTACACATCAAATAAATGCTCGTCAACTTTTTGACGAAATTTTTGACCAGTTTTAAAGGTGACTACCCGACGTGCAGAGACCGCAACCGGTTCACCTGTTTTTGGGTTACGGCCTGGGCGGGTATTTTTATCTTTAAGCTCAAAATTACCAAAACCTGAAAGCTTTACCTCTTTGCCATCGATTAAGTTTTCTGTCAATTCATCAAAAAAATTCTCCACCAAACAGCGCCCTTCTTGGCGAGTTAAGTTGAGCTGACTCATCAAATGCTCAATCATGTCAGATTTGGTTAGGGTGCTCACAGTACGACTCCTATGCTATGTCGTGATGGCGGGTTTTATTATTCGGCGATACAATTACTGATCATGGCTATTATAAAGGTTTTTTGCAGTCTTATTAATAAAGTCTTCCACAAAATCCTTTATTAATAAGCAGTTAACTGGTTTTTGGCCATCATGGTCTTTATTATTTCATTTAAAGTAAGGTCTTATATAGTCAATAAGAAGTAATATCAATACATAACCTACTGCTGGCATACGTTTTTCTTGCTTGCTGTGCCTACGCAGACAGAGGCTGCAAAAAGCTTATACCCGCAGTACCGTCGCATTTTTAAGGTATTTTAACTATAGCAACAAAAGCTTGAAGTATGACTTAATATTAACTGTCACGAAGCTGCGCGCCATGCTGTGTAGTCAGTGCTTGAATAACGGTGTCAGTTGCAGCTTTTACTACCTCATCAGATAAGGTCTGTGTGCTGTCTTGCCATATTAGCGCAAATGCTAATGAACGCTGACCAGTTGGCACATTCTCGCCTTGATAGATGTCGAACAACCATAAATTCGTCAACAGCTTACCTGCAGTCTCACGTATGGTTGCCTGTAAGATCTGTAAGCTAATATCACTATCTATCAAAATAGCTATATCACGGCGCACTTGTGGAAATTTACTTGGTGTTGCTATCGGGTGTTGCTCACGAGCTAGGGTCAGTAACGGGGCTAACGCCAATTGCGCGACCCAAGTTGCTGGTAGATCGAGCTGTTTGGCCGTGTTGGGATGCAGTTGACCCAACCAACCGATGTAATGATTATCGATATAAAACTTAGCACTTTGACCAGGATGCAAAAAGTCTAGCTCACTACGCTCATAGCGAATGCGTGCGCTATCAAGCTGTGTGGGTAGCAGCTGTTCAACATCGTGCTTAAGATCATAAAAATCTATCGCGCGATTTTGATAGGCTTGCTCATCCCAAATATCACCGACCGCTACCAAAGCCATACTAGGTGTTTGCACCAACTCGCTAACACTGTGACCCACGAAGCTAAGACCAGTCTCAAAAAATCGTACCCGTGATTGCTGACGGTTAAGATTGTATTGTACGCAAGGTAATAAACTAGATAATAAAGTACGGCGCATCACTGCTAAATCACTAGAGATCGGGTTGGCAAGTGCTAATACTTCACCTAATGCTTCATCATCGATCAATGCTTCTAACTTAGCATCACTAAAGCTAAAACTGATGGCTTCCATATAACCGGTATCGACCAGCGCTAGTTTCATCTCATGAGTCAAATCTGCGGTATCGTCATAATCCATGCTAACTTGCAAGTGCGGCAAGGTGCTAGGAATATTATCATAGCCATAAATACGAGCAATTTCTTCGATCAAATCTTCTTTGATACTCATGTCAAAGCGGTACGATGGTGGCGTGCAGATCAATGAATCCGTTTGTTGTTCTACGATAAATCCTAACTGGGTTAAAATGCGTATCATTATTACTGGTTCAATATCAATACCAATAACAGCAGCAACCTTGGCTATCGGCAAGATAATCGGTGTGCGTGCAGGCAGGTGATTGCGATGCTCAACAGTGGCTACTTGCCCTGCTTGACCGCCGGTAATACTGGTAATCAAATGACAAGCACGTGCCAGCGCCAACGCTGGTAATTCAAAGTCAACTCCACGCTCAAAACGTTGTGAAGCATCAGTATGTAGACCAAAGCGACGCGCACGCCCGGCGATAGCCAATGGACTAAAAAATGCACTCTCCAACACAATATTAATGGTGCTATTCGTGACACTACTACGCTGACCACCCATGATACCAGCCAGCGCCAGTACGCCTTTATCATCAGCGATTACTAGTTCATCGCCAGTTAGGCTAATAGTTTGTTCATTAAGAAGAGTCACGCTTTCTTGTGGCTGCGCTAAACGAACAATAATATCACCAACAATAGTATCGGCATCGAAGGCATGTAGCGGCTGTCCAAGTTCCATCAGTATGTAATTCGTCACATCAACTAAGAAGTTGTGCGAGCGTAGCCCTGACTGAATCAGCGCATCTTGCAGCCATTTTGGACTGTCAATACTGCGATCAATATTATTAATAGACTGCAATAAATAGCGCGGGCACGCTTCTGTAGCACTTACTGTTACCGTAGGCGCGCCGACAGCATGATTAGTAGGTGTTGGTTCAGCAGTAGAAATAATGGGCAGCTGCATAGGTAAATCATTAGTGACCGATATTTCGCGAGCAATACCACGCACACTAAAACAGTCACCGCGATTGGGGGTAATAGAGATATCAAATATTTGATTGTCCAGCCCTAGATAATCGCGAATATCAGTACCAATCGGCGCATCATCAGGCAGCTCGAGCAAACCATCTAGTGCATCAGTCAAATCAATCTCAGAAGCGCCGCATAACATGCCATTTGAAGCAATACCGCGTAGCTCGCTGGCTTTAATATGGAAGCCCGCTTTATCATTGCTGCTGTCATTAGTAGGCAATACTGCCCCAACAGTGGCAACCGGCGCTTTCATACCAACGCGAACATTGGGCGCGCCGCAAACAATCTGTAACGGCTGATCGCTACCAATATTGACCTGGGTCACGCGCAGTTTATCGGCGTCAGGATGCGGTTCGACACTGATTACCTCACCGACCACCACACCACTAAATGGACGTGCAACGGCATAGCGATCATCAATCTCAAGCCCCGCCATAGTTAGCTGTTCGGCCAGCTGCTCACTAGTGTTAGCAGGGTTTACCCATTGACGTAGCCATTGTTCGCTAATTTTCATAAATATCTCGGATCAAAATATCAAAATAAATGTAATAAAACTGCCATTACAGCGGCGCTATTTGTGTGTCAGTACTGGTCTTCGTGTGCTTAGAACACTTAACTGGTTTAGCCAAACTGTTTTAAGAAGCGCACGTCATTTTGGAAGAATAAACGCAAATCATCAATGCCGTAATATAGCATTGCAAAACGCTCAATACCCATCCCAAAAGCAAAGCCGGTGTACTTATCCGCATCAATACCACAGTTGATCAGTACTTGTGGATGCACCATACCGCAGCCCATTACCTCAAGCCATTTACCATTATCATCTAAAATATCGACTTCAGCCGATGGTTCAGTGAACGGAAAGAATGACGGACGGAAACGTACCGTCAGCTCTTTGGCAAAAAACGCCTGTAAAAATTCGCTAATTAAGCCTTTTAACTCAGCAAAGGTACTCGACTCAGTAACCATCAAGCCTTCTAGCTGATGGAACATCGGTGAATGAGTTTGGTCTGAATCATTACGATACACACGGCCTGGGCAGATAATACGAATGGGCGGCGCAGTTTGTTCCATGGTGCGAATCTGTACTGGACTGGTGTGAGTACGTAATAGATAGTGCGCATCAAAATAAAAAGTATCATGCATGGCACGAGCTGGATGATGCGACGGAATGTTTAGCGCTTCAAAGTTGTAATAGTCACTTTCAACCTCAGGGCCAGTCGCCACATTAAAGCCAGCTTGGATAAAAAACTGCTGCATACGCTGGGTAATCATGGTCACCGGATGCAAATGGCCTTTTTGACTACCGCGCGCCGGCAAGGTGATGTCAATACGCTCGGCTTCCAACTTGGCGTTCAGAGCTGCAATCTCTAACGACTGCTGCTGTTCGGTAAGCGACTGCTGAATACGGCTACGCACTTGATGTAACCAGCCGCCATAAGTTTTTTTATCGCCGCTATCAAGCTTGCCTAGCTGTTTTGACCAGCCGGTTAACAGGCTTTTTTTACCCGTAAGTTGCACGCGTAACTCTTGCAGCGCCCTGATTTCAGCAGCTTGTGCGATCAAGTTTTCAGCTGAGCTCGCAAAATGGGTCAGTTGTTCTTCATTAAGCTCATTTAGCTCAGAGGATAAGGTCGGTAGCACCGATAAATCGGCGTTAACAGCAGGGGTAGTCATAAGACGCATCATTCCTGATTTAAACAAACTATTAGTTGTAAGGATGTGACCAAATATTACAAACCATTTATCCAATCATTTTTCAAACAAAAACTATTGAAAACAATGGCTTGAATATTTAGACGACCATAAAGAAAATTAAGTACCAATGCAAATCATTAATGCAAATCAGTGATTTGAATAAGTGATATAAAAAAAGCCACCGACCAGCGGTAGCTTTTATTAACATAGTATTATCAATTAATATTGACCCGACTTATTTAAATACTAATGACTCTTAACTTGTAGGATAACCTACAATATTATGAATTAAGCACTCAAATAGGGTAAATATTTATGCCAATTCCGCTTTTGCTTTTTCGACCAAGGCGCTAAAAGTAACTGCATCATGCATGGCGATGTCAGCAAGTACGCGACGGTCAACAGTGATGTTGGCTTTTTTCATGCCGTTAATAAAGCGGCTATAGCTTAGGCCGTTTAAACGTGCACCAGCATTAATACGAGCAATCCAAAGACGACGGAAAGTACGTTTTTTATTGCGACGGTCACGATATGCATATTGACCAGCTTTAGTTACTGCTTGTACCGCTACACGGTAAACACGTGAACGGGCACCGTAGTAGCCTTTTGCACGCTTTAAGATTTTTTTGTGACGGCGATTTGCCTGTACACCACGTTTTACACGGGCCATAACTTACTCCAAGATATTTTTAATCAGTATTAAGCGACAAACAAAGTTGTCAGATTGCAAAGTCAAATAAAATGTAGATGACAATAGTCAATTAGATGTATGGGCACATACGACGAACTGCTGATTCGTCAGACTTGTCCACCATCTTAAGACCGCGCAACTGGCGAATACGCTTAGCTGATTTCTTGGTCAAAATATGGCTTTTGAATGCTTGCTTGCGCTTGAAGCCGTTCGCTGTTTTTTTGAAGCGTTTGGCGGCACCGCGTTTGGTTTTCATCTTCACTTTCATGAGTGATTGCCTCTTTATCTTTGTTAGAACCTGGTCGTCAAATAACAGATGCTAGTATGCTTTATTTAAATAGCAACTAACCCTCTATTTGCCTCGAGGTGGGAGGCGCTATTTTAGCAGATGTGAGACTATTTTGCCAAGCAAAGTTTTAGCATGCTCTATAAGCATTTACTAACATGAGCTACTGTTAAGCAGTAAAATTGTATAGCCCAATACCAATTATTGGTTCCGCCCTTGATACACAACCCTTTCACTTGACCATTAAGCACTTATATTTAAGCACTTATATTGAATTTATTTTTTTATGAAATTGCAGATAAGGTATAATTAAGGCCATCTTTTAGAGGTGATAATTAATCCAACCGCTCACACCTAAATAGATTGTATGTCAGCTTAAGCTATGTTTAAGTAGTAACAGAGTTTGCATATAAACTTACAAACCATAGCTTGCTGCACCATATGTGAAAATAGTAGGGGTATAAAATAGCGGGCTAGCTATTGTGTGGTCATAGACAATTACGATACTGTCATCCCGCATCCCGGGCGCTTGTACGCTAGGCGCAAATCATTATATATAAGTCATTATGAAATATAAGTCTTTATAAAATATAAGTCTTTATAAAATATAAGTCTTTATAAAATATAAGTCTTTATAAAATATAAGCCATTATGTATAAAATGTAGGAGATCATAGTGTCAGACCAAGAGCTAGCTTTCGATAATGAAGTGTTTGTCTTTGAAACGGTTATGCGCGTGCGCAACACTGAAATCGATGCGGGTCAACATTTGACACTTGAATCTCTCACTGCATTATTGACTGAAGCACGGCAACGTTTTTTGCACTCTAGAAGTATTAAAGAGATTGATGCTGACTATCAAGGTTTACTCGTTAATAACTTGCAGCTCAGCTTTAATGGCCGTGTACGCGTGCGTGAGGAGCTATTATTTGAGGTGGGCGTTGAGCGATTGTCTGATAACGATGGCGATATAGTGATTAAAGTTACTCGTATGCATGATGGCTCTTTGGTGGCAAGAGCGCGACTGCACTTTATCAATTTCGACTTTCGCTCGAATAAAGTGACGGCGCTTAATACCACCATCAAAACCGCATTAGAGCTCCGTTAGAGCTATAGCCGTTTAAGGTCTGATGCTACCTTAAACCTTGCCATTAAAAATTAGCTCCCAATCTTTTAGTAACACAGACTTTATGCCACAAGTTTGATTGTGACTTACTTATTATCACTCTCACTATTCATTTACTACTCACAAGATGACAGATAGATTATGACTTTACCTGCTTGGTTGACTGCGATAAATTTTAACGCTGACGGACTGATTCCTGCAATTGCACAAGATCAGCAGTCGGGACGTATTTTGATGATGGCCTGGATGAATGCCGAAGCGCTACAGTTGACAGCGCAGACCCAGACTGCCGTTTATTTTTCACGTTCGCGCGCTAAACTATGGCATAAAGGTGAAAGCTCAGGTCATACTCAGCACGTGCATGACATTCGCCTGGACTGTGATGCAGATGTGATCGTACTTCGTGTTACCCAGGTTGGTGGTATCGCTTGCCATACTGGACGCGAGTCTTGTTTTTATCAGCGCCTAGATGTGACAGGATCAGAGCCAACTTGGCAGACCGTCGATAAGGTCATCAAAGATCCTGCTGATATTTATAGTGCAAAGGACCATCACTCGGATGAACATAGCGTAGATAAATCCACTAATATGAGCCCTCAAATTGCTGATACTAGTCCTACTAGTCCTACTAGTCAGGCCAGTGTCGCAATCGAAACTGCTAGCACTGCTAAAAATCGCGCGGAATCTATTTTGCAGCAGCTTGATCAGGTGTTAGCTGAGCGTAAGCACGCTGATGCCGATAGCTCTTATGTAGCTAGCTTATACGCCCGCGGTCTCAATAAAATATTGGAGAAAGTAGGTGAGGAAGCCACCGAAAGCATCATTGCGGCCAAAGACTTGGCCAGTAGTAATGAGCAAACAGACAAAGCGCAATATGATGCGGCGCGTAATGAGCTGATCTATGAAGTAGCGGATGTCTGGTTTCATACTTTAGTGGGACTGGCATGGTTCGACATTGAGTCAGATACCGTATTGACTGAGTTGGGACGGCGCTTTGGCTTATCAGGTATTGATGAAAAAGCTGCTCGGTAGTGGTAGATTAACTACTAGCCGTGTGCGATTAGTGTTGTTTTCACCTTTTTGACGACCGCGCACGTTATAATAAGCTTTGTTACCTATAAAATGGTTAGTCCGATAACCGTTGACATCAAACTTTAACATTTGACAGTTATCATTGGCCTGATAGACTCAACATACTAATACATAGAATGGTTTCACCAAAATATAAGGATACCGTTATGGGTAGTTTTTCCATTACGCATTGGCTGATTTTATTGGTTGTGGTGGTTGTCGTATTTGGCACTGCCAAACTTAAAAATGCTGGTAAAGATTTAGGTGGTGCAGTAAAAGGTTTTAAAGAGGCGGTCAAGGACGAGAATACAGAGCAGGCGAAGAAACATCATGTTCTTGACCATGATGCCAGCTCGCGCGCGCCAGACAGCTCATCTGATCCTAATATTGATGGCGCTAATAATGATATTGATAGCACTAAAATTGATGACATTGATATTAGTCCCGCCCCTGCTGATGATAAGCACCAGGTATAAGATGTACACTCTCTTAACTACTGCGTTTAAATAGCGATGTTTCACCATTATGTTTGATATTGGATTTTCTGAGTTACTCTTGTTTGGCGTCATTGCTTTAATAGTCCTAGGCCCAGAAAAACTGCCTCAGGCAGCGCGTACGGCTGGAAAATGGTATGCCAAAATTCGTCGAACAGTATCCACCCTCCAGTCCGAGATAGAAGCTGAGCTTGATTTGGCTGAAACCCGGCAACAAATGCAAAATGAACTTGCCAAAATTCGCCAGACTGAAGCGGATATGAAGCGTGAAATAGCAGAAATGCGTGGCAGTATACAAGAGTTTGAGTCTTCGCAAAATAAAGAGCTAGAAGCCACGCCTAAAACCACTACTCATCAGAATCAAGCTGAGAAAAAGCAGCCTATACCAGCAGAGTTTGATTATTCCTATGAGCAAGATCGAGATTATCCTCAAGGGCGAGACAGTCAAGCGCCAGCGACACCCTCATCTGGAGCTGATGGACTCGATGGCAGCGATACCAGTAATGACAATGATGTCAGTAATGAAAATGTGGCGAAAAACCCCAATCCAACCGTTCAGCCCATTATTACCAAACCATGGGAGAATATGTGGTTTCGTCTTGGTGCCTATGACAAAGCCCGTCGTCTACCCTCACCTCCCTACCTCCCTAACTATCAAGCTGATATCCTACTGCATACGGGTTTAAATAAAAAAGTGCCGGTTGATCGCTCAGGTGATGATCGCTCAGGTGACATTTCAGCAAATACGATTGCAGCAAATACCTTAACTCATCAACCAAATAAGCCTCCCTCTTTGCACAAACAGGAGGTGGATTAATGGGTCTATTTAAACGACAAAAAAGTCGACAAGAAAAATTAGCAGACGCAGAACCCAATACCCCTAAAATCGATACATCCAAGGCCAGTACAAACACCCAAACAGATACTGCCAGTAGTGCTAAGTCTGATGATATATTAAGTACGCTTGCTGACATGCCAATTACTGAGCACTTGATTGAGCTGCGAGTACATTTGATTAAAATATGTGTGGCAGTTCTACTAATATTTTTAGTGTTGGTAGGTTTTTCACGCGACTTATATAACTTTTTATCAGACCCCTTGGTCGCACAGCTGCCCGCTAATTCGACTATGATTGCGACTGACATTACCTCCAACTTTATGGCACCGATACGCCTGACCGTATTTGTTGCAGCGTTCTTTGCGATGCCTTATATTTTGTATCAAATTTGGTCATTTGTCGCTCCTGGCTTATATAAAAAAGAAAAGAAAATTGCCATTCCTGTCTTAATATCTTCGATATTTTTATTTTATGCTGGGGTCGCTTTTGCCTACTTTGTGGTACTCAAAGGGGTATTAAAGTTTTTTATCATGTTCGCACCGCAGAACGTATTACCGATGACTGATATTGATAGTTATTTGAGTTTTGCCTTAAAATTATTTATGGTCTTTGGGATAACTTTTGAGATTCCGGTGGTGACCTTGCTGTTGATATTAGTCGGCATCGTCTCCATTCAGACCCTAGAAGATAAGCGTCGTTATATTATTGTCGGTTGTTTTGCGGTTGCTGCCGTGGTCACACCGCCCGATGGCGTGTCGATGTTAATGTTGGCAATTCCAATGTGGTTATTGTTTGAACTGGGATTATTTTTAGCAAAAGTATTGATTAAAGAAGATAGCGATACTGAGTTATCACCAGACCACGAGGTCTCAGATCATAAATAACCGATCATAATCATAGAGTCTATAGATTAGTATTGCTCACTCACTTATCAACGTCTCTATTAATTTACTGTTTATTACCCTTACTTACTGTCACAATCATTATTCAACAGTCAGCCATTGTCTATTCAGTGGCTTTTTTTACCCCCATTACTTTATAGCCATGTTCTAGTATTTTAGGTAACATTATTATGTCCGCATCTATGCCCGCTTATATGACCAACCCCACCGATGAGCAGCTCAATGCGCTCAATATGGCGATGGACCAAAAGTCATTTAAAGTGGTGGCCTATGCGGGTGCAGGTAAGACGACTACGCTAAAACTTATTGGCGAGCGACTGCGTGGTCGCGGCTTATATTTAGCATTTAACAAAGCCATTGCTAATGATGCCCGGCAGAAATTCCCATCGCATGTGGATTGCCGCACCTTTCATTCACTCGCTTATAGACATGTTCCTCGCGATATAACCGCCAAACTGTCGCTACCACGCTTTTCACCTAAGCGACTCGGTGATGATTTAGGTTTGCAACCGGTGCAAGTCCGTCGGCAAATGGATGGGATAAAAAAATATATCACTCTAACACCAGCGAGACTGGCGCGCTTCGTCAGTGACGCGGTCAGCAATTTTTGTAGTACTCATGCCAGTTATCCAGCCCCAAGGCACTTGCTGTTTCCAAGCTGGCTTGATGAGTCTGACGCTGAACAACTACGTGAAATGCTTTATCCTTCTGTTGAACAGCGTTGGTTACAGTCTATCGATGCGCGTCATCCGGCCGGTATCGGTCATGACATTTATCTAAAGCTTTGGGCATTATCCAAACCTAGTATTCCAGCTGATTTTATTTTATTTGATGAAGCCCAAGATGCTGATCCATTAATGATGGGGATTTTGACCCAGCAGCCGAGGCAAGTTATTTATGTTGGTGACGCCCACCAGCAGATTTATGAGTGGCGCGGCGCAGTCAATGCCATGAAAAAACTGCCCCTACCACAAACCTTATTGACCCAGTCCTTTCGCTTTGGTGAACCGATTGCTGAGGTTGCCAATACTTTATTAAAGGCCCTGCAAGAAGATGTACCCCTAATAGGCAATCCCAATAAGCATTCCTCTACTGAAAAAGGTAGAGTACATAGTAAAAAAGATGCCATTCTTTGCCGTACCAATGCTGCCGCTATGTCACAATTATTGACCGGACTTAAACTGGGTCACCGTGTGGCGCTACAAGCGGATACAGATCGCATGCTTAAGTTCTGTCAGGCAGCAGAAAACTTGAAAAATGGTAAGTCTGCTTATGGCGTACCTGAGCTGGCTTATTTTTATAACTGGTCGGATGTGCAAGAATATTCTGAAACCTCTGAAGGTAGCGATCTCAAGACCTTGGTGAAGCTGGTTGATGACCATGGTACCAATGTGCTCACTCAAGCTGTTAATAGCTTGTCCAGTATTGAAAATGCAGATTACGTCATCTCAACCGCCCATAAAGCCAAAGGCCTTGAATGGGGGCGCGTGCAACTCGATGATGACTTTTATTATGATGTGACGACCAATGGGATTAAGATCAGCCCTGAAGAATTACGCTTACTGTATGTGGCTTGCACACGTGCCCAAAGCAATTTAGATATTCATAATATTCAAAGCCTAATCTCAGGGCTACAAGCCGGTAAAAAAGTAATTTATGGCAGTTAATATTTAAGTACCTTTTAACTATTTAATTTTATAATTATTAGTTAGCCTAATTTGAACATCATTAATTTTATACATAAACGCCACCGAATAAGCATAGATGAACAGACTCTAATGAACAATACTCAACACCCTGATTTATTACCCGTGCAATATAAAATACAGCAACTGTTTTCGCAGCCAGTCCGTTTATTGGCACCTATGGAAGGCTTGTCCGATCCTTTAATGCGGCAAATCCTAACCCAAATTGCCTATGATTTGGGGCGTCCTTATGATTGGTCAGTTAGTGAGTTTATTCGGGTGACCCAGCATGTATTACCGGCACATGTTTTTTATAAATACGTACCTGAACTACATAATGATGCCAAAACTGCTATCGGCACCCCTATTCATGTCCAACTATTAGGCAGCGAAGCGCAATTAATGGCAGAGAATGCCGCTTATGCGTGTGAGCTCGGCGCACCTGCTATTGATATCAATTTTGGTTGTCCTGCCAAGACTGTGAACAGTCATCGGGGCGGATCAGTACTGTTAGATGAGCCTGCCGTACTCTATGAGATTATCAGCGCCGTACGCCAAGCCGTCCCCGCTCATATTCCGGTCTCAGCAAAGATTCGATTGGGTTATACCGATACTTCTAGGATGGATGATATTCGCAGCGCTATCGCCGATAGTGGTGCAGATTGGCTAACCATTCATGCCCGCACTAAAACGCAGGGTTATAAGCCACCCGCCTATTGGGAAAAAATTCAAACGTTTAACTCGCTCAAGATACCCGTAATCGCTAACGGTGAGATTTGGACCACTGAGCAAGCACACGCTTGTATGCAACAATCTGGTACAGCGCATTTGATGCTAGGTCGTGGGGCGATTACTCGTCCAGATTTAGTAGCGCGTGTAGATAACTTAATGGATAACTTAATAAATAGCTCAGCAGATAACTCAGTAAACACTACTGCAGGCAATGCTAGAGAGTTATCATGGCAGGCCTTGATACCCCATCAAATTAAGTTCTTAGAAGGTCAAGCCAAGAGCGAGGTGATATTGGTAGGCCGTTACAAACAGTGGTTGGGTATGCTGACTAAAGGTTATAGCGAGGCGCAAACCTTGTGGGACGATATTAAACGTGAGAAAAATAAAACTGCTATCATTACTGCGCTAAAAATGAGCGCGCAGTAATGATAAGCATATTATTACTGTATATTATTAGGGCGTGTTGAACATTCAATACGCCCTAATAAATAGCGACTTTCATTGTAGAAACCATAAGGCTAAGCGCTAACTCTGATGGCTAAGTAAAATAGCATTAGGCAACACGCAATCGATAGTCCCCACAGTATAGAGCGAAAAGTCGCTAAGTTGGTGATATAAGCAGCACCAAACCCTATACGGATAATGACGTATAACCAGGCTAGGTTATTAATAATGACTTGCGGCACAAAGAACAGCATGGCAACCAATACCGAAACTAAAAATATAGGTAGCGTCTCATAGCTGTTCTGTTGTGCGGCATTAGCGCGAGCAGCCCTACCAGTGGTGTGCTGCAAGAAATTACGCGGATGCTCATTGTCTGCTAGATTAAAGCCACCAAGGATTTTAGACAATATGGCAAATGCTAACGGTAGTAAACTGGCTACCACCATGGCCCAGATCGCTGCCGCTGCTGTGTCAGGGATAAATCCAAATAATATACTCATTAGTATGTGTTCCCCTACCCTGCAATGATTTCAAAATCATGGGTAATATTCACCCCACCCTGTACCAGCATCCGACTGGCTGAACAATATTTTTTTGCTGACAGCTCGATGGCTTTTTCTACTTGCTTGTCTTTGACGTCTTGGCCAGTCACCACAAAATGCATATGGATGTCGGTATATACCGCGGGTACGGTTTCTGCACGCTGAGCCGTCATCTCACAACGCACAGCAACTAACTCTTGGCGCGACTTTTGTAAAATCGCCACCACATCATAACTGGCACAACCACCCAGCCCCAACAAGATCAGCTCCATTGGGCTTGAGCCCTTTCCTTTATCAGCATCAATTTGCACATCATGTCCTGATGGAGACACCCCCATAAAAGCTTTGTCTTCTTGCCACGTGACGCTTGCTTTTGATTCTGCCATTGTTAACGATCCTTTTTTAAGTCACTGATTGAGCCAATTGGATGGTTTTTCGTTGTTTAATAATTGCGATACACGCTAGTGTAGCATAAGCCAAAACAGGATTTTATAGAACAACTGTCATCTTCCATAACACCTTTTATCTGACCAATGAACCAGATCAAAAACTATGCATAGTGGATTAATATAGTATTGAACCAAAGCTGTAAAAACGTTTGAGAAATAGCATGATAACCCTTTGATTTTAAATATTTAAATTTCTGAAACATTTTATAGCAAAATATTGTTACACATTTTGGCCGTTTCTTGGTTTAATAATGGCAATGAATCTTATTTTGATATGGTAATAATATCAGTCACCTTATAATAACTATGACTGTTGTACCTCTATTATGTTGAAATAAGCGGTTTTTTAAACAATTTGAAAGGTTTAGTCATGATAGATGCAGACGGCTTTCGTGCCAATGTCGGTATTATCTTGGCAAATACACAAGGGCAGGTTCTGTGGGCAAAACGTATTGGTCACAATGCTTGGCAGTTCCCTCAAGGTGGTATTGACCGCGGGGAGACACCAACGGATGCAATGTATCGCGAGCTCTGGGAAGAGGTCGGCTTACATCCGCGTCATGTGGACTTGCTGGCGGTAACGCAAGATTGGCTGCGTTACCGTCTGCCAAAGCGCTATGTGCGTCATGGACAATATCCACTGTGTATTGGGCAAAAACAAAAATGGTTTTTGCTGCGCCTAGATGAGCTAAATACCCAACATATTCGCTTTGATGAGGGGAAGCCTGAATTCGACCATTGGCAATGGGTCAGCTACTGGTATCCACTAGGACAAGTGATTCATTTTAAACGTGGGGTATATCGCCGCGCCTTGCAAGAATTGGTGCGTGAACTGCCCCTTAAGCAAGAGCTTATTATTCCTGAACAGGACCATCACTTATCGCTATAAATTTATTTTCAATAATAAGTAGTGTTTTTTTAAGACCAAAAATAGTTTAAAAAAATGTCTGTTTTAGCATCTAACAACTATTAGATACTAGGGTGGACATTTTTATTTGTGCTGGGTTTATTACTTTAAAAAAGCGACTTCTATCAGGTTTCAATTAAGTTTACTAAACGTTAGCTACTATCACAGTTGAACTCGCGACTGATAAGCGTCGTCATGAATTTTGATTCAGTGACGCTGTTATCATCCTCGTTTTTATCAAGACTTACTGCCTTAAGGGTTAGAATGCTTTGAGTGCGCGTGCCGTAGTTTGGCATTACGCTTTTAAGATCTGTTAAAGCTGCCGGCTCGATACAGATGGCAGATAAGGCTTGCTCAACATCAATGCCGAACCCAGTATTTGGCAGCTGGTCTATTGGCGCTGGCATGTTATCAGACAGTGCGCTAAAGGCAGCGTCTTGCCAATACTCGAACATACTGTCTTCAGCAATCAGTGGCAACACTTCTTGGCGTAGCCTTCCGCGTAGCCGTTCGGTCTTAAACCAATCACTTTCAGGCTGGCCGTTAGAAAACACATGCAAGCCTGCATGCAATGCCATCGGTGCATGACCGCGGTTATTGACGATTACGGCCTGCTGGGTATCGCCTATAATTAAATTAAAGCCAGCATAGTCCTGTAGGCTAATTTGCCGTGCAAATGCCATCGGACTCATGGTACCGGTCAAAAAACCAGTGACGAGCTCGCCGCGAGAGCGCTCATCAGAACTTGCCTGCGCCCCATCACGAAAATTTAGCACCGCCGCCCAACGACCATTCTGTTTATAACATTGATTTTGATTGCCTTGTTGATTGCCTTGTTGATTGCCTTGTTGATTGCCTTGTTGATTGCCTTGTTGAATATCATTTTTATTATCAACAACTGATGACGCTAGCTTTTGCGATATTTGCTCTTGAGACAAATCCTGCTGCTGATGAATACCTAACCAGGTACCGCCACTTTGACAGTCACGTCCAGCATAGATGGGCTGGTCTGGCCATTGATGTAGCAGCTCAGTTGGACGCTGCAAAAACTCATCGCGATTAGACAGTAATATCAGTGGTAATTCATCAGATAATTGCCAAGCAATGGCGACAATACACATAGCATTTCCTAAGTTATTACTTAATTGACAAATAATTCAATAACAGTTACTTCAACGTTGATTAATTCGACAACGGCTATTCCAAACATTGTTAATTATTTCAGTATTGACTATAACATAGCTTTATTCTGTCTAATCTAATCTCTGTCAGTCGTGAGCAAATACTGATGGGCTACACTTATCAGTTTTCTCACCTCGTTATTGTAGCGCTTTGACTCTGTGATCAGCAGTGGATCATAACTTGTTCAAAGTCGCAATGATAGTATGCCTAAGGAGTGATTTTTGCTATTATGAACGGCATCTTATTGTCAATATTATGATTCCCTTATGATGATTCATCCCCAGTATGATCCTGTAGCATTAGCAGTTGGGCCAATCGAAGTCCATTGGTATGGGCTGATGTATTTGCTGGCGTTTGCAGCCGCTTATGGGCTGGCATGGTATCGCAGTACTAAGCGTGATAACTGGACAACTGATATGGTCTCCGACCTAGTGTTCTACGGCGCGTTAGGGGTGATATTAGGCGGCCGTATCGGTTATGTACTGTTTTACCAGTTTGGTGAGTTGCTGCAAAACCCCGCCTATCTTCTAAGAGTATGGGAAGGGGGTATGTCGTTCCATGGCGGCTTTATCGGTGTCATGTTAGGTATGTGGTTCTTTGCGCGTAAGTATAAAAAAACCCCGTTTCAAGTATTCGACTTTGTCGTTCCTTGCGTGCCAACAGGTCTATTTTTCGGGCGCTTAGGTAACTATATCAATGCTGAGCTGTGGGGCCGGGTTTCTGATGGTGGTTATAATTGGTTGACCTACTTCCCGCAAGCGGCTTCCTTTGATATGCAACAGCTACAAACCAATCCTGCCATGCAAGAGCTGATGATTGAGGTAAATGGTCAGTATCTACTGCCTCGTCACCCTTCACAGCTGTATGAAGCCTTTGCTGAAGGGTTATTATTGTTTCTATTTTTATGGTGGTATTCCTCTAAACCGCGCCCACGTATGGCAGCGACGGCTGTGTTCCTATTGGGATATGGAGTGAGCCGCTTCATCATTGAGTTTTTCCGCCAGCCGGATGCCGACCAAGGCTTTGTGTTGTTAGGTTGGATGACTAAAGGGCAAATATTGTCCGCACCGATGATTATTCTTGGCTTTATTCTCCTGGTCTATGCTTATAAGCGCGGTATTTATGATTGGGGTAAGCAATCTGCTTATTAAGCACTCTTTCCTTGAATACCATTTTTGATACTGCACTTTAATAATACAAAAGAGCACTGTTATGATTAATAATAAAAACGAGCAAGCTTATCTTGATCTGCTTCGCGACGTCCTTGAAAATGGTACAGAAAAAGGTGATCGTACTGGAACCGGTACCCTTAGCCACTTTGGGGCACAGTTACGCTTTGATTTGGCCACAGGTTTTCCCTTATTGACCACTAAAAAAGTCCATTTTAAGTCCATCGTCTATGAGCTGCTTTGGTTCTTAACAGGTAGCACTCATGTTGATTATTTACAGCAGCATAATGTGCGGATTTGGAATGAGTGGGCCACTGCTGAGCAGACCGCGCATTTCAATCGCCCTGCGGGTGATTTGGGTCCGGTTTATGGTCATCAGTGGCGCAATTATGGCGCAAGTAAAAGTGCAGATGGTAGCTATAATGATGATGGTGTTGACCAAATCACTAAGGTTATCGAGCAAATAAAAACCAATCCTAATTCGCGACGCTTGATTGTTTCGGGCTGGAATCCTTGCGAAGCTGAACAGGTGGCGTTACCCCCTTGCCATACCATGTTTCAGTTCTTTGTCGCAGACAATAAGCTCTCTTGCCAGCTATATCAGCGCTCAGCTGATTTATTCTTAGGCGTGCCATTTAATATTGCCAGCTATGCCCTATTGACTCAAATGGTAGCGCAAGTTTGCGGATTAGAAGTTGGCGAGTTTATTTGGACCGGCGGCGATTGTCATATTTACCAAAACCACCGTGAACAAGCCGAATTACAGCTGACGCGCACGCTTTTTGCATTGCCAACTTTGACCCTAAACCCAGATATCAATGATATTTTTGCTTTTAAGTATGATGACATCAGCGTTGATGGCTATGAGTCGCATCCCGCTATTAAAGCTAAGGTTGCCGTATAATTAGTCAGTTCTATACCTTATTCACTGTGCAGATAAGCCATTTTTCTCATATCAGTTGTTCGTATTAATCTAAAGGATCGTCTATGAGCTATGCTAATATCCAAGTCGCCCAAATTGCGGCTATCAGTAATAATCGCTGTATCGGCAAAGGTAACGATCTGCCTTGGCATATCTCAGCAGATTTGCAGCACTTTAAAAAAATGACCACACGTGATATACCCGTTGACCAGCCTGATGGCGCTACTAATGCCAGCCTTTTACAAGGCATTGTCATCATGGGCCGCAAAACTTTTGAGTCGATGGGCAGTAGACCATTACCCAAACGTATTAGCTTTATTATTACCACGCAAATGGACTATGCCGAGCAAAAGGGTCTGGTAGGACGCGCTAACGTTTATGTGGTACATAATTTAGAGGATGCGCTTATCCAAGCCGCAAGCTTAGCGCATGACTTACAGCTTGATACCATTTGGGTGATTGGTGGTGAGCAAGTATTTGGCGAGGCCTTAATATATACTGACCGCATTGAGCTGACTCATGTGAACACTATGATTGATGACGGTGATGCTTTTTACCCAGAGCTGCCAAGTGAATTTGATGTTGCACAGGAATCTGAGCAAATGCACGATGAAAAGAGCAATTTAGACTTTAAATTTGTGACTTATCAAAGAAAAAGCCACTAAGCGTTAAACCCTAGCGGCAATTTTATTGGGTATTTATTGGGTATTTATTGGGTATATTGAACTGTTGTATCTGCACGGTTAATTAAGCTTTATACGTGTAGCAGCACCCTATATAGGGTGCCGTACTTTACTCATGCAAGACTTTATAAACGGTCTTAGCCAACACAGGGCCAATACCTGGCACTCCGCCCAACTCTTGCTGCGAAGCCCCCAATAACTGCTGCATACCGCCAAAATGATTGAGTATATCGCGGCGGCGCTTTTCACCCAGTCCTGGAATCACTTCTAACACGGATGATGAACGGCGCTTATCACGTTTTTTACGATGGGCAGTAATCGCAAACCGATGCGCCTCATCGCGAATATGCATTAGCAAATGTAGTGCTTTACTGTCCATCGGCAAATCCAGTGGATCGTGGTCTAAGAAATGCAGTACTTCTAAGCCGGCCTTACGACCTTCACCTTTGGCAACCCCAATCAGCAAGGTATCACCCAGTATTCCCAGCTCAACCAACACTTCTTTTGCCATACTCAGTTGACCCTTGCCACCATCTATCAATAATAAGTCAGGTAATGGCTGCTTTTTATAGCGGCGGGTGAGCACTTGTTTCATCGCGGCATAATCGTCACCGCCTGTAATATCATGAATAGCATATTGGCGATAATCCCGCCGACGCGAACCACCTTGGTCAAAGACCACGCAGCTGCCAATGGTTGCTTCGCCCATAGTATGCGAGATATCAAAGCACTCAATACGATCAATCACTCGATCTGTCACTGACGCTAATACGTCTTTTAGCGCACCAAAACGCGCATGCAGCTCTAGATAATCGCCAAGCTTGGTTTTTAACGCATTATTAGCGTTAAGAGTTGCCAGGTCTAACCATTCTGCACGGTGTTCGCGTACGCTGGTTTTTATCGTGACTTTACTGCCAAAATGAGTCGCTAAGGCTTCACTAACCGCGCTTTGATCCGGTAGTTCATGGCTCAAGATAATCTCGGCAGGCAAGTCATCAGTCACTTGAAAATAAAACGACATAATAAAGGCTGACAAGTTATCTGCTAGCGATTCACTGCTATCGACATCAGGAAAATAGTTCTTGCCGCCCAGCACACGACCACCTCGCACCGTCAATACATTAACAGCCGTTATTCCTGCTTGACTGGTAATCGCTATCACATCAGCCTCACCTTCTACCGTATAAACCGCTTGCCGCGCTTGTACCTCGCGCAGCATAGACAGCTGATCGCGATAAAATACGGCCTTTTCAAAATCCAGTTCTTCAGCAGAAGCTTCCATCTTTTCGATCAATGCATTATGGATATCACTAGAATCGCCCTTTAAAAAGCGAATAGTATTAGTCACATCTTCAGCATAATCTTCCGGCGTCACCAGACCCACGCAGGGCGCGCGGCAGCGTTTGATTTGATACTCTAAACAAGGGCGTTTACGCTGACGAAAAAAGGTATTGGTGCACTGGCGCATCTGAAACATTTTTTGCATCAATACTAAAGTTTCTTTGGCCGCATGCGCTGAAGGGAAAGGCCCAAAAAAACGACCTTTTTGATGATTGCCTTTGCCGCGTCCATAAGCCAAGCGTGGATAGGACTTGTCTGCTGATATAAACACATATAGATAGGACTTATCGTCACGCAGTAGCACGTTATAAGGGGGACGATATTCCTTGATTAAATTTTGCTCAAGCAGTAACGCTTCGGTCTCACCACGAGTAATAATGGTTTCGATGTTATGAATACGCGCGACCAATGCTCGAGTCTTCGGGTGATCAATAGTCTTAGCGAAATAGCTATTTACCCGGCTTTTAAGCGACTTGGCCTTACCAACATATAGAATATCGCCATTTTTACCCAACATTTTATACACCCCTGGCAAATTTGGCAGGCGCTTAATTAAATGTTTAAGACGGGCTTGCTTGTCATCGACGGTACTCGATGCTGAGACAGTAACCATAAATCTAGTGCTCTTAAAAAAGTACTGTAATAGCGGTAATAAATGCTGTAGTACAGTCAATTATGGGGGATAACAGCAATTTTGCAAGCGTACTCCCGTGCCGTTGTAAGTCAGTTGCTGTTAATATTAGATCACAAAAAAAGCCAGCGTAAAGCTGACTTTTTAGCGTTCAAATAAAAGCTTAAACAATGACACTTGAGCAACGAACTTAAAAGACGAACTTAAGGACGGAAATTCGGTAGCAAGGCTGGAATGCCCGGTAACATACCAACCACAGCCATCACCCCAGTAAGTACCACAAACATGACCGTGGGAATGATCCAGCGGCTCATTTTACTCAAGCTAGCACTACGCTTTTTTGAACCAATCAAGCCTAAGTTGTCGAGTAGTAAGGTAATTGACCAACCAAAGGCTGGGTTGACCAGAGCTGAAGCAAAGACCACAATCGCAGCAGACTGGGTGGTTTTACCTTCACGCGTCATTTCCATGCCCGCTTCTAGTAACGGAATAAAAACCCCTACAATCAAGGCCACGCACATCACCGGTTCCCAAATCGCCAAATCCATCGGATAGCCCCAAAGTCCTGCTACTACACAGAATAATGCGGTTAATACCGCACCAGCTGGAATAGGACGCTTGGCAATCGCTGCAGGGACAATGTAGGTGCCCCACGATGAGGCAAAGTTTGCACCGCCCAGTACCGAGCCTGCAACCTGTCGAACGGATGCACTGACCATAGTGTCATCAATATCCATCAATACTTTTTCGGTACGCTTAGGGTAGCTGATTTTTTGAAACACTTGGTGACCCAAAAAATCAGGTGACCACATCGCTACTGCCAACACTGCAAATGGGAGCACTACGACAAAGCTCTCGACGGTAGGCAGACCAAGCATCCAACCGGTATTTTCGCCCCACCAATATGCTGGGCTCATATGCGGCAAACCAGGTCCGGTCTGAAACTCAAATGGTGCGCCTAATGCGAAGGCAACCCCGCCGCCTAATAAACAGCTAAGTGGTACCGCAAGCCAACGCTTATTAAAATTCTCTAAAACAGCATACAGCACGATGGTGAGCAAAATCACAATGAAGGCAATATGCGACATGCCAATACCTTCTGCCCAGGCGAATAAATTTTTGACTTGCGAGGTGGTACCAATAAAGCCCAAGTACAGTAACAAACCACCGCACACGCCTTTACTGGTCAAGTTTGCCAGCAAACTCCCCCCCTTACTAACCGCTAGCAAGAGACCAAAAGCACCAATAAGCAAACCAAAGGCCATTGGATGCCCACCGGCAGCAACCACAATAGGTATCAAAGGAATCAGCGGGCCGTGGGTACCAGCAAGGTTAGCGGTTGGTAAGAAGAACCCTGAGAATAAAATAATAAAAACAGAGACGATTAATAGCTCATAGCGTACGTTTTCTAGCACAAATGCTTCGCCCAGCCCTAGCGGCCCTGCGAAGGTCGCAGCGATGGCGCCCACCATCACTACTTTGCCAATCGTTGCCGCCATTGCTGGAATAGTATCTTCATACTCAAAACGATAATCACGGAACGGCAAATTGGCACGCCAGCGCTTAGGCTGCATGATTTGTAGTTCATGATTAAGATAAGCGTCACGGTTTTTGAAACTAGAGTTTGGCTTATGCAACTCGGCATAGCTGCCTTCTTGCAACTCGTGGTGGTCATCGGATGGATTCGGTAGCTGCGGGCTAGACCCTGATGGGGGAATCTGGGTATTACTCATCACATCTCCATGTATTGACTGGGGCTGGTATTTACCCTGTACGTGATGACTTATCCAACCAAAATTGTACGTGAGATAAGCCAGCGGGCACAAAATTGCGGTCATTGTATGCCATCAAAACTTAGAATGCGAGTGTTGTGGAATAAAGTATTATAGAGTTCTCAATGTCTGACTGATATTTTGAGCCCTGCAGGTCGTTTCTTAACCCAGTTGATAAACGTTTGTACCTCGCTATGTTCTTTTAAACGCTCAATCGTATGGTAATAGCTCGCGAGCTCATGATTAGCAAAAATACAGTGGACTTGACTGTGGCATGGCCGACATAGCATAGCGATATCCGCTTTCATAGCGTCACGACTAAAGTTGCGTTGAGTGCGGCGCTTATTGTGCCGAGACCGAGGAATAAGGTGATGGCGAGTCAATAGCAGCTCATTACGCCCACAAAGCTCACATAGTCCTTGCTCATCTACTCTGTTATCGATATTGTAGTTATCTTTTTGACAAATACGTGACATGACAGCAAGGCCTCCTGTTTTGTATTGGTGATCAATACTGGATCGTTATAAATATTAGTTATCAATAATACATCATTATTTTAGTTACGCTTTAAGACTGGCGAGGTCTATTATTTTTAATTATCATAGATACTTTTTGTTCAGACCCTACTTAGTAGCAACGGTTAATAATAACGATCACGGTTAAAAACGTTATTCTGTGCTGATTGCCCTACCTATCACTGACGGCGCTGCCTGCTATTCATTTTCGCTTTTCTGCTCACTAAGACCCAACAACAGCCAAGCAGGCACGACTGACAGAATTGCCAATAGGCAAAAGGACAGATTTATGAGTTTACTACCCAAAAACTTTGAGACCCTAAAGCGTAAGACCAAAAAAGGCATTATGCCGCTACTGACTCCGCACCTGCTCAAACTACGTATTAACACTTATGCACCTTATGTCGGCGCTGGAATCAAGGTAGAGCATATCGATTTGGATCAAGGCCTATGCGTCGTTAGTATGGGACTTAACGCACTGAACAAAAACATCGTGGGGACACAGTTCGGCGGTAGTTTATACTCAATGGTCGATCCATTTTATATGCTGATGCTTATGCACCAGTTGGGTGGCAGCTATGTGGTTTGGGACAAGAGCTCACAGATTGAGTTTATTGCACCTGGCAACAGTAAAGTCTGGACCCGGATGAAAATTCCCAGTACAGAAATTGCAACTATTCAGGATCTAGCAAAAGAGGGTGAGGCGGTTTTTCGTGAATACACGACAGACATCGTTAACGATCAGCAAAAAGTCGTTGCAACCGTCAAAAAAACCATTTACATCCGTCTACGTAAACACAGTAAGTCTAAAGACCAAAGCAGCCGTATAGACAGTCTAGAATCATAAAAACTCAGACCTTATACATACAAAAACCCCAATCTGGCATACGCGCAGATTGGGGTTTTGTCTTTTTTGGTACGCCCACTTATTTATATGATAAACCTATGAATAAGGGCTTGTATCTACTTCTACCTAGTCACCTTAGCGTCTTAATAGGCGCTAAGGCAAACGGCAAGCTTAAACGCCAGGTGCAGTCTTAACCGCATCAGGTACACCAGCATCAGTTTTTTTCTGAGCTGCTGATTTTGATGGGCGGACGCCAAGCTTTTCGCGGATACGTGCTGATTTACCAGAACGCTCACGTAAGTAGTACAGTTTCGCACGGCGAACAGCGCCGCGACGTTTCACTACAATGCTATCGATAATTGGTGAATGCAATTGGAATGCACGCTCAACACCGACCCCACTTGAAGTTTTACGGACGGTAAACGCTGAGTTTAAACCGCGGTTACGCTTAGCAATAACGACGCCTTCAAAAGCCTGTAGACGCTCACGCTCACCTTCACGTACTTTTACTTGAACCACGACGGTATCGCCGGGGGCAAAGCTTGGGCGCTCAAGCAATTGAGCGTTTTCAATGATCTGAACCAAAGGGTGCTTGTTGCTCATGAGAGTTATCTCCTCACATTAGACAATAGAGGCTTTACGCATATCACCTGTTTGTAATAAGTAATCATGCCTATTATTAATAGTATGTATTAAATAGACACAACATAAATTGGGTTGGCAAACGGCCATTATCGTATGACCTGTTTAATCTTGCTCAAAATTCTATTTATTAACTGTTTATCAAAGCAGTTTTTTATCTTGCCAAAACTACTTTTTATCTATTTTTGCCAATGCTTTTAACCATTTAGCTTGCTGCGTCGTTGGCCTAAAAGCCTGCCATAAATCTGGACGCCGCGTTTGCGTGCGTTCAACTTGCTGACTAAAGCGCCATTTGGCAATGTTGGCATGGTGGCCTGACACTAGTACTTCAGGCACTGCCATACCAGCAAAATTATGTGGCTTAGTATAGTGTGGGCAATCGAGCAAGCCATCGACAAACGAGTCTTGTTCTGCTGATTGGTCATCACCCATTATATTAGGTAGACGACGTATCACACTATCCATTAGCACCATCGCTGGCAGCTCGCCACCAGTCAGCACATAATCTCCAACCGACACTTCCATATCGACATGCTGCGATAATAGGCGTTCATCAATACCTTCGTAACGACCACATAATATAATCATGCCGTCATACTCAGTCATGTTGACCACGTTACTTTCGCTGAGTGTCTGCCCTTGTGGCGACATATAAATCACCGGGCAGTACTCACTATCAATACGGCAACCATGCTGACTGGCGCGTAGGCGGGCATCCTCGATGGCTTGTGATAATGGCTCAGCCATCATCACCATGCCAGGACCGCCACCATACGGACGTTCATCAATACGGCGATAGTTGTCAGTGGTGTAATCACGCGGGTTAATACATTCGATCGTGATTTGCGTCTGAGTGACCGCACGTCCCGTGATACCAAACTCACGAATCGCTGCAAACATCTCAGGAAAAATACTAATCACGGCAAAATACATTTAAATCCCACATAAACGCGTCTAAATAACGACTAAAGTTAGACTAGTAGTCGCTTGGCCAAGCTACAAGCACCGTTTTACTGGCCATATCGACCTGCATCACGGTTTGCTTGTGCCAGGGTATCAAGCGTTCTTCAGCATCTAAACTATCAGCAGTTGTGGCAACACGCATCAAATCATGGGCACCAGTCTCAAACATCTCAGTAATATCACCAAGATACTGCTCCTGTTCATTCATGACTCGAAGACCAACCAAATCCGACCAATAATATTCATCTTCGGCTGTTTCTGGTAAGACATCTTGCGCGACCCAGATAGTGGCACCGTTCATGGTTTCAGCGACATTACGGTCAGGAACTTGCTCAAACTGAGCCACAAGTCCTGTACCTTGCTCACGCCACGCTTTAACAGTTAGCGGCTTCATACCAGTAGCCGTTTTCATCCACCACTGCTTGATGTCAAATATTTCCGCGTGTTCATCGGTATCGCTGAACACCCAAAGCCAACCTTTTATGCCGTAAGGCTTTTTGAGCTGACCGATTTTCATAAGGGTGCTGGCGTCTGGTACAGATGACATAACGGCTAACCTAACATGATATAAATAGCAGTGGATAAATAGCGACTGTCAGAACGTAAACAATCAATTAAAACAGCGATAAACAGTTAATGGCGTACACTGGCTCAACCAGCTACGCTATGTGTTCTAAAGCCAAGCATGCAACGCAACCATCACGCTATCAATGCTCAACGACTACACTTGGCAACTGGCAATTAAGCAGTAGCTTCAGTGCTAGCCGCAGCTTTGTTATAAGCTTTTACTAATGAAGCAACGCGGTCTGAAGGTTGTGCACCTTTTTCGAGCCACGCATTGTACGCGTCCATATTTACACGTACCGCTTCTTCTGACTCTTTAGCTAGCGGATTAAAAAAGCCGATGTTTTCAATGTAGCGACCGTCACGCGCGCGGCGTTGATCAGCAACAACAACTTGATAAAATGGGCGTTTCTTGGCACCGCCCCGTGCTAAACGAATAACAACCATGTGAATTCTCTCTTTCGCAGGTATACCAAAAAGGGCATAATTATATCATAGTATTATTTTATTGAAAACATAAACTGTGTTTATTTAATTAAATTATAACAATAGCTTAAATGCCTTCGTCTACCAAATGAGGTCCATAGCGATTACTCCTTATCGGTTCGAATTATGGTCGAGATACTCTTTGCAATACGCTCCCTTCATGACCCTATTTTCGTAAAAGTATATAAAATAACACTTATAACCTATGAAACCACAGGGTCACCATAGCGAATAAGTAGCTATTCAATTATACTTTGTGAGAACTTTGTAAAAACAGCCCCTACTCATGACGACTCCAAGCCTGCCCACACCACGTAAAGCCTGGCTTTCACGTTCCTACTCTAGTAGCTGGCTCACCACTTTAACGGTCGCTTTTATTGTGATCATCAGTGTTAGTTTATCGATTTGGTTTTTTTGGCGTAGTCTGTATTTACCGGAATTAAAAACGCATGCACGCTACCTGACCAGTGAGCTTGAGTTAATCAACAGTGTCAAAAAAGATTGGCGAGATAATCCAGAAATACGGCAATGGGTTTATCAGCATTCACATGTGGTCGTGGTCGAAAACCCAGGTGACTTTCCGCTGGTTGCAGACAAGGCTTTTGTAGGAATTTTTACCGATGTCTTGCAACACGAAATCGGCGCGCAGTTAGGACGTCCGGTCGAGGTTTATTTCAAGTTCAAACCTACCCCGCAGCTGTGGGTACAAGACAGCCGTGATAGCAGTTTTTGGATTCGCGAACCAGTGGTTTATTATTCGCAATATAGCCCGACCCTATTAATATTATTTTTGATCGGGCTCCCGATATTAACGCTGCTAACTATTATATTGTTAGCACGGCAATTAAACCGCCCGCTGCGCTATCTACAGCGTGCTGCCACTAATTATATCCGTCTTGGCCATGCTACTACCCTGCCTACGCGCGAAGGCCCTACTGAAATCCGCCAAGTGAATATGGCCTTTAATCATTTGTTCACCACTCTCAATCAAGCCCAAAAAGAGCGGACGATTATGCTCGCAGGTATTTCTCATGATTTGCGCACCCCACTTACCCGGATGCGCTTAACGGCTGAGATGCTACCAGATGATTTTTTTCGTGAGGGTTTAATCTATGACATTGAGGACATGGACGCCATTTTAGAGCAGTTTATTTCATTTATGAAAGATGGCTCCGATGAGCCAGTACGCCTAACCGACTTAGATGTGATATTTAATGAAATTATGGTGCAGTTTGCGCCAATGAAGTTTATTTATCAGTCAGAGCATAATGAAGCAGTACCAGTACGACCGTTATCAATCAAACGTTTGGTTATTAACCTAGTCAATAATGCCAATCGTTATGGCAAGCCACCAATTTACTTATCGGCGACTGTAATACCGACCTTCATAGAGACAGCTGAGCCAGAAGATAGCGATGTGGTCACTGAAAATGAGGTTAATAAAGAAGCGCAAGAACAATTGATGATATGCGTGCGTGACTGTGGTGATGGGGTCGCAGAAGACCAACTAGAGCGTATCATGCAGCCGTTTGAGCGTGGTGAGACCGCACGTACTACCCAGGGTAGTGGACTGGGTCTGGCGATCGTAAGCCGTATTGCACGCTTGCATCACGGCACCGTTGAAGCGATCAATCATCCGGATGGTGGATTACAAGTTTGTGTGCGGATTCCTTTAATTTCTAAAGTTTCTGAGACTGAGACGTTAAGCGCTGAGGCCAAAGACCTATCTATTGCTAAGAATACAATAGATGATGAAGATTCTTGAACATAGGCTATTAAGCACTAGCTATTAAAAGCAGCTTTTAGAATAAAACTATGAGTGATTTACTCTCAAATAATAGCAACTGGAATATGAGTTTAGGGACTAGAGATTAGAGATTAGTCAGTATCAGTCTTTACTGCCGATAGGGGCCGGAATATGCTCAGCACTGTTGATAAAAGATAATGGGCGAGTTATTTCAGCCTGTGCAGTCTGTAAGCTCTGAGTGGTGGTGGGTTGCTCGATAAACAAATAATAGCCCAGTGTTAAGGCGTTCAATAGCACCAAGCCACCAAATAAATACGGCATTCTTTGCCCTCTTATACTTTTAGCTTATCGTAAAAGTTAATGCTTTAATTCATTGCTGTTCAACCCATTGCCCAGTATTCAGATACTATTTATATCAGCTATGATCAGTAAGCCTTCGCTCAAGTAATTGGGGCAAGTCGAACAATGATCAGTGCTAGTCATTTAAAATAGTTATTAATAATTGTCATGCCTGATGTTATAGTCAATCCAGTTTAAAAACGATAAAGTGCTGCTGTTATGAATTTTTAGCAGCCTCTGTCACGCGTGCGAACAGCAAGCAAGAAAAATTTATACCAGTAGCACGCTGATACAAATGTATCTATTTTATTTTGAACTAGCTATACCTGTATCAGCTTAAATTAAGCATCAAAGTCGCGGTCACTTTTTTCCTGCGTTAACTCATCGGCAACGATGGTTTGAGTTAACGGCTTGATAGGCCAAGTCATTACAAAACGCGCACCGCCAAGCTCCGGACTTTCATCAACATTCATACTACCATTAAACCAGAACGCAATACGTGACACGATAGACAGCCCCAAGCCATAACCACCCGATGCACGCGTTCGGCTATCATCTAGACGTGAAAATGGGATAAAGACCTTTTCACGATCAGACTCGGCAATACCCTGTCCGTCATCCTCGACACTAACAAAGGCATTGCCCTTTTTGACCCCAGCGCTAATAATAATAGTGGTCTCTGCATAGCGTAACGCATTACCGGCAAGGTTTTGGATAACGCGATGCAAATAGCGCCTGTCTGCTACTGCCGTTACTTTGACAGTGGGTGGGTTAGCAACGATTGTTATAGACTTACCTAGTGCATTGGTTTCGCGCTCAATCTGCTCAACCAGCTCTTTAAGATTTACTGGCTCTAAGTCTAATTTCGGCGAGCCCTCTTCAAGCTTCGCATAGGTTAACATCTCATCAATGAGCCCATTAAGCGACTCAATATCCTCATCGATAAAGTCACGCTGAGTGAATCTTGAGTCCTCATCCTCCGTATCTGCCAACATATCTACCGCAAAGCGAATACGTGCCACTGGCGTACGTAGCTCATGCGAAACTGCGCGGGTTAGTTCACGTTGCGACTCAATGAGGCGCTTAATATGTGCAGTCATGGCATTAAAGGTTGCTGACAGACGAGCAATTTCATCTTGCCCGATCACCTGTACCTCACTATCAAGATTGCCTTTACTAACTTCATTAACCCCCACCTGAATCAACTGTAACTTACGCTCCAGCGGAAAAATCAGCGCATAAACACCTAGACTGATCAAAAACATACTGATCAGTACCATGCTAATAATCAAATTAAGGGGAAACCAGTTGAATAATGGCACAGGTCCCATCAAGATTGCCATGTCATTAATCTCGGATGGCACAACGATTTTGATCGATGAATTACCCTGGCTGGTGTTGGTATCCTGCAATAAGATAACCACCTCATCACGACGCAAGCGCGCCATTTGATCGTTATCTAAATTGAGTGTATTGACCCCTTTAAAGCTCAAAGGAAAAGAAAACGTCTTTTCTAACTCAGCTAGGCGCTCACGCTTAGCCGATAGCGTGGGGTAATAAGACAAGTCGTCCAACAAGAACACTGCCATAGCACGCACTTGTTGCTCTGAAACTTGTGAAATCCTAGCCGTTAAGACACTGTTGCCATCTGGCAGACGATGATAGACATCGGCATAGGTGGGTTGGTTGAAATAACGCACGACCGTGCCACCCTTGTCAAACCGGCGTAGCTCACTGGCGTTAAAGTCCACCTCATTGATGGGCACAATACGGAAAGTCGAGCCGAATAGGCTACTGGCATCAGACAACCAATAGTCACGCTGGGTCTCACTGTCTTGGTTAGTGACCCCTTCACTGACCAAATAAAAAGCACCGGTTGCCATGTTTTCGCGATACGACTGCACACGCTCCTTATTGATAGTGTCCATCAATAACTGCGCAAACAATGCGACACACAGGCAGACTATTAATAGTCCAGCATAAATACGAACAAAAATACTGTGTTTTAAAGAAGAGACTAATGACATACGTGCCGTGACCAAATCTATTGAGTAGTAATTTGCCGAAGCCATCTGTACTGTAGACAGTGTCGGTCATTATTAATTAAGAACAATGTCTATTTATTATTACGCTTTTACATAACACTTAGCATCATTAAGATAACCAATACCAGAAAAAGCATTGCTCGCCTTTTAGTATGAGAAACCATAGCTCAAGTTTAAAAAATTATCTATTAAGAATTACCTATCAAGGATTGCCTATTAAAGTTCACCTATTAAGGGTTACTCATTAAGGCCAATAAGTTATGTAAAGAAGGCTGAGCAATGGAGAGCGCTTGTCCCTACTGCCTGATATAAGTATAGATTATTTATATCATTAGCGCCCATAATTATCGCTTAATTAAACCACATAACCTGGTATATAGCGTTAGAGACTTAAACACTGTCCACAAAAAAACCAGCATGATACTGGTTTTTTAGTCTATTGAAGAAGAACAGTCAGTTAAGGGTCGTGGGGTAAAACTAATTACCTTCTTTTACGAACAAATAACCTTTACTACGGACAGTTTTGATACGTTTTGGGTTTTCTGGATCATCACCAATCTTAGGACGAATACGTGAAATACGCACGTCAATAGAACGATCTTGACCGTCGTACTCAATACCACGTAGACGCTCGAAGATATCTTCGCGTGACAAGATACGACCCGCGTTAGAGGCGAGCAACCACAATAAGTCATATTCCGCACTAGTAAAGTCGACTAACTCTTCACCAAGCATTACTGAACGACCGCCATTATCGATAACTAAGTCACCAAATTCTAAGCGCTGTGGTACATCTTCTGATGGGGCATTTTCCGAACGACGTAGTAAGGCACGAATACGCGCGAGTAGTACGCGTGGCTGAGCAGGCTTAGCGACGTAATCGTCAGCACCCATCTCTAAACCAAGTACCTGATCCATATCTTCAGTACGAGCAGTAAGCATCAAAATAGGGTTTTGATAATGAGGGCGTACTTCGCGGCACACCGTCAGACCATCACTACCAGGAAGCATGACATCAAGCACGACCAAATCTGGCTGCTCATTAACGATACGGCGGATAGCACGATTACCGTCAGTTTCAATCGCTACTTCCAAGCCATTTTTGACTAAATAGTCTTGAGTCAACATAGCCAGACGCTCATCATCCTCAACAATCAGGATTCGTGGCGTGTTGTCGTCTTCGTTCATTGTCATTTTTATATCCTCTAATGTAGAAAAATTAATAGCAGGGAAGGTAGTAGCACTATAAAAGGGAACAATTTATGTCCGTCGTGATGGTGCAAAATCGGTAGCGCATTATACTATCAAACGTGTAGCATCCCATACTATAGCCTATCATCGTTAACAAAATCTATAAACAATCTCTAATAAAGCTTTCGTTTGCGTCCAAAAACTGTGTGTTTTTCACCTAACGAACAATATATGATAGTCAGGTTTAGTTATTAATTACAAATTCCTTAAATAAGCACTCAAACATTTTATTAAAGCGCTATTGTTATCCTCAATATAACCAAGTATCACCATACAGTCGATCCAATTTAAAAAGGACAAGGCACTGCTGGTATATATTTTTTGCAGCCTCTGTCACACTTACGAACAGCAAGTAAAAAACAGCAATAAAAAAACAGCCCATAATGGACTGTTTTTATTATAGCTACTGTATATTGCTCAAAGAAACTCTGAGGTGAATATTCTTAAGCACGGTTTTGGTACTTACGAATAGTATGTAACTGTGCAGCTGACTCAATCAGTGACACTAAAGCGGCGTTAGTTTGTAAGGTATCAGACTGGTTGACCAACATTTGCTCTGCTTTTCTGCGGGCCTCGACAATTTTACTTTCGTCAAGATTATGCGCGCGCATGCCGGTATCTGCTAGTACGGTGACCATTTTTGGTTGTACTTCTAGCACGCCGCCTGAGACATAGATAACGACTTCTTCGCCATCTGGTTTTTGCACCCGCATTGGGCCAGGTTTTAGCAAAGTAATGAGCGGAGTGTGGCCGGGTAGCACCCCAATTTCGCCCTCGCTACCAGTAGCGATCAACATGCTGATCTCGCCTGAGTACAACTCTTCACGAGCGCTTACGACGCGACATTGTAACGTTGCCATCCCTATCTCCTTACTATAAAAACTGCTATAAAAACTACTGGGCGCTGCTGTTAGCAAACAAACTGTTTATAGCCTATTTGCCAGACAACTTGAAGTTATAGAACACTTACTTTGAAGCAGATTTCATTTTTTCAGCTTTAGCGACCACTTCGTCGATTCCGCCGGCCATATAGAATGCTTGTTCTGGTAGATCATCATATTCACCAGCGATAATTGCTTTGAAGCCAGCAATAGTGTCGCGTAGTGCCACGTATTTACCAGGGGCACCCGTAAAGACTTCGGCCACATGGAAAGGCTGTGATAAGAAGCGCTGGATTTTACGCGCACGATAAACGGTTAGTTTGTCTTCTTCTGATAGCTCATCCATACCCAAAATGGCAATGATGTCTTTTAATTCTTTATAGCTCTGCAATACTTCTTGCACGCCACGAGCCACATTATAATGCTCTTCGCTGATGACCTGTGGATCTAGCTGACGTGAGGTTGAATCCAGTGGATCAACCGCCGGATAGATACCTTGTGAGGCGATATCACGGTTTAGTACGACCGTCGCATCCAAGTGAGCAAAGGTAGTGGCAGGTGATGGATCAGTCAAGTCATCCGCTGGTACATATACGGCTTGTATTGACGTGATTGAACCTGATTGCGTTGAAGTAATACGCTCTTGTAGCATACCCATCTCTTCAGCAAGTGTTGGCTGATAACCAACCGCTGATGGCATACGGCCTAGCAAGGCGGATACTTCAGTACCGGCAAGCGTATAACGATAGATGTTATCAACAAAGAACAGAACGTCACGACCTTTGCCAGTTTCAGGATCTTTGGTATCACGGAAATACTCAGCCATGGTGAGACCAGACAGCGCAACACGTAAACGGTTACCCGGTGGCTCATTCATCTGACCATAAATCATCGCCACTTTAGACTTGGTGAAGTCTTCGGTATTTACAACGCCCGCTTCTTGCATTTCGTGATAGAAGTCATTGCCTTCACGCGTACGTTCACCAACACCCGCAAATACTGACAGGCCTTCGTGTTTAAGAGCGATGTTATTGATCAATTCCATAATGTTGACGGTTTTGCCAACCCCAGCACCACCAAACAGACCCACTTTACCACCTTTGGCGAACGGGCAAAGTAGATCAATGACTTTAATACCAGTCTCTAATAGCTCGGTGCTGTTAGATTGGTCGGCATAGCTTGGCGCTTCACGGTGAATCGACCATTTGGTATCGGCGATTACGGGACCTTCTTCATCGATAGGACGACCCAAAACATCCATAATACGACCCAGCGTACCAATACCTACCGGCACAGAAATAGGGGCACCAGTATTGGTAACGGTTAGGTTACGTTTTAGGCCTTCCGTTGAGCCCATGGCGATAGTACGCACGATACCATCCCCTATTTGTTGCTGTACTTCTAGGGTGGTTTCGGTACCATCTACTTGCAAAGCATCATAAATTTGAGGTACTTCGTCACGGCTGAACTCAACGTCAAGAACCGCGCCAATAATCTGTACAATACGACCGCTACTCATTGCGTTCTCCTTGAACTTCTATATATAGGTGGTGTCAATTATGAAACAGCAGCAGCGCCGCCAACGATTTCTGAGATTTCTCGAGTAATCGCCGCTTGACGCAGCTTGTTGTAAACCAACTGTAAATCGTTAATTAGGTCACCAGCATTATCTGTTGCCGCTTTCATAGCGACCATACGCGACGACTGCTCAGAGGCAATGTTTTCCATTACCGCTTGATAGACAATCGACTCAATATAGCGCCCTAGCAGACTATCGATCAACGTTTCGATATCAGGCTCATAGATGTAATCCCAGCTTAGTTCAGTCTGCATGCCACTGTCTTCATCAGCAAACGATTGCTCTGGTAAAGGTACCAGTTGACTGACGGTTGGCTTTTGGGTCATCGCATTAACGAACTGGTTATACACCACATAGATACGGTCTATTTTACCGTTCTCATAATCGTCAAGCATGGCTTGAACCGGTGCATTTAGCTGCTCAAAGGTCGGCTTATCACCATAGTTAGTCACGGCTGAGGTGACTTTACCACCAAAACTCTTGAAGAAACTAACACCTTTAGCGCCAATAACTGCAAATTCAGCTTGTACAGACTGGTCTTGATAGTCTTTGATGCTTTTGCTTAAAGCTTTGAATAAATTAATATTCAAACCACCCGCCAGACCACGGTCGGAGGTGATGACAATATAACCTACTTTATTGACCGGGCGCGATACCATATACGGGTGTTTATAGTCTGATGAAGCATGCACCAAATGTGAAATAACCCGGCGCATACTATCAGCATACGGGCGACCCACGACCATGCGCTCTTGGGCACGGCGCATTTTACTCGCGGCCACCATTTGCATGGCGCGGGTAATTTTCTGGGTGCTTTTAATACTGGTGACTTTGGCACGTATTTCTTTTAAGCTTGCCATAATGATTCCAATATAAGAGGGTTAAAAAAGCATTGGCGAATGCAACAATATTTAATATAAAGCACTGTACTAATTTCTTGTAGCACTACGCGGTCACATGCCGTTGATTATGGCTAAAGCAGCACAACTGTTATTCTTCTTAAAGACAGCGCGCCACTTTAGCAGTAACCAACCAAACCGGCTTAACCCGTTAAATTAATAACTGTGGTTTTGTTTAAAAGTCTCAATCGCTGACTTTAAACGACCTGCAATATCATCATTATAATTTGCAGTGTCATCAATCTCTTTCATCAAATCGCTTTGCTCGTCATGCATATAACGTAAGTAGCTTTCTTCAAAAGAACCGATTTTATTAATGGGAACGTCTGATAAGAAACCTTCGTTTGACGCGTAAATCACTGCCGCTTGCTCAGAGATAGACATCGGCTGATACTGTTTTTGCTTCATCAGTTCAGTCACGCGCTCACCATGATCAAGCTGGGCGCGAGTCGCATCATCAAGATCCGAGGCAAACTGCGCGAACGCTGCCAATTCACGATACTGCGCTAGCGCGGTACGAATACCACCAGATAGCTTTTTGATAATCTTAGTCTGCGCCGCACCACCAACCCGCGATACCGAAATACCCGCGTTCACAGCTGGACGGATACCTGAGTTAAATAGGCTTGATTCTAAGAAAATCTGACCATCAGTGATTGAAATCACGTTGGTTGGTACGAATGCTGATACGTCACCCGCTTGGGTTTCGATGATCGGTAGCGCGGTTAAAGAACCGGTTTTACCAACCACTTCACCATTGGTGAATTTTTCTACATATTCAGCGTTGACGCGTGAAGCACGCTCAAGCAGACGTGAATGAAGATAAAATACATCACCAGGATAGGCTTCACGACCTGGCGGGCGACGTAGTAGTAATGAAATTTGGCGATAAGCAACCGCTTGTTTTGATAAGTCATCAAATACAATCAAGGCATCTTCACCGCGGTCACGGAAGTATTCGCCCATCGTACAACCTGAGTACGGGGCAATATACTGGAGTGCTGCAGGCTCTGAAGCTGAAGCAACCACTACAGTGGTGTATTCAAGTGCGCCGGTTTGTTCAAGCTTACGCACCACGTTAGCAATGGTAGAGCGCTTTTGACCAATGGCCACATATACGCATTTAATGCCAGAGGTTTTCTGCGCGATGATCGCATCGATAGCCATGGCTGTTTTACCCGTCTGACGGTCACCAATGATCAGCTCACGCTGGCCACGGCCAATCGGAATCATAGTATCAACGGCTTTATAACCGGTCATTACTGGCTGATCTACTGACTGACGTTCAATAACCCCTGGGGCGATTTTTTCGACTTTGTCAGTCATTTTAGCATTAATAGGACCTTTGCCATCAATAGGATTACCTAAGGCATCAACAACACGGCCTAGCAGCTCAGGACCTACGGGTACTTCAAGAATACGACCAGTACAATAGGCTTTTTGGCCTTCTTGTAGTTTTAAATAATCGCCTAGTACGACCGCACCGACAGAATCACGCTCTAAGTTAAGCGCCATTCCGTAGATTTCGCCTTCAAACTCAATCATTTCGCCATACATGGCATCTTCAAGACCATGAATCTGCACGATACCGTCAGATACTTTGACAATCGTGCCTTCATTCTTTGCAGTTGCACCCGCATCAAGGTCTTGAATTCGCTGCTTAATCAGATTACTGATTTCCGCTGGATTCAATTGTTGCATTGCCTGGTTTCCTTTAATTTATGATAACCCGCCCACTGACTTAAACGCTCTACTTATCACTCAAACTAGCAAAATATTGTCACGCCGACCTGACTTAACTGGTAAACGTTGATGAGAAGATAAATAACATTAGGCCGTTAGCTGTGTTTTTAACTGTTGTAATTTGCCGCGCATAGAATCGTCGATGATTTTGTCACCGATTTTGATAGTAGCGCCTGCCAAAAGACTAGGATCAACCGTTTCGTGAATTACCACACTGGCATTTAGCGAGGCGGCAAGACGGGTTTCGAACAGCTCACGCTGCGCGTCGGTCAATGGATAGGCAGAAGTCACATAAGCATTGAGCTGCTTTAAGCTTAACGCCTTATGACGACGATAATGCTCATAAACTTCAGGAAGCAGCGCCAGGCGCTCTTGCTCTGACAGCTGATGAACGAAGTTGCTAAGCGCTGTTGATACTTTAGGATAGCTGGTAGTGCTGTCTTGACGATGCCCTTGGGTATTATTCAGTAACACCTTAAAGGCAGAGTCAGTAGCGTCAGTTACTTGTGTATCATACAGATCGACCAAAACGGCTGACTTATGCTCAGCAGAAACGGCTGGATTGTCTAGCAATGTGTGGAACGACTTGTCACTGACAATCGTACTGGCAATAAACAAGAAATCTTCCCACTCCTTTACCACCCCATGTTCATTGGCATAGTCAAACGCAGCTTTAGCGTAGGGTCGTGCTAAGGTTGATAAGTCAGCCATTATATCCTCACTATTACAGCTTCGCCGCCAGTTGGTCTAACATGCTGGCATGTTTTTGCATATCGACTTGCTCTTGCAAAATCTTCTCAGCACCAAGTACCGCAAGTTCTGCGACTTGGGCACGTAATAACTCACGTGCTTGATTGATCTCTTGATCGATAGACGCCTGTGCTTGTTGACGGATACGTTCACCTTCCACTTGGGCTTGTGATTTGGCATCTTCAACCAGCTGATTGGCACTTTTATTCGCCTGCTCAATCAACGCAGCAGCTTTAGTCTTAGCGACATTAAGCTCCTGCTGTACATCTTGCTCCGCGGAGGCCAAATCTGCTTTTGCTTTTTCCGCCGCATTTAGACCATCAGCGATTTTACGCTGACGCTCATTAATAGCGCCGATAAGTGGTGGCCACACGAACTTCATGCAAAAAACCACAAATATTGCAAAAGCAATGGCTTGACCGATGAGGGTAGAATTGATATTCACGTGATCACCTCTTTGTTAATGAAAAGTCAGTTTCGTTGACCGTGCTCGACAGTCAAGCAGTTACAACTGAGATTTCAGACTAAGCGCCTAGAGGGTTTGCAAATAACAATAACATAGCAATACCAACACCAATCATCGGTACGGCATCAAGTAGGCCGGCCACGATGAACATACGAGTTTGCAACTGTGAACCAAGTTCTGGCTGACGGGCAACGCCTTCTAAGAATTTGCCACCTAAGATAGCAAAACCAATACCGGTACCAAGTGCGCCTAAACCGATAAGCAAAGCCACGGCGATAACTGTGTAACCATCTAAGGTTGCTTGCGCTAATACTACTGGATCCATGGATGTATCCTCATTTACCTATTGAATGTCTAATTAATGTTCAGTTGATGATGCTAGCGACATATAAACTATCGTCAACATCATAAATACGAACGCTTGAAGTGTAATAATCAAAATGTGGAAAATAGCCCACGGTACCGATAACGCCCATTGAATCCAAAACGGCATTAGGGCTATCAATACGAAAATCAGTTCCCCAGCATACATGTTACCGAATAGTCGCAGACCTAATGAGATAGGTTTAGCAATCAAGGTAACAAATTCTAAGATAAAGTTAATAGGGATTAAAATAGTTTGTACGATAGGGTTTTTGGCGTTAAACGGATGTAACGTCAACTCGCCAACGAAACCACCCAGGCCCTTTTCTTTAATGCTATAAAAGATAATCAACGCAAAGACAGAGAATGACATGCCCAACGTGACGTTAGGATCAGTGGTTGGGACGATTTTAAAGAATACATGATGAGGATCATAGCCCATCGCTGCACCAATTTGTCCAGCAATACTTGGGATAAAGTCAACAGGAATCAAATCCATTAAGTTCATCAAGAAAATCCACACAAAGATAGTTAACGCTAATGGCGCCACCAACTTTGAGGTACCGCTATACGAATCACGGACGTTGTTGTCGACAAACTCAATGATAATCTCTACGGCGGCCTGTAGTTTACCCGGTACACCCGAGGTCACCTTTCTAGCAACCATCCAAAAGACGACACAAAATAGAATGCCTAGACCAATTGACCACAGCATAGAGTCGAGATGAATAGCTTTAAAGCCCATTTGTCCTGCTTCTTCAGCAGTATATGCGACTTTCCAACCTTCGCCCGGCAAATAGCCATACGTCCAGTTCGTTAAGTGGTGAGAGATATATTCTGATGATGTTTGTTGCTCGGCTGCCATAATGTAAGCTTCTTATTAATCAACGATTTAATCAACTACCAAAAAATACGGTTGTCATCTGATGAATAGCTTTGGCACAATAAATTTTTAGCGCTGATGTTCTGTGCAAATTTATCGTACTAAACTATCCTATAATCAACAACATCCAACCCATAAACCTAATGCAAGTATCTGATTTTATTAGCTTTTTATAAAATTTAGCTATCAAAAAAGGGCTTGTGATTATTCATTACTAGCCCTTGGTACTTGTGCGTAAAGCATTCATATTTGTGTTTGCTCATATCGTTTTGTGACGACACACGCTCAATACAGCGTAGATAAGCAGGTTAATTAGCGGCCTATATTAATGCAACGTTGTATTCATGTAAAGTCAATTATGTGTTTTTTAAGCGCTATATGGACGAGGTGTCGCTAATAGCGTTTATTAATATAGGTTTGCGTGAACAATTAAATTGTAAGATTTTATTTACAAGTGACCTTTACTCTCCAAACGGTCATCAACTTCCTCTGCTTAATACTCATTTTAATGGCTTATACTGCTGTTTTCGCAGTGATTAATACGGTTTTATAAGACATATTATTTATTACTTTTTGGCTTAATTATAAAGGGATACAAATAAAGAGCGGGCAGATAAGGCAGTCTGATTAGCACTATCAACGGCCTTATAATTTAACTGTGTAACGTCTATTGCCGTCAGCGTACGTACAATAACATCACAGTATGACTAAACTGCATGACTATAAAACCAACAAATAACGCAGGCGCGGACAAAGGCTGTATGGTAATAAAGATCAATGCGAAACCCAACACGGTTAGTAGCCACTTGACCATTTGTCCTCGATACAACTGGCTGACAATATGTCGGCGCGCACGATACCCACTATGCCAAAAGATGAAGCCGGCAAATACTGCTTGGGTCGCAAAGCTTAGTAGTGCACCGATTGCACTGCTTTTTGCGACAACCAACGCACTGTGTAGCCAAAAAATATCTAACATCGAAGCAATAATAATTAGGATGAACAGTATCCATGCTTGGCGCTTGAGATAGATACCAATTTTATCTTTTTGCGTGCGTTTGGCAGGTTTGGTCATTGGCTATCCTCTAGCATTGATACAGCAACCACCGCGTTTTGATAAGGTAGCATAGTTGCGACAAGTTTATCCGTAAATGGGGCATTCTACTAGTGTCGACTGTTGTCCAAAAATAAAACGCCGATAACTTTAGAACGCACACTTTAGAACCCACACTTCCGTCAAGCAAGTGCAGTATGACACTTATCAACCCTACAGTTGAGAGTATACCAACGACTCATTTATCAATAAAGTCACGACCCACATAATTTTTTATAATCACTTTAGGGGCCATTGCCAGTCACCTTAAAAGCCAGCAAGCGCGATACTTTATAGGCTCTTTATAATAGGCTCTTTATATTATTTTTGAGATCTACAGCGACTCTTAAGAAATACAACGACGAATCTGCTGCGCCATAATACTCCAGCCAGCCACAAAGTCTTTACTCATACTCATGTCTTCGGCTTGTACTGTAGTATTCACCGGTTGTAGCTTGGCAAGTAATCCTTTAGCAGGGCTGCTTGGGGATACCAAACACATTTGCTTAGCAGGTCTTTGCTCGTTAAGCCAGCGCAGTTGACTGGCCTTAGGTGCTATATGGTCATCGGCACTCAGACTACCGATAAACTGTAGTTGTAGAGAGGCTTCTATATATTGATAAGCATCATGATAGGCCCAATAAGGATACGCTTTTTGACCTTTTTCCTGCTGAACTTTCTGTATCTCATTGGCCACCGCACTGTCCATTCGCTGAGCAAATTTCTGTGCATTAGCGTGATAGAGTTTTTTATATTGCGGGTTAGCATGACTATGGATAACGGCGAGGGCACGAGTAATGGCTTTAGCGTTCTCAGGATCGAGCCACATGTGCGGGTCTAGCGTGCCGGCAATAGGGACACCTTTGACATCACGTAACGGATGACGACTAAAAGCATTGAAGTCAAATAATGCAATAGCATTAGGTGCTGACTCTAGGCTTGATGCCAAATTATTCTCTAAAGAAGCACCAAACCACACCACAAACTTGCTGTCTTGAATGGCTTTGATATCACCAGGGCTAATGCTGCCATGGTGCCCCACCTCCCCCGCTTGTAATAATTGTTTCGCTGCCGGCGAACCTTCAGTCACTGCTTGGCTCAATAAAAACAGTGGATAGTTACTGACACTGACCGTTGCTGCTTGAGCATTTAAGGTTAAAGAGCCTAGCATTATTATTGCTGTGATCAGCAAACGTTTAGACAGTATAATTGAGCATAAAAATTTATTGAAAAATGAATTGGTAAGAAAGGACTTAGGGTCAAGAAAATTATTTATAATATTATCGTTATTTTGACGATGAAAAGTCATGCGTAAGTAGTCCTGTTAAATAGATAGGAATAATAAGAGTTATGTTTTTCTAATTTCCATTATGTTATACTATAACAATTAAAAGTGCTAACTTATTTTTTGGAGCTTGAATAGTGTCTATTACTTCATCTGGCTGTGAGTCATCTACCAATGGCGATGTATGTGACAATCACGTACACGACAACCATCTGCATGATGTGCAAGACTTTACGCCGCGCGATGTAGTTGAGCGACTCGCAGCAGCAAAAGAGCAGTGCCGGACGCGTGGCGTACGCTTTACGCCTTTACGTCAGCAGATCTATGAACTGGTATTGCAGGCCAATAAACCAGTTGGCGCTTATGATCTCATTACTCAACTGCAGCGTGTACGGCTATTAGACACCGATAATAATGTCCATGAAACAAAAAATACCACCTCAAAAAATGTCGCACCACCGACGGTTTATCGCAGCTTAGAGTTTTTGTTAAGTGAGGGCTTGATTCATCAACTGACTTCGATTAATGCTTATGTCCCCTGTTGTCATCCACGGGCACAACATACGGCAGCCTTCTTAATCTGTGACCAATGCCAGCGAGTGCAAGAATGTAGCAGCTTACCAGTACAAGAAATGATGAGCTTCGCTGAGCAAGATGTTGGCTTTACCGTTGCCCGTAGCGTCATTGAGCTTAGCGGCATTTGCCAGGCCTGCCACTAAAGCCATACAAAGAACGTCATGCAAAATATCTTTTTTATTCATTCATCAATTTTTAAACTATTAGCTGCCGACTCATGAATCATCCTGTATCTTCATCTACACAACCACCCTCTACTCAACAGCTTGATTCGTTCTCTAAGCGTGACGTTCCGCTTCTTACTTTAACTGATGTCAGTTATCATATCGGGCAACAGCGCTTGGTGTCACATATCAATATTGATATTGCGGTCAATGAAACCGTTAGTCTTATTGGGCCTAATGGTGCTGGCAAGTCAACGTTGGTGAAGCTTGTTTTGGGACTAATCATGCCCTCTGAAGGGCAAATTATTGCGCATCAACCGTTGCAGCTTGGTTATGTACCGCAACGTTTTGCCGTACCGCCGATCTTGCCACTGCGAGTCCAGGACTTATTGGCGCAAGCAGATAAGCGACGCTTGACTGATAGCCAGCGGCAATTCATTTTTGATAATTTGTCATTAACGCATCTACTATCACGGCAGATGTTGCACTTATCTGGTGGGGAGACTCAGCGGGTACTATTAGCACGCGCCTTGTTAGACAAGCCTAATTTACTGATTTTAGATGAGCCCATGCAGGGACTGGATCCTGATACGGAAGTGTGGCTATATCAGTTCATTGATGAGCTGCCAGAGTTTTTACGTTGCGCCATGCTAGTCGTGTCACACGATTTGCATTGGGTAATGAAAGGCAGCCGACGAGTGATTTGTCTCAATAAACACATCTGCTGTGAGGGCCAACCCAGCGACCTCGCTATCAGTGCTGAGTTTCAAAAATTGTTTGGTCATCATTATGAGCAACCTTATGTACATCAGCCGCACGCTTGTGAACACCAAGCGCCAAGTGAGCTGTTGTAGCTGCATCCATACCAGCTTGCCAGCTACTAAACTGGTTGTGTTACCTTACTTATTCACTATTAAGTTCTTTATTAAATTTTATAAATAAAGTCTAACGGACACTTATTATGACCGCTTGGTTAGCTATCATTGCCCCTGCTTGGATTGCCGGCAGTATTTTAGCCCTGCTATCAGCGCCCCTTGGATGTCTGGTATTGTGGCGACGCATGGCCTTTTTTGCAGATGCCTTAGCGCATGGAACCCTTCTCGGCGTTGCGCTAGCGGTGTGGTGGCAGTTGCCGATGGGTATTGGTATCGCTATGGTTAGCGTCATGGTGGTCGTAGGACTGGTGTTGATCGATGATGAGCGACTACCAGTCGATGCAGTACTCGCAGTGGTCGCGGTCTCACTACTGTGTTTGGGACTATTGGCCTTGACCCAGCTTACTGATCAACAAGCCAATGTATTGGGGTTTTTATTTGGTAATTTACTGGAGCTTGACTGGGCAGATCTGCCGTTACTTGCTACGAGTGTACTGATTGGACTCGGATTATTAGCTTATATTTGGCCAGCACAAATTAAACTGTCGACTCATGAAGCGTTAGCCCGTATTCAAGGCATTAACCCCACGCGGCAGCGGCTGTTTTTTATGGGGGTATTGGCTGGATTCTGTGCGATTGCCTTGCAAGCAGTTGGTAGCTTATTAATCAGTGGCTTGCTAGTACTACCAGCACTCACGGCGCGCCTATATTCAGCGTCACCTAAGCAGATGGTGATTATCGCACTGATCGTTGCTCAACTGGGCGTCACTTTAGGCGTTTGGGGCAGTATCTGGCTTGATATACAGACCGGACTGACCATTGTACTGGTCTTGGCCATTCTATTTTTCGCCGCGCTGATTGTCTCTAAATTAACGACCTCAAAATTAATGCCTTCAAAATTTTGGACGGCACGCCGTTAAAGAGACTATGACGGCACATCGTTAAAGGGACTATATTGTCATCGAATGAGCCCTTGTGAAAGTTTTATTCAACTTTATTTCACAGATATAGCTAGAGATTTATTAGGTTTTGTGCTATAAATTTTCCTAAATATTATCAGTACCCTATTTAATTAACCAACTGCCACACCAAATAGTGGTGGCAATTATTTAATTGTAATATCAGATGGGTTATAAAGTTGCTGGAATACCCTAGATAACATCAACGCTGAAAAGTAAAAAACCAAGACTTACTTATTCGTTTTCTGACAGCCTCATTCGTTTTAGTCTGATAAAGGACTGACCATGCTAAGCTACCCTGCCCGTAGGATTTACACGCCAGATGAGCACGTAAACGTCTTGCAGATCACTGACCTACATTTATCAGCCCACTATCCCATAACGAGCAGCACTATTGCTCAAAACGATGACCTCACTGACTCTATTTGTCAGGAAAATTTTGAAGCCAGCCTTCGACAGGCTTTGAACGAAGATATTCGCTGTGACTTGATTTTGGTCACTGGCGACTTGGTTAGTCAGGTTGAACCTGCTATTTATGATCATATTTTTAAGATACTAAAGGCGACTAATATCCCTTTTGCCTGTATCGCTGGCAACCATGACGTGACTGATGAAATAGTGACAGAGGTGCCTTTTTTTCAGCGAGAAACCATTGCTCAAGCGGCTGACGAGCGTTTGCTCAGTCGTCATGTCATTGATACTGACTACTGGCAGTTGTTATTATTAGACTCTGCTATCCCAGGTAAAGTCGCAGGGGAAGTCACTGATACCGATATTGATTGGTTGTGTGAGCAACTGACAGCTGACGATAAGCCAGCCCTAATCGCTATCCATCATCACGTACTACCGATGAGATCTGACTGGATAGACGCCCATATTGCAGAGAATACAGAGAGCTTTTGGCAACGTATGATGCCCTTTGATCATCTGCGCGTTATCATTAGCGGCCATACTCATCAAGAACAAGTCCGCTATCGCCAAGGCGTTACTGTTTATAGCACGCCCTCTACCTGCTACCAGTTCGAGCCCTACAAAAATGACTTTACCTACGATCATAATGCAAACCCCGGTTATCGCTGGTTGCAATTGGCCAACAATGGGCAGGTTGCAAGCTGGGTCAAAAGACTGGATACTTGACGGCCAGTTTTATTAGGCCAAAATATTTATTGAGCTAATGAACGAGTTGGCCTGCCTAGCACCGGTATTACCTATAGCTGACAGAGACTAACTACTAAACAAATAGTGTCATCTAATATAAATAGATGCCAAAGTACATTAGCAGTTAATAATCAGTAAAAAGGCAGCGGCACTAGTAAAATGTGCTAAAAAATAGTATCGTCTAAGGCCGGATGTTAAGAAAAATTATAGTAGCTAGGATAGCTAAACCAACCACCTACTAAGCTTGCGCAACCAGTAATTTGTAGCATTGTTTGAGCAGTAGCATTTGAATAAAAATATGCATGACAATATACATAACAATTTTGTAGATAAAGATTTTATAAACAATAACTTTAGTAGCGATATAAGCATACCGGTATAAACGTATCATTATGAACTTACTATGAGATTAGCTGTGTTACTTGCGTTACCAAGTGGTGAAACGTTCTGTAAAAGGACAAGTTATAACGTTTAGCAAATTTACAACGTCTTGTCTTTTAAAACGTCGTTTTGTTGAATTAATTTGAAAAATTAGGATACCCATATGAGCACCCTGACCACGAATCCGAGTGATGTTAAGTTCACCCCTTATGTGCCTGCCAAAGACGAAGAGTATATGTCTGATGCTCAGTTAGAGCATTTCAAGGCTATTTTGTTGGATTGGAAGCATCAACTGATCGGCGAAGCTGACCGCACAAAGACTTATATCCAAGATGAATCAAGCGCCATGCCTGACATCAACGACCGTGCCACTCAAGAAGAAGAGTTTGCATTAACCCTGCGTACGCGTGACCGTGAACGTAAGCTTATCCGCAAAATCGATAAGTCCATGGGTGAAATTGAAAATGACGACTATGGATTCTGTGAAACTTGCGGAGTAGAAATCGGTTTACGTCGCTTAGAAGCACGCCCAACCGCGACTCAGTGCATCGACTGTAAGACTTTATCTGAAATTAAAGAACGCCAAAACCAAGGTGCTTAAAAAGGCCTTTAAATTAAAGTTAACTAAAGTACGTATAACAACGAGCGACCATATTACTGGTCGCTCGTTGCATTTAATAAATATCTTTTTATAGTCGCCTTCTTTATCCTATCTATATTCTCCTACTTTCAACAGCTGCCTATTTTGACACTCATTAATGATCATAGTCTTACTCCAACTCGGGCGCCGCCAGCACAGCCTATTGGCCGTTTTGCACCCTCGCCGACTGGTGAGCTACACCTTGGCTCATTGACCACTGCGCTAGCAAGTTATTGCCATATTAAGTCATTAGGTGGCAAATGGTTACTACGTATCGAAGACACTGATACCGCGCGCTGTGATAACCAGTTTAGCGAGCAGATACTGATAGATTTAGAAGTATTGGGCCTGCACTGGGACGGTGATGTCATTTATCAGTCTGAGCGTGTTGATATCTACAACGACTACTTGTCCACTGTACTGCATCCGCGACTCTACGGCTGCCTATGTTCCCGTAAAAGTCTAACGCAATATTGGCAACAACAAGCTAGGAAGCAACAATCTTTAGAGCAAAAAAATGCGCCACCAAACAACACAGTCCCCAAAAGCGTCACTGACGCCCTAAGCCGTAATCAACGGTATCCACGCTGTTGTATAAATGCCAATCTTGATCAGCAGCAGCATAAGCTGCGTATACAGCTACCCGATCATATGATTGGTTTTATGGATGGGATTCAAGGCATGCAATGGAGTAATCCCCAGCAAACTTTGGGGGATATGGTGGTGCGGCGTCAAGATGGCATGATTAATTATATTTTGGCGGCCAGTATTGATGATGGTCTGCAACAGATTACCCATATCATGCGCGGCTTAGATATCTTACCGCTGACCACGGCTCAGATTAGCATCATGCAGGCCGCTAACCTGACCGCTATTGACCGTTGGTATCATCTACCGCTGATATGTCATACTGACGGCCAAAAGCTCTCCAAGCAAAATCTCGCTCAGCCTATCGATACTCGCAAGCCTAGCACGCTAATTGCCAACGCTTTACAGCTGCTACAACAGCCATCTGTCGATAATGACACGCCAGCGCGCATGCTGGAGCAAGCGATCGCCCAATGGGATAACGCGCCTTTGCAAGGCATAAGTCATCTGGATATGTTCAGTGAGTTTCAGGAACATAAAGAATAAAAAATGCCTTAATAACACCTTAACAAGGTCTTAGTAATAGCGACCCTGGCTTTTTTCTATCTCAGGACTTTCTTTATAAATTTTCAACAACAGCGCGACCATAACTAAGCTGATTAGCATCGATGAGCCGCCATAACTAAAGAATGGCATGGTCAGACCTTTGGTTGGAATGGCGCCCATATTCATCGCCGCATTAATAATAGTCTGCGCAATAAAGACGATTCCGATCCCAAATGCGGTATAGCTCATGCGCATCTGCCGACGCTTAAGCGCATTGTAGCTGATACGCATAGCGCTACCAATGATCAGCGCTTCAAGCAGCAGCACCATAGTGACGCCTACAAAGCCCAGTTCTTCACCCGTAATCGCTAATAGAAAATCCGTATGAGCCTCTGGTAAGTGCGATAGCTTTTGCACACTTTCACCATAACCAACCCCTGTAAACTCTCCGCGACCAAAAGCAATTAAGCTGCGTGCCAGCTGATAATCGGTGTCCTGAACATCATCAAAAGGATCTATAAATGATAAGGCGCGTGTCAGGCGATACTGTACCAAGGTCACTGCTAGCACCGCTAAGCCCACGACTAATACGCCCAATGCTAGAAATTGCTTATAAGGGGCACCAGCGATATAAAATATAGCAAACACAGTCCCTACAATAACCACTAGCGAGCCAAAATCTGGCTGTAATAACAGCAACATCGTTATCATACCAACGACTAAAAAGATCCGTAAAAAACCATCCCAGCCATTACGTACCTCAAAAGAGCGCCGCACCACAAAGTCAGCAACGAACACAATCATCACTAATTTCGCCAGCTCCGCTACTTGGAAGTTAAGAAAGCCTAGCTCTAACCAGCGTTTAGAGCCATTAATAGGGGTACCAAGTAAAGTTAGAAACAGCAATCCGCCGGTAATGGCCAGCAGCAAAAATTGCATTTCAGTTTTATACAGGGTTCGTAGCGGTAGGAAATAATAGGGCACTGCCGCCACACAGATGCCAATACCCATATACATCAGCTGATGCTCAAAAAAGTATAGCTCTGTCATTCCGCGACTGAGCGCAAAGGGAATAGAGGCAGAGGCCACCATTAATAAACTGAGTACCAGCATACAGCCAACACTTGCTAATAAGATGGCACGTGCTGATGGCATGGACAGGATACCATCTGAGCCAGTAGCTGACTGCGATTGACGAGATGAACGAGAGAAGAAAGAGAGCGCCATAATTTTTAAGTACACTAACAAACAAAAAACACGGCGTCTATTAAACGCCACCGTTTAAAAAATATAAAAGAGATAAAACAAAATAGACAGTAACCAATAGCGAATACAAGACAAATACGACTAGATAGGCGATGTCAGGCAACATGATACAACATTAAACTGCGCAGCCTAATAAACTATTAGGCGTTGCAACAAATAATGTCAGTGCAGCACGTCTTGTTACTCATTGTTATGTCACAAGGCGAGGTCAGCCGGCTATTGATTTGGCTGGTCTGTTGCTTGATCGATTATCATTGACAGTAGCAGTAATCTATAAGCAAAACAATACTTTATCAAGCAAACATAATGTATTAAGCACAAATTACCCTTTATTAAATACTGCTGCCTGATTATCAATTGATGACACGCCCTAGCTAGCTGGCCGTAAACGCCTCTAACTGTGCGACTAACTGACTAAAATATTCACCGCGAGCCGCATAACCACTAAACTGATCAAAGCTGGCACAGGCCGGTGACAATAACACCGCTTGTACTTGTGACAGACTACTTGCGGTCACTTGTTGAATGGTCGCAAAAGCACCCTCCAGTGTCTGGCATTGATGTAACATCACCTCATCACTTAATGCGGCAGCGCGTAGATGCTGCTCAATCTGCTGGCTGTCCTCACCAATACACAGTACTTGACTGACATACTGGTTGATAAAAGGGGTTAATTCGCCAAATTTTTGGCCTTTGCCTTGTCCGCCTAAGATTAATAACAGCTTGCCATCTTTGGGGGCATATACTGCACCTAGCCCTTCGATAGCAGCCATCGTTGAGCCGATATTAGTGCCTTTGGAATCATTAAAATAGTCAATATCAGCGGCAGTTGCGACATATTGGCAACGATGCTCAAGTCCGGTGAATCGCTGTAGCGTGATCAGCATACTATCAAGCGGTAAACCAGCAAGCTCACCTAGTGCTAGAGCAGCCTGTGCATTGAGCAGGTTATGGCGACCTTTAATAATCAGTTTGTCCGCCGATAATAGTCGGTCAGTACCTCGTGCCAGGTGAATTTGTCCGTTAGGATCAGTAATTAGACCATAGTGACCTTTATCAGGGGCATGGATACCCGTACTCAACCGTGGTAAGTTATCTGCTACTAGAGGTCGAGTCAATGCGTCTTCACGACTAATAACCACTGACTTTGCGCCTTGAAAGATGCGATGCTTAGCTTGATGGTAGCCGAGCATATCGCCATGACGATCTAAATGATCAGGCGACATATTGAGTACAGTGGCGACCTGCGCGCCTAAATGAGTCACTGTCTCCAACTGAAAGCTAGACAGCTCAAGCACCGCTAACTGCATGTTGGCATTAGCAAGTAAGCTCAATGCTGGCACGCCAATATTGCCGCCAACGCCAACATCAACGCCAGCATCAGCAGCCATTTGTCCAACCAAGGTGGTCACCGTACTTTTGGCATTCGAGCCAGTGATTGCTACTATTGGTACCTCACAGGCGTCACAAAACAGCTGAATATCACTAACTACCGGGATCTTCGCCTGTCTAGCAGCAGACACCGCCTCGATGTTAAGGGAGATACCAGGGCTTATGATAATGCGTGCTGCTCGTTGTAATAGATCGGCATCAATCGCGCCAAATTGCCGAATAGTAACTGCTGCCGGTAACTCCTGAGCCAATGCAGGTGCTGACTGATTGTCTGTGACTGCCACCTGGTAACCTTGATCGGCAAGATACTTTGCCACTGATAATCCGGATTGTCCTAAGCCGACCACTACTTGTAGACCACTGCCTTTATGAAGTAAGGTTTCTGTTGCGGCGAGAATGGTCATATCTATTCCTTCTATGCTTGGTTAGGCTGACTTAGCGTTTTAGTTTAGCATGTTGTGACCTGTATCACGCTATTGTCACGCATCTTCAGCGAAGATGGGCATTATTATAGTAGGGTAAGCATCGGCTTAATTATATTTTCACCCTTTATTTTCGCCCTTCTTGTTTGAGCACACATTTACGTCCTATTTGCCGCTCAGATACCCGAGCTTAATCCTATGACAGAGCGCGTTGGATTGACCGTATGTGTTATGACAGCCGCTGAACACCGTGCATATTGATCTCAGTCAAGCCCACTTCTGGGATATCAGTGCCGTTGATACTTTAGACAAGCTAGTCATATGCTTGCAACGTGAAGGGATTGATGTCAAAGTGTTAGGACTCAGTAGTGAGAGTCGTACACTAATTGACCGTTTCTCTATCTATGATCAGCGCGATATTGACCTGTTGGATTAAATCTAATGACTCGTTTGCGTTATTAGGTTAACACAATCGTGCCTGTTACCAATTTCGTTATTGAGCCTGACTATACTTTCATTATCAATATGATGTAACTGCCTTATGAGTAATTTAAAGCCAGATAGTATCATTGCTTGTTTAGACTGTCCTAATCACGTCCAAGCAGTGTTGGATGCCAGTATGTGGGCATCGGCACGTCTGCAAGCCCCTATTGGTATGCTCCATGCGGTGCCAAGCGTCCAGAAAAAGGCAGCTGTCAATTATTCAGGCTGCCTGAATATCGGTGATGAGAGCACCTTGCTTGATCAATTTACCAGCAAAGAACATTTAAGTGACTCTGAGCTAAAAGCTCAAGGCAAACTCCTGCTGCATCAAGCCGCAGTTTATTGCGAACAGCATCAACCTAAGCGTAAGATGTATACGCTACACCGACACGAAAACCTTAACGAAAGCATTGATTATGTTGATGATCAGGCGCAACTTATTATTATTGGCCATCATGTTACCTGTAAATCCACTCTGAGCCAGCTCATACGCTTAAGTCACTGCCCTATTTTGGTGACTCATGCACCATTTTTGCCCCCAACAACGGCTTTATTTGCCTTCGATAACCGTGCGACTGCGCATAAATTACTTAATTGGCTTTGTAAAACGCCTATGGTGCGCGCGCTAACTGTACATATTGTCATGGTCGGTAAAGACAATTCTGAAAACTGTGATGCGCTACGTGAAGCTTATGCCCGTCTTAAGCAAGCCGGTATTAACACTAAAAAAGCGTTGCTAGATTGCCGCGATGTCAGTGCAGCCTTAAACTATTATCAAAGCAAGCATGATATTGGTCTATTAATGACGGGTGCTTTTGGGCAATCACGTCTTCGTGAGCTGCTCCAAGGTAGCGATACCGAAAAGCTACTTTGCAGTACTAAGACCCCGTACCTGCTATTCCCCAAAGTTTAAATTTAGGATTTAAACGACACTCAAAGCGTCAATCTCTGCTCGCTTGTTCCTACCCTTGCCCCCCAATAATATTTTATTAAATCATCACAGCATAGCCTGCCCTGGCAGCTTAAAAGTTGGTTATAATAAAGTCCTCTTAAGTCTAACGTCAAAGGTTGATTCACTCAGCTTATATTGCCAACCGCAACATTTATCATGACAATATAAGCATTGTACTCTGTCATTATGGCAGTTGTTTACGAGCCAATAAGCCCAAACTTACCTACCCCCTTGAGTAGGTTTGGCACAGTTCTTGAATGACTTACTGTAAGCATGGTAGCGGTACGATACTCCAAAATGCACATATCAACCTTCGGCATCACTCATATAAGGAAATTTTTATGAAGTTAATCACTGCGATTTTAAAACCGTTCAAGCTCGATGATGTACGAGAAGCACTTTCTGATATCGGTGTTAAAGGTGTCACCGTCACTGAGGTAAAAGGCTTCGGTCGCCAAAAAGGCCATACCGAGCTTTATCGCGGTGCAGAATACGTGGTGGACTTTTTACCTAAAGTGAAAGTTGAAGTGGCCGTTATTGATGAGATGGTTGAGCCTGCAATCGAGGCTATTACCCGTATCGCCAGCACCGGTAAAATTGGTGATGGCAAAATATTTGTTACTACCTTGGAACAAGTCATTCGTATTCGTACGGGTGAAACGGGTCCTGACGCTATCTAAAGTTGAAGACAAGCTTATAAGCATAGTTTTATAAGTATAGGTTTAAAGCTACAAGCTCGTACCGCACGCCTATAACTCAGTTATAACGAGATCTGCATTATCAATTCAAGGGGGAATTAAGATGCAAAACCAAATCTTTGAGCTTCAATACGCACTCGATACGTTTTATTTTTTGATATGTGGGGCGCTGGTCATGTGGATGGCAGCCGGCTTCACTATGTTAGAGGCCGGATTGGTTCGATCAAAAAATACGGTCGAAATCTTGACTAAAAACATCGCCCTGTTTGCAACCGCCAGTATCATGTACATGATATGCGGCTATGCCATTATGTATGGTGGCGATCTATTTTTGAGCGGGATTGCAGGCGGTGAGACACTAGTAGATGACGCCTTAGCAGCCTCGGCTGAAAATGGTTTCGGTGGCGACTCCGTCTACTCTGCAGCGTCCGACTTTTTCTTTCAAGTAGTCTTTGTGGCAACCTGTATGTCAATCGTCTCAGGTGCCGTAGCTGAACGTATGAAGCTGTGGTCTTTTTTACTCTTTACAGTGGTTATGACTGGTGTCATCTATCCACTAGAGGGCAGTTGGACCTGGGGTGGCAACGATGTTTTTGGGTTATTTAACTTAGGTGACTTGGGCTTCTCTGATTTTGCTGGCTCTGGTATCGTACATATGGCAGGTGCCGCTGCTGCACTAGCAGGTGTATTGCTACTAGGGGCACGTCAAGGTAAGTATGGTCCTAACGGTGAGATACGGGCGATTCCTGGTGCTAATCTGCCGCTGGCAGCGCTTGGTACCCTAATCTTATGGATGGGTTGGTTCGGCTTTAATGGCGGGTCCGTTCTTAAACTGGGTGACATTGCCAGTGCCAACGCCGTTGCCATAGTGTTTTTGAATACCAATGCTGCAGCAGCAGGCGGTGCTATTGGGGCCTTGTTACTCGCGCGTCTCATTTTCGGAAAAGCTGACTTAACGATGCTCTTAAATGGTGCATTAGCAGGTCTAGTTGCGATTACTGCAGAACCCTCAACCCCCTCCGCTCTACAAGCCACTATTTTCGGTATGATAGCAGGCATGATTGTAGTGTTATCAATCCTCGCCTTAGATAGAATGAAAATTGATGATCCAGTTGGTGCGATTTCAGTTCATGGCGTGGTGGGTCTATTTGGTCTACTGATTGTCCCGATTACCAATCCGGCATCTACCTTTATCGGTCAGATTGCTGGTGCTGCCACAATTTTTGCTTGGGTATTTATTGCCAGTTTAATAGTGTGGTCAATTATTAAAGTAGTCATTGGTCTGCGTATTTCTGAAGAAGATGAATACGAAGGTGGAGATATAGCAGAATGTGGTATGGAAGCTTACCCTGAGTTTACAAAATAGCTGATTTGAGCCATTTAATAAATCGACGATATAAAAAATCCCGCAGAACCTTTAGGTAATGCGGGATTTTTTTAATCATTTGCTATTAAAACCTCTCCATAAACAATAGACTCTTAAGGAATAGGCTCTTAATATTCAAAATATTGGCTTATTTCTTTTTCCACGTTTGGCTACGTGAGAATGGACCGATATAACCTTTTAGATCCAGTGTATTACCACTTAAATTTGCAGTCATGCGATAGGTTTTGTCTTTTGCAGGATCTGTAATCGTGCCACCACTATATTTGCCATTGCCGTCGGACTTAAGACCAGAAATAATAGTCATACCAACATATTGTTTGCCTTTTTCTGTCATAGCGGCAACCAGCTTGCCAGTCAAGACACCGTTCGCTTCAGTGATTTTCACCAAACCTTTTGGCTTGCCTTCGTCAAAAGTTTGCCAAGTAGTATTTGCTAATGGATCTGCAGCAAATGCCATTGTAGCCATACTGATACCAGCGATTGCTAACGTAGTTTTTGTAAATAATTTCATAAATCGACTCCCTTCGTACGATGATTACTCAAAACGTTATGTTATTACGCTTATCCTTTGCTAAAAGTTTTCTTTGCTATAAATGATACGGTATACAGTTGGAAAACGAGTACTTTAGCAACATAAGCGATGTCTCAACCTATTATAAGCAAAATTAGAACTTTGCCTAGTAGTTTTTTTATAGTTTCTTATTGCTATAAAACCAGAACTATATCAAATAGTTACATAAAAGGATTGTCTATATTTTCATCTGATTGGTCATTTTTTGCTTTTGACTCAGGCTCATTATTAATATAACCAGCAGAATTTTCAAAAGCCTGTAAAATTTTACCGGTTAATTCATGTAGCTGTTGAGCTTGCTTATGTCCCGACACATCAAAGTGTAGATCAATATCACCATAGATAATGATTTTATCTTTTTGGTTCTCGATAACTAGCTCACCAATTTGCATACTTTGATGGTCATTAGCAAAAGGTTTAATCATTGCCGTCTCCTGATTATTAACGATGCAGTGTGTTATTTTTTAATAATAGGTTGTTTTTTAACTAACTATTGCTAACGTATACTCACTTCATACTATTTAAGCCTGTAGCTGCATCATTAGCCAATCAATAATTGCCCATACAAATAGCATCCAAGTCGGCTCTTCACTGGGCTCTTCTGATGTCTCTAACTCCTTGCCTGCTTTTAATGGCAATACCAGTGCCTGTTCTTTGCGTTGACGGTCAAGTGCTGGCAGCACATCAATACCCGTTTGCACTACTAACTCATCTACACTGATGACTTCTATGCGCTCTGACTCGTCATTGGGCGCATAATAAACGCCTGCTTGATTAATGGCTGGAATATAGACTGCTTTAAAAAAGTGGCTCGGCACCAATACTCGTCCGGCAAGTCGTTTGGTTTTTTTATTAGTAAAGGCTACGCCAGTAACCGTATAGACTTCACCATATTGCTGGGTCAAATAACGAGTTGCTGACTCAATATTACGCCAAATATAGCGGTTATTACGGGGTGACTGCGGCGCGATATTGGCAAGGCTAAAGCTATCATATTGCTGACTGCGGTTGGCCATATCTCCATTAGGCGCTAAATGTCCACGATCATAGCCAGAGCCCGAATAGTCAGAGAGCTCGGCACGGAATGACTGGGGTAGCCGGCTTTCTTCGTGAAAGCTATCTTCGCGATCGATTTGTTTGGCCTGTTGTAAGCGCTTACGTGTTAGATACTCTGCGACCCACAGCGGTGTGCGTGAGACCCCAGAATACATAACAGCAAAGCCATCCATACATAGCATCTGGGTCTTTTCACTAAGCTTAGTATTCGTAAATTCAGGATAAGTACCGCCATAAAAAGACTCGCTACACTGAGTCAGGTCATCAGCATGTGCCGGTGCTATAGCGATTATAAAGACTATCATCATGCTGACCAGCGTCGATACCATAACGCTGAGACGGCTTGATACAACGCTAGATATAGCATAGAGTATATTCGTTATATCACTACCACTTTTGGGCCTATCGACGCTTATCATTGTTTTTTTACCCTCAATACCTGACAGTCTTTGCTTTAATATTTGCTATCCTAGCAGGCGTTTACAGATAAAGAAAGATAAGCTATTACCCTGTCAAACCTTCTGCATGAGACAAAGAGTTTTTACCAGTGACATTTTAAATCGTATCCGCTATACTAGGCCGTCTGAAATAGTTAGGCTACCAGTTGTTACGTCTCATCTTCGAGTAATATGGTACCAAAGCTGGCTATTGAACGTCAAAAACGGTGAAGTGGGTGAGTGGCTGAAACCGCACGCCTGGAAAGTGTGTATGCGTTAATAGCGTATCGAGGGTTCGAATCCCTCCTTCACCGCCAATCTTAGTTATCCCCTATTTTCCCAATCTGTCCGAACCCCTCCAAAATACTCCTTAAACCCTTTACAGGTAAGACTTACAGTCTATACTTATTATCTACTGCTGTCCGAATCATTCCTATTCAACCCTATGTATCCCACGTGTTGTGTTGGTCTATTCGTTGGTCTATTATTCATATACACCTCAATTAGACCAACATTCGATCTAAATTTATATGGCCTAGACCAACATAATCGTCTTAACGCTTTAAGCGTATAGCTTGCAGATATAGGAAAATAATAACCTGTCAAGTGATAGTAAAATCCGCATTCTCAAACCTAGCAAAAAATGTACCCCTTCTCATCCGGATCAACACAGTATGGTTAGTTTTTATAGCCTTAGAGGCTGTGAGCGTGCCTCTAGGCTCGTTATCTTTATGGTAGATACTAGATCTAAATTTGATTCACTATGACAGTCCACCAGAAGCTTTTATAGCATGGCTTGTGCAATCATAGCCGACCCTAAGAAGGTGCCTGTAAAAGTAAGTATGGCAACGATCGCAATTTTAAATCCTGATTTTTTGAATAAATCCACTTCCATTTGCGAGATGGCAAACCCTGCATAGGCAAGCACTGGTGTCAGTAATTGCAACACACCCAGTTTCTCTGTCTCTGCCAAAACGTAAGCATTGAATGGGAACTGTGGCAATGATATTAAAATAGCCACAATGGATATCCAAGCAATAGCTGGGACATTGACTGGGATTAATTGTTTTAATAATATCCCAACAATACAGCAGGCAAACAGAATCATCATAGCAGGCAAAGCGGTAATTGGGTTGACGCCTTGTCCTACCCAGTTACTCAATAGCAGTACGACACATATAACGGCTAATAAAATAAAAGACTGTACAGTCGATAGGCTAGCCGGTTCTTCCATAACGGCACCGAAATCTGTTCCGGTAGTAGCGTCTACACCATCACTCTTTTTAAACTTGCTGACAAGCTTGTATAAAAATTCTGTTAAAGGTAGCGCCACAAATAAACTAACGAATAATCCTGTGGCATACGTCAATAGGTTAGACGTGGCTGCAAAAGCCGTAATGGTTTCTTTTTGAGCAGGCACAGTCTCTGCAAGTGCAGCCGAACACGCCCCCATCATACTGCCACTACCGATACCACAAGCCATCGCCAACGCACGAACATCAATAAGTTCCATAGAGGCAATGACGCCTGCCATTAATGAAAAATAAATAGCCCCAAATAAGGTGCCCATGACATAAACACCCATCACCCCGATACCTTCGGGACTTTGAAGCCCGTATTTGTCAGCGATTAGAGCCACGTTGGGTTCGCGAGCAATTGAGTGAGTCGCACCAATGGCTTCTCGCCCCATGCCAAAGACCAGTACGGCAACAGGCAGAGCAATCAGTACAGTAGCTACGTTACCTAATTCTTGTAGCAGTAGTGCTGGACCTGCAGCTATGATTTCTTCGATATTGGGACCAACACCCACGCCAAACTTGGCAATAAAAGGCATGATGCTTAAAAGAATGGCATAACTGGCAAATTTTGCTCGTTTCTTGGTTATGACGGCTTTCATCGAAGGAACAACATTAGGATTCAATAATATTGCAAAAATAAAGGCATATAGTAAAGGCAGTAATACTAAGATACCAATGCCGATAGGAATCTTAATGATGCCTATCCATTCTGCCAGTAGCGATGCCCCAATCACCAGTAAATGTAGCTTCCAATCAAGTAGGTGCTTGGTCATGTTCGGTGACAGCACGCTATTATTATTCATAGCAATTCCCTTTGTATTTCATTATTCCTACACGTCTTAATCATTCAATTTATTAGGGCATTTTTGGTAGTTCAGAACTTTTTAAGATTTTTTTGGTAGTTCAGATTCAGTTAGAGAAACCCATACCTTGATACCAGTCTCAATAGCATCATCATTAAAATCATACAATGCGTTATGCAGTGGTTTAGAAGGATTGCTACCGTCGACACCCAACCAAAAATAAGCGCCTTTAACCACCTGACTCATGAATGAAAAGTCTTCAGAAGCCATTGATGGTTCTACATCAGTTTTTACTTTATCAGCGCCCAGCACCTTGGTTGCAGCCGCTTTGATTTCAAGATAAGCCTGACTGTCATTGGTGGTGACTGGATAACGAATGTGATAATCAATTTTGCCTGTAACCCCATATAGAGGTGGCAAGGCTGTCACCATCTCTGTGAGCAGGTCCTGCATGGATTGGCGTACGTCCATATCAAAGCTACGCACGGTCCCTTTTAAAATGGCATAATCAGGAATGACATTGGTGGTATCACCGCTGTTCATCTGGGTCACGCTGATCACACCAGACTGCAGTGGCGATACGCGACGAGAAATAATAGATTGAATATTAGTAATTAGTGCCGCACCTGCTGCAATCGGATCAGCCCCTAGATGTGGCATAGCGGCATGCGTGCCTTTACCCGTTAGAGTGATCTCAAAAGTATCAAAGGACGCCATCATGGGGCCATTATTAACCGCAATCTCTCCCACAGGCAGTCCTGGCCAGTTATGCAGTCCATAAACCGCGTCCATAGGAAACTTGTCAAACAAGCCATCATCAATCATGGCTTTTGCACCGCCTAGGACTTCTTCAGCAGGTTGAAATATAAAGTGAATCGTTCCACTAAAATTCTTATGTTGGCTTAGATGTTTGGCTGTACCTAGTAGAACTGAGGTATGACCATCATGACCACAGGCGTGCATACAATTGTCATGAGTGGACTTATGATCAACATCGTTTTGCTCTTTTATAGGTAGTGCATCCATATCAGCACGTAGTCCGATCGTAGGACCTGAGCCATTCTTAAGTGTACCTACAACCCCAGTACCTCCCAACCCTTGATGCACTTCAATGCCAAAAGACTGTAGTTTATCGGCAATAAATGACGCAGTTTTGAATTCTTTAAAACCCAGCTCAGGCTGGCTATGAATTTGTTTGCGCCATTGTTTGACTTCATCTAATAGTGCTTCTTTGACTAACATTTAATTTCTCCCTTGAAGATATTCAAGCATGGTTATATTTTTTAAAAAGGCTGTAGTTCTAATAATTTCAAAGCCAATAGCTCTATCACAAATTGGGTCAAACCAACTTTTACGCTGGCGTCGATGTGATTGGTTTGGCATTAGAAGGCAACCGTTCATTTAGATACGGTGATGTAATAAGAACAACCTTGATGTTGAAGAAGATACTTAGCGCTAACGATAAGACGAAAATATTAACACTTCAGATAGCTATAGTGGCAGTCTAATCAGTCAGTATTTTAGGCTATTATTTGTTAGTGTGGCTTTACACTACCTACAATACATTAAATAAATGATTTCTATAGCCACATGTGTAAAATTAAGGCTTTTATTGGTAATAAAAGCCTTAATTTAAGTATTTACTTAGCAATGTGCGGATGTTGAAGTAAAAGCATGAGGATGGGGAGCTACTTTGCCATTTTCTATTGATTCGTAACGCTTAGAAACGGCATAAATATGCTTATGAAGCGCATATTGAGTCCCAATTTGATTTTGGACTGAATGATAAGAATGGATGTGGAACACACCAAAGTAAGACATGAGCTTAAGACATGAGCTAAAGAAGGATTTGGTAAAGCGTGCGATAACAGCCATCAAGATGGCTGTGGCCAATATTGAATCAGCAAGGATGTTGATCAGGGCTTTTAAGTGTGGCTATCATAGATAGCTTTGTACCAAATTTCTGTACCCTCATTTAAGTTAAAGGAATTTTTAGATTCTTACGTACCATAGATAACAGTATGCAACCTAAAGGTTCGCAGTATTCATGCATTAGGCAGTGATACCGTACTTATTGTAATTTTCCTACATGGACTGTCTAAAATTTTACATCATCCTGGGTCATTGCGCTTATCTTAATCGGCACAGCAAACGACCATGCGACCCCACCAGTACAAAAAAAGCTATTGTCATTAAAAGACACAATACGAGCCGTAAAGTTGTTATTCATTTGATCTGCCATGGCTTCTTCATCATTGCTGTCCTCTACAGCACACCATATTTGTTGATCACCGCGCTTCAGCATTGCGCGAGTTAAATCACTACCTGTCAACTTTTTATCCATTCTGACACCTCCTAACCGCTCACTATGGTTTTTGAACTAAAAAGATCTTCTACCGTAATATTTTCTGTAGAAGTAATCCCTTAACCATACCTGAAATACTGTCGTTTATGGTAGCGTAATCAAAACGTTACGTCAGATATTCTTGAAGCTATAACTTATAATGTATTTACTACAGTTTTCATTAACTATAAGATGAACAGCACTTTTTTTAGTTTAAACGGTAAAGACAGTATAAAGATTTTAAGAGTCAGCCAATGAAAAAGCATCCCTCACAGCCCTAGTTCATCTTGAGTCAGTGCGATTTTTTTAACAGGTACCGCATGTTGCCATGAGTGTCCTTCCTTACAAAAGAAGCAGTTATTGTCAAAAGAAATAATATGCCTTAGAAAACTATAGTCCGCACTATTGATAGTAGCCATAGCATCCTCATCGCTATCATTGCTTGTAGCGCACCACACCTGCTTATCGCCACGGTCCAACATGGCACGAGTTAGATTACTGCCTGTTAATTCATTACTCATATCTAAACCTTTTTTGTCTTGTATAATTTTTTAAGTACAGCTTACTTATCATTATATCGACTTATGTTTATAAAGTGTTTGGTTTTATAGGTCCTTATGCTCTTTCATTTGCCTTTACTCCTTCAAATATAGCTCTACTGTCAGATCTAGCCTGACTTACATGTCTTTCCGTGAGGAAGAGTTCCTAACATGCAATATAACCGATGCGTTGTTTTTCGGCTTTGACCAAGCGGAAGTTGGTTATCAAGCTACTTTTAAGCGAGCAACCTCTCAATCAGCTGTTCATTGCTGAGATTATGGATCTTTAATCATTTAACTTTGAAGATGCGTTCATCAGATGCCTGCTCACTGGGGTCACACCACAAAGACAAGGTTCAGCTTATCGCAAGTCAGCTTCACAACGTTGATTTTCGTATCAGCCGCTTGCTCGGGATCAAGACATATCTTTAACACATAACGACAACCTAAATAAAAGTGCGTTTCACTATAATTAATCCAATTTAAGAAAAACCAAGGGCTATTGGGATGAATTTTTGCCGGCGCCGTCATGCTTGCGGACAGCACGCCAGAAAAATTTATACCAGTGGCACCTTGCTACTAGCGACTGTCTTGTACATTGAATCAACTACACTGCCGTAGCGCTTAGGTAAAACATAATTTTTTTACTCTATTTAATTACAGTATTTTTCTTCCAAGTACCGCTAAGCACAAATCTTCGACCGTTCAACTCCTTCTCGATTTATTTCTATAAGCAACTGGTTTATTCTATATCACTGAACGCTGCCATTTTGGTTGTTTTAATATTTTTTATTATCAATTATTTATTATCAATCTAGGGCGTTGGTCGTTGCTGTTATCTTCTAGATCACGATAATTTGTGGTAATGAGATAACTTTAATCATAGTGTTAAGCCCACAACTAATAGTGTTAAGCCCGCGACTATAAGTTTTAAAAACCTCACGCATTGATCTTCATGGAGAATTCCATAGCTAGTATAACGTTTTTTGTCATGCTTCTAACGTTAAGCTTGGCTAAAAAATTTCCTGTATCACTTTAGTAATAATTGACACTAAAATTTACTGTGATGTTGTCTAATAAGATGTTATATTCTAAATTATAAATATAATAAAACAGATAATTGTTTGCTAAATACTTTATCTAAAACTTAAAAATCGATATAAACATTACTGTATTAAACATTACTGTATTTTAAGAACTTTGCAATAAGTGCACTCAAGATGAGGGCTAAGAAATAACTAGTCTATTTCTACTGTGTCTGAGGAAACTATACTTAAAAAGTTTCTAATGACGACATGAAATGATCTACCTATTGGCTAAAAAAATCGAAGACAAAAATATGATAAATACTGGTGATAAACTTCTGTGTAGAATTGGTAATAACTGTTACCTAGAAGGCGAAACCTACATTGTAGGTAAGTTCGTGAATGGAAGATATTTTGAACTAATGACAGGCTCTAATAATGACCATTGGTATGCCACTATGAATAATGAAGGCATATATGTTCGTTTTAATGCTATGAGAGATGAATTTAGTGACGCTTGGTTTGATAAGATAAATAACCAGCATTACTCTTGAATCTTGAGTGATTTTTAGCACCATTCCGACTTATCCCATCATTTAGCGGTATCACTAGTAATCTAGTGATACCGCTATTTTTATGCGGATCTTGAAGTGTTTTTATTTGATTGAATGTCTATTGGATACAGGGACTTGATAGCTGGATAGAAAGCAAGAAGATTGCTCTATAGTCGATTCAATATAGAAGACGGTCACTGGCAGCAAGGTGCCACTGGTGTAAATTTTTCTGGCGTGCTGTTCGCAAGTGTGAGGGAGGCGGTAAAAAACTCATCCCAATAGCACTGTGCTGTTTCTCAATTGAATTAACTGTAGGTTCAGAATGGACGGCAAAAGCATGACGAGGATACCTACTTTCAAAGAGTAAGATCATAATTTATTTAAAACCCTACCTCAACTGGTACCACGGCCACCTTTTGAGCCCATTGTTGCCAGAGTACCTATCGTCATAGCGCATCTTGGCACAATGAACTGGGTTAAGGCTTGCTACTTGATAGCAAATTGATAAACCGATAGATTACGGCATTTATTTGCATTAGTGCACAACTGGCGTCCCCTCTGTGCTAAATGCGAAGGCTTTATTACTAAAATTACCGACCATAACTGCTTCGATAATGGGTTTTACCGTGTCATCTACGCCTTCCACTTCGATGATGAAATTTGCGCCAGACCCACCTTTGTCTTCTTCTTTTTCGACAATATAATTAAGTGTGGCCATGGCTGGTAGCTCAATCGGGCTTTTTAAGTACGCTTTGACAAAAGCACCATCGGTATCGTAATAGTCTATTTTGTTAATGTATAAAGATTTTTTTAAAGTGGTGTTACGGACACTCAAGGTGGCTGATAACAGAACTTGACGGTTGTCTCTGTCGGTATAGATGTCTGAGTAAATCGGCACATAAAAAGTTTGCTTATAGAGAAATTGGCTACGATCGACCGCTGATTTTATCTCAAGCTCTGTAATCGGATCTTTATGTTTCTCTGAGAACATGGTGTTTGGGTCTTGTATTGACTGATCACAGCCTGAGAATAACACCAACCCGGCAATACATAGGACGGATATGCGGTACTTGTTCATAACTTTCCCCTTCATCATTTCATGTATCTACTATTTCAAATAGCTGACGGTTAACTTTTCGGCCCGCTACTGTACTTTAACCCCAACACTACGTAAGAACTGATTAATGTGTTTATTAGCGCCGTAGACTACCAGCACATCACTATCTTGCAGGACTTGTTCAGGTTCAGCTAAGCCTTGAATACTAGGCCTACTTTGAGCGCGCCCAAAGCTGTCTTTGTAATGCTCATAACGCATAGTGCTCAGTAGTTTGATATTGAACTTATCTTCCAGCTGTAAGGCAGCTACTGTTTTACCGATCAAAGCGTCTGGAATACTAATCTCCACAATACTAAAGCTATCAGTCAAGGAAAAAGAGTCGACGAAATAACGTAGTGACAGCCGTTTTGCCCAGCGCTTTGCCGATTCTTGTTCAGGATGAAAAATATCATCGACCCCAATCGCTTGTAGCACTTTTTCGTGCAGCGGGTTGATACTCCGGCTGATTAAACGCTTTGCTTTTAGGGTTTTAAATAAGGCGGTCGCCATGACGTTAGCGCCTTGGTCTTCCCCAATCGCCACTATCACTATATCCGTATCAATAATCGGTAGGCCATTGACCGTATACTCATCGGTTGCGTCCATACAGATGGTATGCGAGATGACTTCTTTATAGCTCTCAACTTTTCGCATACTGCTATCAATAGCGACCACCTCATGGCCTTGGCTAGTGAGCGCTATACCGAGTGATGAGCCAAAACTTCCTAAACCTACGATGATATATTTCATAACCTTCCTTATCTTCTCTTAAGCGTCTTGTTTTAATACTAAGCCCTTATAATCTTGCTTTGACGATCGAATAATAACTCAATACACCCTAGTTAATAGTAATCTCTTCAGTCGGGTAACGATAGTTACGTTGGCGCATATTTTTAAGTAGTGCGATAAAGATGGTTAGCATACCCACCCGCCCAACGAACATGATGGCTGTGACCACCAGCTTACTAAAAGTTGATAGATCAGCCGTTAGGTTCAAACTCAACCCCACTGTGCTATAGGCAGAAAAACATTCAAAAATCACTTTAATCAAATCAAGCTCAGGCTGATCATAACTGATCAGAGTCACGCCCGTACCAATCACCAATAGCGACAGCCACATGATCGAAAATGCCCGACGAATAGAAATATCAGCTATTTCGCGTTTGAATACTTCCACCTTGGTCTGACCACGCGCGAGGCTAAAAGTATTTAACACCGCAATAGCAAAGGTGCTAGTCTTGATACCGCCACCCGTTGAATTGGGAGACGCACCAACCCACATCAAAAAAATCGTTAGCATCACAGTCGGGAACGCCAGCGCATCCATATCGGCAATATTAAAGCCTGCAGTTCGCGGCGTAGCCGCCGTAAATAACCCCGCTATTAATTTGCCATACCAACTACTATGCTCAGCAAGTATGCCGTGGTATTCAAATAGCATCACCCCAATTAGCCCTATTGATAATAACGCGCCAGAGGTGATTAAAGTGATGCGACTGTTAATACTAAGTAGCCACGGCTGATAGGTATAGCGCGGATCATTATGGTAAAGCGCTCTTTGGGTACAGTGCCGCAGATAGCGCAGCAGATTAACCACAATCACAAAGCCCATGCCACCAAATAAGAAAGTGGCACCAATAATCAGCTGTAAAGGATAGTTAAAGCGTAACGCCTCATCGTATAAACCTGCGCTGAAGGTAGAAAATCCCGCATTACAAAATGCAGATACGGCATGAAAAACCGAAAAGAATAACCGCTCAGAGAGATTCAATCCTGGTAGATCATAAATGCTGATATAAATCAAAATAGCAGCCAGCGCCTCGACACCAAAAGTCACGTATAAAATAGATTTTAGAGTGGTGACCATATCACCCATACGCGGTGAGTAGTTCATCTCACTGATACTTAGCTGAGTCTCATAGCTGATACCACCTTTAAAAAAGTAGCTAAAATAAGTCACAAAGGTCAGGATACCAAGGCCACCAATTTGAATAAGACCTATGATAATCATTTGCCCAAAGGTGGTAAAACGGGTGGCGGTATCTACCACAATCAATCCGGTCACGCAGACGGCACTGGTAGCAGTAAATAGCGCATCAACAAATGAGATAGGCTCGTTGGTAGCGTTGGGCATCATCAGTAGCAAGGCCCCGACCAATACTACTGATAAAAAACTTAAGATAAAAAACTGCGCTGGATTTAAAAACGCACGATTAAGACTAAAATTATTATCAGATATTTCACGGACAAAGGTGACAAATACAGCAACCTTAATCGCGATAAAGCCATCTACCGGCGTCGATAGCCCTGATTGCCACAAAGCCGTGAAATGAACCACCAGTAGCATGACAATCGCTATACCGGTCAGCAAATCAAAAATTGCTACCTTGTTCACGATCAACGGCAATTTTCGGCGAGTATAGCGCCCTATCGTGGCGATAAACCCCAGTAAAATAATCGCTAAATAGAAAATATGAAAGAGGTGCTGTAGCCACGTTGATAGTGTAAAACCACTGTCGACTAAAGCGACTGCTACCCCAATAATGCTGGCGACAATAGTAAACTTATTCAACAATCGATACGGTAGGGCTGGGTGCATAGCCTGAGTCCATTAAAGGGATAGTTAGTTCCAACTAGACTTTTGAGATAATATAACTTTTTAGGATAGAACGTTTAGAGTCGCCCTGCCTACGTCAATGACACTGTCACTTATACTCCTTTTTTTAGCCATCTACTAAGATTGGTTTTAGAGAATCGTAACCAGTTATGAAGCGCTTCATGACGAGGTTTTATAGAAAAACACCTAGAGTGCTCTTATTTTATAAGACTGGCAATTGACATTGTGCAAGTTAATATCACCATTCCTAGGTAGGCACCCAAGGTTCAGAATACGTTATAATCAGTTAATGCTATCGATAACGGTATAAAGATACTTTTAAGTAAAAGCACTAATAATAGTAGGACCTCCCTATGGCAGTAAATATTTTCCTAACCGTGCATTTTGTCTTACTGCTGCTGATATCCTTGCGAGTACTGGCGCGTCACGACCTAACCTCATCAGCACGGTTGGCTTGGCTATTGCGATAGTCGTAACTGCGCGGATCCTGAGTTTCGAGTAAAGCCTAAATATGCGCCTTAGGTAGGTATTATGCTGCGGGTTGAAGGACCAGTAGTGGCACAAAATCAAATGCTGTTTGCTAGTGATTGGTTAACTGAAAACCCCGACACCTCTCCAGAAAGCTTTTATTATAATACGAAGCCACAGCCAGATGGGTTTGCGGCGCAAGTCTTCGCAGATGGACCCACCCAGCGACGCGGCGCAACTCCGCAGTTTCTAGGGGCGCTCATCAGTCAAGCTCAGCATACGTTGATTATTTCAACACCATACTTTATACCGGACTATTCACTGATTAATATTTTATGCGCGACTGCTTATCGTGGTGTGGCAGTCGCGATGATCTTTCCCAAGCATAATGACTCATTCGTAGTGGCGGCGACTAGTCGAAGCTATTACTGGCAATTGCTTGAAGCGGGGGTCAAGATTTATGAGTATAAACCAGGTTTGCTACATGCCAAAACCTTGACTGTTGATGGTGAGCTCAGCCTAATTGGCTCGACTAACTTAGACTTGCGTAGCTTTGATTTGATTTGATTTGATTTGATTTGATTTGATTTGAACTATGAAAATAATGTAGTAATAAGCGATAAAATGCTGACTACTGACATCATGGAGCGGCAATATCAATATATTACTGACTCCAATGAAGTACAGCGCGAGCAGGTATAGTTAAAATACCTTAAAACGCTAGGGTACTGCTGGTATAAGCTTTTTGTAGCCTCTGTCTGCGTAGGCACAGCAAGCAAGAAAAACTTATGCCAGCAGTAGGTTATATATCGATATTACTTTTCATTGACTATAGAAAGTTGGCCGCTACCCTATAGAATTTGGAACCATATTATTACCACCATGGGGCCAATACTATAGCGTTTATATATAGGCCATTAAAAAGACTAGCCTAATTTATTTATCAGCTGTTTTTTGCAAAACATACACCACAAATCGTGCCTCGGTCTCAAATGGCTGAGCCTCAGCACTTGCCAATAGTGCTTGTCGATTTTCCGCACGAGCGCGATAAGCATAGGGCGTCATGGTTAATAAATCAGCTAATGCACTGACCGATAAGCGCAACGGTGTACTAACATGTTGCGTATCTACAAGCATGAAATACGGTGCCAAACTAGGTAAAAATTTCTCAGAATCATGTTCACGCACGCTATCAAATAGTACCTCACGCAAGGTCGCTAAATGACCCATGTCCGGCTTAGCAATCACTAAATAGCCACCCTCTTGTAAGACCTCAGCAAATGCTTCGGGTAAAATTGGGCTAAAAATACTACTAATGCCGGTCATGCTATGCGCGCGTAAGGGTAAATGCGCCGCACTGGTCACTAATGGGTAAATGGCAGCCGTTTTAGACAGTCCTATTGCTTGTTCATTTTCTCTTTGATACCACAGACGATTTGTCGCCTTACTGGCTCTAGCCAGCTCGATCAGCGCCGACTTACTAATATCAGCCGCTATTAATTCATCAATACCCACGCTTACTTCTGAGCCAATTTGCGCCATTGCTTGGGTGTAATACCCTTCTCCGCAACCAATATCTAGCCAGCATGTTTCGGGTGTATCGTTTTTACCATGTTCGTCATTATTAGTTGCTGTTTTACCTTGCGCCAATAGTTGTGCCATTTGCTGACAAACCAGATTTTGTAATGGTTGATAATATCCCGCAGCCAAAAAACGCTGCCGCGCTTCGATAGAGTCTTGACTGTCGCCGGGGTTTTTAGATTTCTTTTGTTGTACAGGCAGCAGATTGACGTAGCCTTGCCGCGCCACATCAAACGGATGGCAGGTTTGTTTGGGGTGCAAGCTGCCATCACAGCGCCAAGTATCGGCTGCAGGCTGTAATGGCGACTGACAAATAGGACAAATAAATAAGGACACAAGCATCTCAAAATTATACAAATATAGTTAACATTTTAGCAAAATTTGCGCTCAGCAAGTGACAAAAGACGCAAAAAAAGCCATCTCAGTAATGACCTAGATGGCTTTTTTAATAACAACTATAATGAACGGAGTTTGGTCTTAACGCAGTTTTAACGTCATCAGTCCCATTATCACTAGTATGATGGCAATAATCCAAAACCGTACGACCACTTGAGTTTCTTTCCAACCAATCTCTTCAAAGTGATGATGTAGCGGTGCCATACGAAAGACGCGTTTTTTGCGCAGCTTATACGAGCCAACTTGTAGCATGACTGACACCGCTTCTGCGACAAACAGCCCACCCATAATCGCAAAAGCAATCTCTTGCCGGGTCATTACCGCAATGGTACCGAGCATCGCACCCAACGCTAATGCCCCAACATCGCCCATAAATACTTGCGCGGGATGAGCATTGAACCACAAGAAACCAAGACCTGCGCCAATCATAGCGCCACAAACAATAATTACCTCAGAGTTATAGGCGATATAAGGTACATGCAAATATTCAGAGAACCTGACATCACCTGATACATAAGCCATCGCACCCAAACCTGCTGCAACCAAGACTACAGGTAAAATAGCGAGGCCATCTAAGCCATCAGTCAAGTTAACCGAATTTGAGGCACCATTAATCACAAAATAAGTAAAGATAATAAAACCAATACCATAGGGTACCGCTGAGAATGGGATGGCCCAGTCTTTAAAGATGGGTAACAATAAATCCTGCATCTCGCGTGTGGTCACTATGTCAGGCTGTAACGTAGCAATATAATAAAGGGAAATTCCCACGAATAACGCGCCCATTGACAGCCAGAAATATTTTTTGCGAGCACTCAATCCTTTGGGGTCTTTGTATTTAATTTTTAACCAATCATCTGCCCAGCCTACCGCGCCAAAGATAATCATCACAATGAGCAAAATCCAAACGTAAGGATTATTCAGTCGCGCCCACAGTAAGGTCGACACACCGATGGCACTTAAAATTAACACCCCACCCATGGTAGGCGTGCCAGTTTTGACTAAATGCGATTGTGGCCCATCATTACGAATCGCTTGACCGTACTTGAGTGCACGCAGATGCCTAATGACCCGTCCACCTAAAAACATACAGAAACCAAGCGCGGTAACGACTGCCAATAAAGCCCGCAGAGTCAACGAAGAAACCGCAGAAAATGGGGTATAGTACTGACCCAACCATTCAAACAACCAAACTAACACCGCCTACTCCTTTACTAACGCATCAATAAGTGTTTCCATTTCCATGGAACGAGAGCCTTTGAACAACACGGTACAAGGCTGTGCTTGCTGCGCCTGTAAATACGGCTGTAAATACTGTAACAAACTGGCTTTATCATCAAAAGCCTGGGCAGTAATGCCGCCAATCTCTTGCGCGCCAGTAACGCTATAGGTAGCATACTCGCCAACACAAAGCAGTACATCGATACCGCTGGCAGCAATAGTGCGACCTAAACTTTGATGTTCGCTCACAGCGGCATCGCCCAACTCAGCGATGTCGCCTAATACCATCACTTGCATGCCCGTTTGCGCCGCCAATACTTTCGTGGCTGCTCTCACTGCGTGCGGATTGGCATTATAGGTGTCATCGATCAGACGATGCAACCCTAGCATTTGGCTGTTTAAGCGGCCTTTCGCCGGACGTGCATTTTCAAGACCCATGACAATGTCTTCAATATTAATATCCAATGCATAAGCACAGGCAGCAGCGGCAAGAGCATTATTTACATTATGCTCACCCGCCAGCGGTAAATTAATATTATGGACCTGAGAGCCAATATGTAACTTAAATTCACTGCGCTCAGGCTCAACATCGAGATGGCTGGCACTGACATCGGTATTACCAAAACCAATTACATGTGATGTATGGGTCTCAGCAATCCGGCGCAACTGATTGGTAAAGTCGTCGTCATCAGGAACAATCGCAAATTGGCTATCACTTAAGGTGTGGTAAATTTCCGCCTTAGTCTGACAAATACCCTCGCGGCTACCGAATTCGCCTAAATGTGCCGTACCGATGTTTAAAATACAGGCGACATCAGGACGGACAATGTCAGTGGTATAGGCAATCTCACCGATATGGTTGGCACCCAACTCTAATATGGCATAACGATGATGATCGGATAGCTCAAGAAGCATCATAGGCACGCCTAAATCATTGTTTAGGTTACCACGAGTGATGAGAGTGGGCGCTAGACGACCAAAGATACTGCCAAGCATCTCTTTACAGGTGGTTTTGCCGCTAGAGCCAGTGATAGCGATCACAGTCAAGTCTTGATGCTGCTGGCGGCGATAAGCAGCCAACTGCCCTAACGCCAAGCGAGTGTCACTAACAACCAACTGCGGAATATTGGCCGCAGTCGGACACGATACGATGGCAGCAACTGCCCCTTGCGCCATAGCGGTATCAATATAATGGTGTCCATCAAAGTTATCACCGCTCAGTGCTAAAAATATGTCGCCAGTTTTAATCGTACGAGTATCGGTGGCAATACGAATGCTGCTAACGCCACTATACGCATCTGCCTGCGCAGTATCTGCATTCGGACCTTCTGTCTGTTGCTCATGCTCAGGTAGCTGCCAATGGCCATCAAGTCTGATGGTTGCCGCCAGCAAATTGTCAGCTTGCCAAACGTACAGCCCTTGCGATTGAATGGTGTTATTGTTGTCAGCTGTCATAGTAATTACCTTGTATGATGGCTACCTTGTATGGTGGCTACTTTATTTTATAGTTTTATGTTGATATAAATACTAGTTTTTCAGTCAACTGTAGTTAAAATACCTTAAAAAACGCAACGGTACTGCTGGTATAAGCTTTTTGCAGCCTCTGTCTGCATAGGCACAGCAAGCAAGAAAAACTTATACTAGCAGTAGGTTATGTGTCAATATTACTTTTCACTGACTGTATATAAGCGTTTAAAAAAGTAAATTCGTTAGCGGCGTCCGGCTTGTTGTAGCGCCTGTAGAAGGATAACACTGTCATCAAAATCATGACGGACACCTTGAATCTCTTGATAAGTTTCATGCCCCTTGCCAGCGATAACCACAATATCATCAGGGCTAGCGTGAGCGACCGCATATTCAATGGCCTGCTGACGCGAAGGCTCAATATGAGTGCGCTGGTATTGCTCTGTGCTCATACCTAGTTGCATATCTTGCAAGATCATATTGGGATCTTCTGTGCGCGGGTTATCAGCGGTTAATATGACTTGATCCGCGCCTGATAATCCGGCCTGTGCCATTAATGGACGTTTACCCGCGTCGCGATCACCGCCACAACCAAAGACTGCCCACAATTTACCACGGCAGTGGGTTTTGAGACTATCAAGCACTTGAACCAAGGCATCAGGCGTATGAGCATAATCTACGATAAAGCAGCCTTCTGCTGAGGGTACTCGTTGCATACGCCCAACGGCACCCTGTAGCTGTGGCACTACTGCGGCAATACGTTCAAGACTTATGCCAAGCGCCACCGCAGTTGCGATCGCTGCCAGCAGATTTGCGACATTGAAGCGACCAAGGAGTGGGCTCACAATATTAATAGTACCAAAATCGCTATGCAAGGCAATCTCAACACCTTGTAGACTCGGTATGATACTGGAGGCCACGAAGGTCGCTGTTTGTGACGCCTGTAAACTATAAGTCCATACGATTAAGTTGCTGGCATGCGCGGTATCCAGCATTGTCCGAGCATACTCATCGTCACTGTTGATAACAGCGTGGGTTAAGCTTGGGAAATGCGCTCGATCAAACAGCTTGGCTTTGGCGGCGACATATTCGGCCATATCAGCATGATAATCTAGGTGATCCCGGCTTAGATTGGTGTAAATAGCGACGGTTACGGGCATCCCTTGCAAGCGTTGCTGATCCAGTCCATGCGAGCTGGCTTCAAGCGCTAATAAATCTGCACCCTGTTCACCCATTTGGTATAAAAACTGCTGAACAGCCAAAGCATCGCCAGTGGTATGACTGGCTTGTATTAACGCGCCTAGCTTACCATTACCTGCTGTTCCCATGACTGCGCTACTCATTCCCGCTAATTGGGCCAATTGCGCGACCAGCTGACTGATAGTCGTTTTGCCGTTAGTACCAGTAACTGCTATCACAGTTGGCAACGTAGTGGGTTGTTGATATTGCATATAGGCTTGGATCAGGTCTCCTAAAAAGTCCCGGATATTGGGCACATATAATACCGGACAAGGTAGCGCTGCGGGTTGCTGCTGCGCTGAAGACTGCTTGTTAATTGCAGGCTGTGTATTTTCGAGCTGAATATTGGCATTTGGTGGCGCATTAGCCGGCGTAAACAAAGCGACTGGATCGACCTCTGATAAGATAAACGCAGCATTCTGAGCAGCCTGTGACAGGTAATCATGGCTTTTTTGACAGTTTGGGGTCTGACTTTTTAATAAAATAAACACATCATTGACAGCCACTTGGCGGCTGTCTAGGTGAAATTTTTGAAAGGGAATTTTGGCGACTGAACTGGTATTGTCTACTGCATCGCCTACTTCATATATCATCGCTGCCAATCGCTGCTGTAGCTTAGCGCTGCTGGCATAGTCCTCAATAAGCTGCTGTAAAGTAACAGCACGTGGCGATGATAAGGGCATGAGCAAATCCTAAACAATTAAAAAGAATGAATGAAAATAATATTATGAAGATATCAGCCACCAGAAAAATTTCAGTGGTTTTAAGGTATCAACAGCGCTGCTGCTATTCTAAACTACTCCGTCTGTAGTGGCTTATCTAAAGGTACATTGTACAAGCGTAGTGCCTCTTTCATAACATTATGGAATACTGGCGCTGCGGTAAGCCCCGCATAAATCTGCCCACGTGGATCTTCAATTAAGATCACACCAACCAGCTTTGGATTAGAGGCTGGTACCATCCCAGCAAAGACGTTACGATACTGATCGGTATGATAGCCCCCATCAGGATCAATTCGGCGTGACGTCCCTGTTTTACCCGCTACTCGGTAGCCATCAATAGCTGCCGCTTTAGCCGTACCACCGTCTTCAGTCACCCCTTCCATCATTTTTACAATCGACATCGCTTGTTCTCGCGCCATAATTCGTTTACTTGGTGGCACTTTGTTATTTTTGATCAAGCTTAAAGGATGCATGACGCCACCTGACGCTAGTGCCGCATAGGCCTGTGCTACCTGTGCTAGCGTCACTTGTAAACCATAACCATAGCTGACGGTAGCCCGACGGGCCGTCTCTTTCTCTTTAGGCGTGACGACTAGGCCACTGCCCTCACCAGGGAACTGTAGCGGCGTCTTTGAGCCAAAGCCAAATTGCTTTTGCATATTGGTAATCGCAGCAGGCGGTAAGGATAAAGCAATCTTAGTAGAGGCGACGTTACTTGATTTCTGTAACAGGGTCGCCAGATTAATCGTCCCCAGATTGTCATGGTCACGAATGGTATAGCCTCTGACTCGAATAGAGCCAGGGTTGGTATTAATCAAAGAATTTGAGGTATATTTACCTGAATCTAGGGCGGCGGCAACGGTAAAGGGCTTCATCACTGACCCAGGCTCAAAGACATCAAGTAACGCACGATTACGCTGGTTTTCACCTGTCATTTCATTGAGATTATTAGAGTTAAAAGACGGCCAAGTAGACAATGCCAATACTTCGCCAGTCTGTACATCAACCACCATACCGGTTGACCAACGTGCTTGTTGCAAGCGACCCACTTTTTCTAACTCTTTATACAGTAAATACTGTAAGCGCGAATCAATAGTCAGCGCCACATTTTGACCTGCTACTTCTGGCTCAATCTGTTTGATCTCTTTTAGGCTATTTTGCTTCGCATCTTTTAGGACTAAGACTTTGCCGTCGTCACCTGCCAGCATCGTTTCATATTGGCGCTCAATACCAGCACGCCCCTCGTAGCCACCTTCAGGATCATTAGCACTTTGCCCCATGAAGCCTAAAAGTTGCGAGTTAGGCTGCGGCTGTGGATAGTAGCGCTGAAAGAAGTTTTTCTCATTCACACCTGGGAAGTCTAGCGAGCTGACACTTTGAGCAATCTCAGGGGTCACCTTATTCAATAGTGGTAAATAATGCGAGCCTGCACCTGATGGCAATGCCGCTTTTACCGCTGCTTCGTCGGTAACATCGATGCTGTCATCGATGGCAGTGGCTTTCTGTAATTCAGTTACCGCTATATTGGCAGCTGCCGCAAGCGTGGTTAAATCCATATTATCAAGACGCTTTTGCATACGCGCTTGTAGCTGCGGACTGTCAGGATTGGTAAGCTTGACCCGTTTAAGCTCGTAATATTCGCGCGCATAATCATGCGGACTAAAAGACACGGTAGCTAACGGCGCACTGACCGCCAATGGCAGCTTATTGCGATCGGTAATCATACCGCGGTAGGACTTTTGCGTGCGCACGCTGGTGATCAGCTCGTTACCCTTATCTTGATAAAACTGAGCATTGGCTACTTGTAAGTAATAGGCGCGTGATACCAGTAGCCCCAGTATAATTAAAGCAACTACCCATACAGTACGAAAGCGGTTCTTATCATTTTCAAAGCCGCCACGCGATGAGGCACCAGATGCTTTACTCAAAAAGGTTCTTTTGCTTTTGCGATTTTTAATACTGGTATAGGCCCCTTGGGTTTCATTGTTTTTTAGGCGACCAAACAGCTTAGTGGAACGATTTTTTGGTTTGTCGTTTGAGGAAGTCGCTTTTGAGTTATTAGCAGTAGAAGACTTGCTATTGGTCAGAGCAGATTTGGCAGCACTAACGCGGCGTAAAGGCTTGATCACCTTGCCGCTGGCCGGTTTCTTACTGGTACTTTTTTCTGAGCCTTTAGCATTGGTAGAGTTTGAATCTTTATCACTCATTGTCCTACCTCCGTTGCTGCGAGACCGGCAGGATCTGTATCAGAAACCGTATTAGCGTTTTGGCTCTGATTGAGATTTGGATTAGCAGTTGTTTTGCCCACTGCTGCAGGAGTCACAGGCGCGCTGGGCTGAATAATCAGCTTGTCTTTAAGGGTCGGCGAATACATGCTCAGCTCAGCAACGGCACGACTGGCAATCTGCGGGGTAGCACTGAAAGTTTGCTGCTCAATCAATAAGCGCTGATGCTCGACTTGCAGCTTGCGTTCTTGTTTTTTCATATCTTGCAAGGTTTTATAATCCTGGTGATATTGCTGAACGCTTTCGGCAGTTCTAATACCACTCCATACAATAGCGGCCGCTAATAGCAGTAGTACCACCACATAAATACTCACTACGCCAAAGCGCTGTGCGAATAGCTCTCCAACATCAGTGTTATTAGTAGATGCAGTGTTGCGACGGTTGGTAGGTTGGTCAGATATTGCCATGACGATCTCAAAAAATGAACTTAAATATAAAAGAGGATTTAGGATAACGAGTTATAAACGACCTATTTACTATCAGTACCATCAATAAAAAACACTCACTATAGTCAGAACTAAATAAAACGGATACACATATGGTTTTGGATAACTGGCAAAAATTTTTCTAGCTTGCTGTGTGACTGCATCACTTTTCGAGCCTTCGAAAATTTCTTCCAGCTATCCTGTACCTACTTTAAAGCAGCTTAGCTATAGTGCATGACAGCCGCAAAGGCTTGCTATTAGTGCAAGCACCAAAAATGCAACTGCTGAGCCTAGCAGACAATATTTACAGCTTTTTAACAGTTGCGTAGTTATTACTACATTAGCATCAATTCAGTATGCAAAATGCCTGCTAATAACTGTTGATATTTGCACCGTACTGACTGTTCACGGTGGAGCAGACGTTTTCAGCTATCTATCATTTTCAACTAGGTGATTTTTTCAACTAGCCGCTGTTTTCAGTGTGATTCTGGCTGATATGCTGTGTCCGTACGAGTTGCAGTCCGTAACCATGCACTGCGCGAGCGCGGGTTACCAGCTACCTCAGCTTTACTGGGCCCAATACGTTTAGGCTTACTAAAGTAACGCGGGCGGTTTGGTGGCATCGGTGATTGCTCATCTTCAGGATACTGCCCTTTGCTATGGCGTTGCAAAAATTGCTTGATGCGCCGATCCTCAAGCGAATGAAAGCTAATCACCGCCAGCTGCCCACCCGCTTTAACAATAGGAATACTTTGTTCTAAAAAGCTATCCACATCGCCAAGCTCATTATTAATGAAGATACGCATGGCCTGAAAGCTTTGAGTGGCCGGATGCTTGCCTCTTTGCCAATTAGGATGTGCCACCTTAATAACTTCTGCCAGCTCTAATGTAGAGGTATAACGGCTCATCTCTTTAATCGCACGCGCAATTCGGCGACTGTGGCGCTCCTCACCAAACTCGTATAATACGTTGGCTAAGGTTTCATCATCGACCTGCTCAAGCCATTCAGCAACAGACTGACCGCGAGTGGTGTCCATGCGCATGTCTATCGCACCATCACGCATAAAGCTAAAACCGCGACTGCCGTCATCGATTTGCGGCGAGGATACGCCCAAATCTGCCATCAAGCCATCAACCTGGTCGATACCCATCGCGGCTAAGCCAGCAGTTAAACTGGCAAAGCTGTCATGAATGACCTGTACGCGACTGTCTTCAGCCGCCAGTTCACGGGCGACTGCGATGGCAGTTGGGTCTTTATCGATAACAATCAGCTGCGCATCATCAGCCAGTTGCGATAATAGTAATCGACTATGACCGCCGCGCCCAAAGGTAGCATCGACGTAGACACCAGTAGCCTGCAAGCTATTTTCACTATCTGAGTCATTCTCCTGCATGGGCAACGATTTGACACCCAGCACTGCCGCGACTGCTTCATGCAATAACACCGCTTCATGGGCAAAGCTTGGTTGATCAAGCTCTACTTTATCAGAAACAGTTTTATCAGAGACTGCCGGATCTGGTGCAGTTGCAACGGACCGATCATCTATAGCCAACAGTGCTGCCGACGTAGCGGAAGAATCGGTAGCAGATAAAGAACGGGCTTTAGAATTAGGTTTAGACTTTGGCTTAGATTTCGATAGGGACACAAACAACTCAATAAATGACGACCAATGAGGCCATTAATAGTAAAAAATCAGATAAAAATAAACAAGTTAGGACTCAGCTAGCATTATTATCGCAAGGATACATCTGTAGTCAAGCGCCATCTAGCCTTTTCAGCAAAAATATTGCCTATCCCTGTTATAATAACGCTATATTTTACGCTATATGACCCTATAACGGCCTCTTTTCCTCATATTTTTTGCTTATCCCTTTTTAATTAACAACCATTACTTGAGACTATTATGACCCAAACTACAGTTTCTGCTGATAATAACATGAACAGCACCCGTCCTGTCCGTACCCGAATCGCACCCTCGCCTACTGGCTTCCCTCATGTCGGCACCGCTTATATCGCTTTATTTAATCTAGCTTTTGCTAAAGCACATGGCGGTGAATTTATCTTGCGTATTGAAGATACCGATCAGGTACGCTCAACCGAACAGTCTGAACAGATGATTTTAGACGCGTTACACTGGGTAGGGCTTGATTGGGCCGAAGGTCCTGACATCGGCGGTCCACATGCACCCTATCGTCAAAGTGAACGCGCTGACATCTATAAAAAACACGCGCAGCAGCTATTAGATAGCGATCATGCGTTTCGCTGTTTCTGCACCTCCGAAGAGCTTGACATCATGCGCGCTGAGCAAATGGCCAATGGTGAGAGCCCACGTTATGATGGCCGCTATGCTAACTTAGCACGGGTAGAGTCAGATAAAATGGTCGCGGATGGCAAACCTTTTGTAATTCGTATGCGTGTGCCCACTGAAGGCGTTTGCCGCGTTGAGGACATGCTACGTGGAACCGTTGAGATTCCATGGTCGCAAGTCGATATGCAAGTGCTATTAAAAACCGATGGCTTGCCAACTTATCATCTGGCCAATGTTGTCGATGACCACTTGATGGATATCAGCCATGTATTGCGCGGTGAAGAATGGCTGAATTCCGCCCCTAAACACCAATTACTGTATGAGTATTTCGGTTGGGAAATGCCAGTACTTTGCCACATGCCATTATTACGTAACCCTGATAAATCTAAATTATCTAAACGTAAAAACCCAACCTCCATCACTTACTATCGTGATGCAGGCGTATTGCCTGAGGCTCTACTTAACTATCTAGGGCGTATGGGTTACTCCATGCCTGATGAAGCGGAACAGTTCACTTTAGAAGACATGATCGCCAGCTTTGATATTCAGCGGGTGTCGCTTGGTGGTCCTATTTTTGATATCGAAAAATTAAATTGGCTCAATGCTGAATGGTTACGAGCGCTAACCCCAGAAGAACTTAAAAACAAGATTCTCGATTGGGCAAATAATAGCGATAAACTCACTGCTATGGCTGCCGCTATTCAGCCGCGTATTGAACTGCTCTCTGATGCAGTCAATTGGGGGGCCTTTTATTTCCAAAACCTACCCGATATCAACGCTGCAAGCTTTACTCATAAGTCGCTCACTCCTGAACAGATCATGGATATGCTGCAGCTTACTATTTGGCAGCTTGAGGCGTTACCGACTTGGAACGAGGAAGATATCTACGCCACTATAAAAGGTATGGCTGCTGCGCTTGATATCAAGATGCGCGACTTTATCGCCCCATTCTTTATTGCCATTGCTGGTAGCTCTTCATCAACACCAGTCATGAACTCTATGGCGATTATTGGCGCTGATATGACGCTCACGCGCTTACGCCACGCCGTTGACGTACTTGGTGGTTTGGGCAAAAAGAAGCTTAAAAAACTAGAGAAGCAAGCGGCTGAATTACCAGATTTTTTGGCTGGTGATGGTGATAACCGTTAAAAATTTTGTTCTTGAAAAAACTACTTTAATTTTCAAATCATAAAGGAAACTCTTGTAAAAAGGGTTTCCTATAAAGTATTCAGAATTAATCATCACGAATCAACAAGAAAGGCCAGTCGCACTATTACTAACTTAATCTACTCAAACTTCAAAAGGTAATTTATGCCATATCCAACAGCTATAGACCCCGATAAAGTAGGAGAATACCCTGCGATGGTTTATGCAGGAGGCGGTTATTTTTTTGATGAAGTACTGGAGTATCGTGTTTGGTGTTATCCTGAACATAAGGTTAAGAATATAGACCATAACGATGGTGAAAGCGATAATTGTCATTGCTTTGCGACCTATCAAGAAGCACTAGAATTCGCCGATAACACTCAAAATGCAGAAAGGCCAATCGCATTGGTCAGGCAGCTTGAGTGGATCGACCAGCCATCAAGAGGTATTTATATTCATAATAAAGGGGAGAGGCTGACAGAATGGAGACCTGAATGGTTAGAGAGGGGCGCCAGAACAATGAACGATATTAGTCAATTTCTTCAAAAAAATAGTTAATATTTCTTATTAATTGACTACAAACTCATTTTTTGACAGATTTATTACTACTTTATTGAAATAGCAGTTGACAATTCCTCATCACTTACCTAAAATACGCACACTCTTAGCGAGGGGCTATAGCTCAGTTGGTAGAGCACTTGCATGGCATGCAAGGGGTCAACGGTTCGACTCCGTTTAGCTCCACCACGCTATTTACGATAAAGTGCAGCACTATCAGGCTTTATGGTAAATGACTTGCTAATAGTACAGCATCACCTAGGCACCGCTTATTTTTTAAGCAATCTGATGTTGTTGATTACCGTTATAGCGCTATTAACCTTAGCATCTATGACAACTCTATGCGTCCCCATCGTCTAGAGGCCTAGGACACCGCCCTTTCACGGCGGTAACGGGGGTTCGAACCCCCCTGGGGACGCCACTATTCGGCGCCACTTATTAGCACTTTTGTGAAGTTACATAAGATCAGACTAGTAAGCGTACCATCAAAAAGCCCAGTCACAATACATTGTGACTGGGCTTTTTTTATGTCCGTATTTTATTGCAAAGCAAAGGCATTCTATAGTTAAAATACCTTAAAAACGCTATTTTATAAAAAGGGCCTTATGAGTGGGCCAACTTCTTTAAGGATAAATTTAAAGACAAGTAGGTACCGAACAATATCACGACTGAGCCAATAATAGCACCGATATCCAATGCTTCACCAAGTAACACATAACCAAAGAATATCGCAAAAATAGGAATAACTAAAGTAATGCTGGTCGCACGCATGGGACCAATACTTTTGATAAGACGATTCATAAAAATTAGGGCGATTGCCGTTGAAAATATCCCAATGCAGATCACAGACAGCCAAGCCTTAAGACTAATACTCTTGCCATACGGAAATTCATAGACGGCAATGGGTAGCATGACCAAGCTGGCAATGATTAGCGAGCCTGCCGTGATCGCAAGCGGCGAGAGGTCTTCTAAATAGTTTCTGGTGACGTTGGCCCCTGTTGCATAACCCACACAGGCTAATAAGGCGTAGCCCATTGGCAGCAACCCTGACCCTAAGTCTAAAACCTGTCCTTGCTCATCAAACAAGCGCTCACTCATTAAAATACCGACGCCGACCACACCGATAACCAATCCTATCGTTTGCCTCTTAGCGAGTTTATCGTTGAAAAACTTACTGGCGATAAACCCACTCATCATGGGCACCGAGGCATTAAGAACAGCCAATACTCCCGCGTTTACTGACTGCGCTGAAAAAGAAAATAACACAAAGGGAATGGCCGCGGAGAATAAGCCGACCACTGCCAAAACTTTGTAGTTTTCACGAATACCTTCTCGACTTTTCGGATATAACACCACAAAAACCAGCATGGTTAGCCCTGCAAATACCACCCGCAGGCTAGCAAATGCTAACGAGCCAAACTCAGGGACACCTACTCGATAAAATATAAAAGATAGCGACCACATGAAGGACAGCGTGATAAATATAATAAGATCGCGTCTGGTCATTTGTTAACTCGATTTTGATGTTTGGACTGTTTTAGCTAAGTCATTAAAATATCGTGATGATAACGCTTTAACTGCAGTTTAGGTGGGGTTTTTATGTGTTTTTAGTCAGGCTTTGAGGGGTTTGCACTCATTGTGCATTGAGTTTTGTTAAGCTATTAAACCTAGAGTCAGTTGTTTTTAAAAACGCTCGAATAGAATCATGATGGAACGTAACCTACTATTTGCGTTATCCTTCCTCACCCAATAAAAAACCCAACACAGCGTTGGGTTTTTTATTGGGCTCAAATAACGGATTACTTAAGCAGCGTCTTTGTTCTCACTGGCCAGTTGACGCAGTACATAGTGCAATACACCACCATGACGAACATATTCGCGCTCTTTTGGCGTCTGTAGCACGACGTGGACATCAAAGGTCTCAGTTGAGCCATCAACGCGTGTTGCACTAACGGTAGCAGTCTCACTCTCACCATTGTTAAGCCCGGTGATACTTAGTACTTCTGAGCCATCAAGGTTGTGAGATTGCGCACTCTCGCCATCTTTAAAGGTCAATGGCAAGACACCCATACCGACGAGGTTAGAGCGATGAATACGCTCAAACGAGCCGGTAAGTACCGCTTTTACCCCTAGCAAAATCGTACCTTTGGCAGCCCAATCACGGCTAGAGCCAGAACCATATTCTTCACCACCGAGAACGACCAGCGTACGGCCTTCTTCTTTATACTTCATGGCGGCATCATAGATAGGCATCTGCTCGCCATCTTGTAGGGTCGCTTTATCGCCTTTGAGATAATAAGTGTAACCGCCCTCTTTACCATCCATCATCAAGTTTTTGATACGAATATTGGCAAAGGTACCACGGGTCATGACCGCATCATTACCACGGCGCGAGCCATAGCTGTTAAAGTCGGCTTCCATCACTCCACGACCTTTCAAATACTTACCAGCGGGTGAATCGGCATCAATGTTGCCCGCCGGTGAGATATGATCGGTAGTAATAGAATCACCAAACAAACCCAATATGCGTGCATTCTCAATGTCAGGAATACCCTGTGGTTCCATGGTCATATCATCAAAGAACGGTGGATTCTTGATGTAAGTTGACTCCTCACTCCATGGATATAGCTGGCTGTCTGAAGACGAAATAGAATTCCATTCATCGCTACCGTCGAACACTTCGCCGTAGTTTTTATGGAACATTTCAGCGCTAATATTATTAGCAATCAGCTCTTCAATCTCTTGAGAGGTCGGCCAGATGTCTTTTAAGAATACATCATTGCCCTCTTGGTCTTGTCCAAGCGGATGGGTAGTCATATCAATATCGACTGTACCTGCCAGCGCATAGGCAACCACTAGTGGCGGCGAGGCCAAATAGTTAGCTTTCACATGCGAGTGAATACGACCTTCGAAGTTACGATTACCTGATAGTACAGCGGCGGCGACCAAATCATTGTCTTCAATGCCTTTTTCTATGCTCTCAAGTAAAGGCCCTGAGTTGCCGATACAAGTAGTACAGCCATAACCGACCAGATAGAAGCCAATCTTCTCAAGCTCAGGCATCAGTTCCGTTTTGTCAAGATAATCGGTCACGACTTTCGAGCCAGGCGCAAAGGAGGTTTTTACCCATGGTTTAGCAGTCAGCCCTTTTGCCGCTGCGTTTCTGGCGACCAATCCTGCCCCAATCATTACTGCAGGGTTTGAGGTATTGGTACAGGAGGTAATCGCTGCAATGACTACCGCACCGTCACGTAATTTATGCTCGTTGTCCTCTATCTTAACGTTAGAGAAAACAGTGTTAGCATCATGTCTGACGTCACTGACATCAAACTGCGCATCCTGTGCCGAATTAGGTTTGGCCGCTAGTTTATCAGCTTGCTTTTGCTCACCACCCTCTTGAGCAAAGCGGTCTTTACCCTTGATTTCTGCTTTACGATCTTTAGTCATCGTATGCAAGGTCTTGCCAAAGCTATCATACATACCTGATAGAGAAATGCGCTGATGCGGCAATTTTGGACCGGCAAGCGATGGTTCAACGGTGGCTAAGTCAAGATGTAAGTTGCTCGAATAAGTCGCGTTTGGCGTGTACTCATCATGCCATAAACCTTGTGCTCTAGCGTATTTTTCCACCAGTTCAATTTGTGCTTCATCACGTCCTGATAGACGTAAATAATCAATTGATATTTGGTCAATAGGGAAGATACCGCAGGTTGCGCCGTATTCTGGCGACATGTTGGCAATGGTTGCTCGATCAGCAAGCGGCATGTTGTGCAGACCTTCGCCGTAGAATTCTACGAACTTGCCAACCACCCCGTGAGCCCGTAGCATCTCAACCACGCGTAGTACCAAGTCAGTTGCGGTGACACCTTCAGTCAGCTTGCCGGTCATCTCAAAACCAACGACTTGGGGAATCAGCATCGACGAAGGTTGTCCCAACATTGCGGCTTCGGCTTCGATACCACCCACGCCCCAACCGAGAACGCCAATACCATTAATCATCGTTGTGTGGCTGTCGGTACCAAAAACCGTATCCGGATAAGCAGTGAGCTCACCATCCACTTCAGCGGTCATAACTACTCGCGCTAAATACTCTAAGTTGACTTGATGCACGATACCAGTAGCGGGCGGTACCACGACAAAGTTTTCAAACGCCTGCCTACCCCAGTGTAAAAACTCATAACGTTCGTTATTACGTTCAAATTCAATTTTCTTGTTTAAATCGAGGGCATCTTCGCGACCATAGACATCGACTTGCACCGAGTGGTCAACGACTAACTCACTAGGGATAAACGGGTTGATTTGTTCCGCTTTACCGCCGAGCTTGACTACTGCATCACGCATTGCCGCCAAATCTACGACTGAGGGCACACCCGTAAAATCTTGCAGTACCACACGAGCGGGCATAAAAGCAATCTCTTGAGCGGGCTCAGCACCAGCGTCCCAGTTAGCGACTGCTTCTATATGGTTCTTACCGACTGATTGGCCACCATCTTCTTTTCGTAGTAAGTTCTCAAGCACGATCTTCATACAAAATGGCAAGGTATCAATGTTTTTATAAGTTTTTGTTAGCTCAGGCAGACTGTAATAGGCATGATCCTTGCCATCGACTGAGAGGATGTTTTTTACGCTAAAAATATCGCTCATGGTAGCTTCCTTATCTATGTTATAGATTGTTATGAATTTATTGTTATAACAGGTGGCTTTTATTACATGTGGCTTTTATTACATGTGGATAGGTCAATTTATTTGAAATGGCTGATTAATAGGTTTATTAATAAAGTTTATAAATGGAACCTTAGCAATTGGTAATAGCCTACTTTTACCATAACAAATAAGTCTATACTTGTTAACCCTAACTGGTTGATGAATGGTGGCAAAATGGTAAACGAAACAGTGATTTAATGAACTATATTAATGACGCTTTTTGCGACGGCCACTACGAAAGACCTGATGATCGTCGTAAAAATGAACATCCGCATTGTCAGGCCAAAAGTGTGGCACCCCTAAAACAGGTAAGGGCGCAAGGTTGCGTGGCGTCACCTCAGTTTGTGATAACATTTGCTGCATGTGATGAGCCAGCTGGTCATCTATATACGCTAGTCGCTCAAAGTTTGATAAGGTAAAAAAATCTGGCGAGACATTGATTACTATGCTGTGTGCACACAGGGATTTACGCGGTTGTATTAATTGCTCAAGTAGCGCGTGACCAAAGATATAAACAGCGGCCTGAGCATGGCTACTTAGTAGTTGGAGGTTATCCCAACTGTCTCGCGGTTTTACTAAACTACCTTGCCAGTCAAAGTTAATCAGTGCCTCACCAATACTTGGATCAGCGGTTACCAGTATCGCACCATTTTCATCAAATACGGTAATGGTATCGCGCACTCGTCCACGACCACTACCTTTTCCATTCATTTGCTTGGCGATCTCACACATATGATAGTAGTTGAGTAGCGCCTTAGTTTTAGGAAAGGTCAGCCAAATACTGCCGTTAAATAAATCATGCAAATTATCGCGAGTGGGAATATGGCCAGTGGTTGCAATAAAGCTTTCGTAACCTTCGCCTTCTGGCAGCGCATCTTGTGACATAAACTGTAGTGCCTGCGCTTGGTTGTTTTGAGTGGGCTTAGTTTGTGGTAGCGGCTGTTTAAAACTGTCAGCTTGCTGAGCCAACGCGATATTTAATAAGTTGGCTATCACGGTGGTGCTGTAGTTGGAGATCTGATTCACTACATGGCTAGGCACCTGATTATGCATATGAGTAGAAGCGGCTTTTGGATTCATATCTACTATATTAGAGCCGCTCATTTGCTTACTTAAACTTGCTACCGTTTGGCTGAGATAACTCAGTTGGCTAAGATGACTTAACCACGGTGCTTGCCAATCAATAGTAGCAAGGCTTGCATCTAATTTTACATCTAAAGAGGCATTCATAATATTTGATTTAACAGTAGTTGATGACAAGGATGGTACAGCAGTAACAGTCATGATGAACTCTCTATCTTACCTATGGCTTTTACTGTTCAGTAGCTATAAGCAATTCAATATAACGGTGGTATAAGGAACTCGTGTGCAGGCTATATCTCGTTTATTAAGACAGTTGCACCAAGCTCTCTAGATAATAAGTCACAAATATAGTGGACTGACTATATGAGTTTGGCGTAATGGCTCATGGTATCATAAGGCGCTTTTTTACAGCTAGACGAACGCCTATCGATGGCGAAATTTTATGGTAAAGTTTTATGGCGAATTTTAATACCCACTTAAATGGCGCATTTGCAGTAAGCGGTATGCTAGGTTTAACCGTTTATAAAGCCGGTCTGTTGAATGACTCAGGGTTTTTAATATGCGTGGCGCTCGGCACGATAGGCGGGCTGCTGCCTGATCTAGACTCTGATAACTCGACCCCAATTAAATTGGGCTTTAATATTGCGTCCTTTATCTTTGCCTTTGGGCTGGTGATGCATTGGCGCAGTGAGCTAAGCTTACTGGCCTTAATAGCACTCTGGCTGGCGGGTTACGGTTTTATGCGTTATGTGGTCTTTCAGATATTTACTAGCATGACTGTGCATCGTGGCGTCATTCATTCGGTGCCTTACATGGCGATATTGGGGCTTGGACTGACGTATCTGAGCTATTATGCGGTGCACAATCCGCTGACGGCCAGCTGGTTTTACGGTCTATTCTTATTCGGTGGCGCGATGGTACATTTACTACTGGATGAGATGTACAGCGTGAATCTATCAGGGATGACCATGAAGCGCTCGTCCGGCACGGCGATGAAGTTTTATCAACACAAAGACCGCTGGTGGTATCTAATATTATATGCACTACTGGCATTACTAGTATTCGCAGCCCCACCTTTTGCACCGTTTTGGGAACAGCTGCGCGATCCTGCCCCTTGGGCAAAGCTCAAAGTCGGCATGCTACCTACCTTTATAAAGAACGTATTATCTTAAAATTTATTAAGAACGTATTCCTCAATTATTAGAGCATGCTATGCCGCTTTCTATAAAGAATTGCCCTTGCCAAATCAATCCGTCGTTAGCCATTTCTAGCAACGCATTAGCCTATAAAGACTGCTGTCAGCCTTATCATGATAGCCTTGATGAAGACGGTACTGATAACAGCGCTGGCGCTCAAGCTGAGAGCGCTGAACGGCTGATGCGCACTCGTTATAGCGCGTTCGCATTAGTAAAGGCGGATTATATTGTCAAGACCACCGTGCCTGCCCAGCAAGCATTGCTTGATATCAATGATATTAAGATATGGGCAAAAGAAACGGATTGGGCAGGACTGGAAATCGTACAGCACACACCAAAACTTGGCAAACGTCATGCTCAGGTTGAGTTTAAAGCTTATTATAATACTGAAGATGGATTACAGGCGCATCATGAGTTATCTAGCTTTGTAAAAGTGACAGACCGAGTAAAAGTGACAGATAAGTCTGCTTCTGGAGATAAAGAACGCTGGTACTTTCTTGACCCAACTGTCTCGATGTCAGTGGGCCAAAAGCAGCCGTGTATTTGTGGGTCTGGAGAGAAGTTTAAGCGCTGTTGTGGGGTTTGTTTGGCTAATTAAATATCCCTAAATACTCGCCCCAACCGACCTTGCAATCGCGACCCCTTCCTCAATAGTCAAGAACTTACGCTGGCTTGGGCTGTCTTTATATACTATATCGCCATCTTGAAATATTAGGCATTCATTGACGGCCAGCTGTTGCCACTTTTCATTTTCAGTCAGTGGTACGGTTACTAATATGGTCACTTTATCTTTATCGGTGGTCAAATCACCAAAATTAATCGCCAAATCATCATCAGCTAACTTTGCTTCGCCAAACGGTGCTTGACGGGTCAAATAAAATAGCAAACTACCGGCATAGGCCAATTGCCAATTACCATTCGATATCAAGCAATTGAATAATCCATTCGCCGATAAATAACGACATTGGGTAGTCAAAAAACTAAAAAGCGTTTGGTCATCAGGACGGGATTTAAAGCTACTTTTTAGTCTGTTAACTAAATAACAGAATGCCATCTCAGAGTCAGTTGATCCCACCGGTTGGCAATGTGAAGCATTACCATTATCTTGCAAGCGCTGGCAGCGTTTAATGAATTCACTGTTCATCTGGCCATTATGGGCAAATACCCATTGTTCGCCCCATACTTCACGGACGAAAGGATGGGTGTTGGCCAAGCAGTTTTGACCTTGGGTGGCCTTTCGAATATGAGCAATGACATTCATAGCTTTGATCGGATAATTATTAACCAGGTCTGCAACTGGTGACAGGTGACTGGGATGGTTATCATGAAATAGCCGCAGTCCGGCTGCAACATTATCTGTATCACAGACACTACGCTCAAAAAACGCAATGCCAAAACCATCTTCATGGCTATCGGTCATACCACCACGACGGCGAAATCCTGAAAAGCTAAAACCGATATCGGTCGGGGTATTACAGTTCATTCCTAATAGTTGACACATTTATGCATTACCACCGTTATTGTCATCCATTGGATTGGTTGTCATGTTGTCTTGCGATTCATCAAACATCTCATCTAGCAGTGCGGCACCATCTGTCTCGATGCTACCCAAGATACGCTGAGCCTGTGCCAGATCAGTATCTTGTACCCACAAGACTGCCCCTGAATTCATGCCGGGTATGCCACTCAAAGCCTGTAGTGATACCGTTATATTATTATTTCTGAGCAGAGTGGCATGCAGCTCACCTTGCATATTGGTATCGTAGCGTGCCAGTTTGTGCCAGTTATCGACTTGGTTGGTCATTAGGTCGCCTTTGAAGGTTAAGAATGTATGGTTTTATGACAAATAAGTTTAGTAATATGGCAATAATATTTATAATAGCTGATCCAGGGTACATTCTTGAATAATCAGCTTGCTGTGGTCAGTTTGCTTGCTTTGGTCAGTTTGTAAGCGTTCCAGCGCTTGCTGTGCTTGCTTGCTGGTACTAAAAATACCTTGTATTTGATCATTAGCTTGCTCAGTATTTAGCAGCACAAATACACTACCTTGCGCCTTTTCAACGTGTGCCCAATGATAAGCAGCCAGTCGTTTCATCAGGTCAGGATTTTTGACCATGATATTGTCACCAGTGCGCCCTTCAGTACGGTTGTAATGAATGACGTTGAGACGCAGTAGCCAAAAGATGACGGCTGCTTTGGCCAGCATCACTGGTAATGCACGCTGCTCATCGGCGCCAAGCGTTCTTTTAGACTCATAGCCTTGAAGAAAAGCCCGCATTTTTTGGCGATCAAACGCTACCGACTCACCTTGCTCAGCGCCACCCCAAGTGGTACAAAAATCGTTGATCGCAATGGCAATATCCATCACATAATGATCAACGCTAACCTCAGTAAAGTCTAACAGACCTGTAAGGCGCTCGTGGCCTTTTTGACCTTTATTTAATGGTAAGTCCCACAAGGTATTATCCGCAAACATATCTAAATGACACAGCCCTTTTGGCAATATCGCCAATGGCAAATCAGTATAAGACTGCCAAATATCGCTCATCAACTTGGCCTCGTCGCTCGGCATAAACTGCATTTCGCGATCACGCACTTCAGCCCAAGGATACAGCGCCACGCCATAATCTTCGGCAGGCTGTAACTCTTGTAGCGTTTCGTGCAATACCGCTAACGATGCGCCTATTTCATGACACATGCTTTGGGTGGTTTGCTCAGGATGTGTGCCTGCTAGACAGGGCACTACCGTAATTGCTTTATCTTCGTAATGCATCACATAGCGTTTGTTGTCACTTGCATTACTTTTATCATTCAGACCATCATTATTAATATCAAAGCTTGACTCGACAATAGGCAAGGGTGCGGCAACCGCTAATTTACCATTTAGCTGGTTTAAAATAACCGCCATCTTTTCAATATCACTGGGTGGCCGCTCTTCAAATAGAGTGAATACATAAGAGTAATCACCCTCAGCATCGGTTGTTGTCTGAATAAACCAGTTGGAGTTTTTTATCCCTTGGGTAATAGGAATCGCACGAACGAATTGGACGCCAAAGCTTTGACAGAATGCGGCAAATTGATCATCGGTTAACTGGGTATAAACAGACATGACATCTCACTTAGGACAATTAGATAGAAAGTTAAATAGGGCAATTTCAGCAGGTAATGGCGACAATCATGCTATGTATTAATAAACTTTAGCAAAAAAGGCATTAATTTGGCGAAAATATGCCTGATATAGCGGCGATTTTGCTAGACTAGCGCCTACGAATGAATTGATTATAAGGTGAAAGCCCCTATGTTAGCAAAGCGTATCATTCCTTGCTTGGATGTCGATAATGGCCGCGTGGTTAAAGGCGTGCAGTTTGTTGATATTAAGGATGCCGGTGATCCTGTCGAAGTGGCAAAACGCTACAACGAACAAGGTGCCGATGAAATTACCTTTTTAGATATTACGGCAACCAATGATGAGCGAGACACGACTTATCATACCGTTGAGCGTATGGCAGAGACCGTGTTTGTCCCGCTAACAGTTGGCGGCGGCGTGCGTAAAATCGCCGATATTCGCAATCTGTTGAATGCAGGCGCGGATAAAGTGGCCATTAATTCAGCAGCAGTATTTACTCCTGAGTTCGTTGGTGAGGCGTCACAAAAATTTGGCAACCAATGTATTGTGGTCGCTATCGATGCCAAGCGCGTTGCTGATATTAACGTCAATGGTATTATAATCCCGCGTTGGGAAATTTTCACCCATGGTGGACGCAAACCAACGGGTATTGATGCCGTTGCGTGGGCGCTAAAAATGGCTGATCTGGGCGCCGGTGAGCTGTTGGTCACCTCGATGGATGGCGATGGTACCAAAAAGGGCTATGACTTAGAGCTTATGAAGCAAATTACTGAGCAAGTAAATATACCCGTGATTGCCTCAGGTGGCGTGGGCAACCTGCAACATTTAGCTGACGGTGTTCTCAAAGGTGGCGTTGATGCAGTGCTTGCAGCCAGTATTTTTCACTTCGGTGAACATACTATTTCTGAAGCGAAGCACTACATGGCAAGCCAAGGGATACAGATGCGCTTGTAAAAAAATGCTATTATAGCGTTAACCACTTATTTTCATTTATCTAGCCCTTCGATAATCAATAAAATGAATCACTTAACTTAACAAATACTTCTATCTAGAATCAAGGATACTCCCATGTCAAATTTACAACAGCAACGCGATGCCGTCACTCATATTGACGGCAATTTACACCAAAATACCGACGCCCGTATTGGTATCGTCGTCACCCGTTTTAATGGTTTTGTTGTAGAGTCATTGGTTGATGGCGCCATTGATGCACTACTACGTCACGGTGTTTTAGGCAGTAATATTACCGTCATTCGCGTACCTGGTGCTTTTGAATTGCCACTAGTTGCCCAGCGTGCTGCTGAATCTGATCGTTTCGATGCGATCATTGCTTTAGGTGCCATTATTCGTGGTAGCACCCCGCATTTTGATTTTGTCGCCAACGAGTCAGCAAAAGGCTTAAGCAATGTCGCTACCGACTATAATATTCCCGTTGCTAATGGCGTCTTGACGACTGACAGCATTGAACAAGCGATTGAACGTGCGGGCACCAAAGCGGGTAATAAAGGCTCTGAAGCAGCAATGGTTGTACTTGAAATGATTGCGGTCTTATCACAATTAGATATTGATGATAGTAGTGATGACGCTTAGTTTTTTTAAAAAGCTAAATCAGATCGAGGCTGTTGGATTGAGACTTTTAATAATAAAGGTTTTATTAGAGGTCTCATCATATGCTGACTTTAGGAATATGCCTAGAAGTGCTGTACCTAGGAATAAAGTCAGCATATGAGCTTTACTATTTAGCGGTTGTAAACTGCCAGCTGATTATCTATACCCTTTCGACACATTTTTTATTTTAAAACTTTTTATTTTAAAAATTTTTATTTCAAAACTTAGGTATTGACCCCCTATGACTGACCAACTCAAGCGCGCCATTAGCGCTGCGAAAACTGCACAAACCGATTCTGAACAGGCTGAAGCTATTAGTGTAGCAAGCAGTAGTGCGGGTGACCAAAACTTCGATATGAGTGAGTCTTCTTATAAGACCAGTCACACCGCTATCCGTAAGGCGCGGCGCTTTGCCATGCAAGGCTTATATGAATGGCTGATCACTGACCACCGCTTTGATAACAACGGCAAGCTCGGTTGGAAGGCCAATGCACCGAATGATATCGCAGCACGTACACGCGCAACCAATGCTATGCATACAGTACACCTGGGTTATTATCATGAAATGATGCATGACATTCCAGAGCAGATTGAATCGCTAAATGCACTTATCACCCAGCATCTAGACCGTGAAATCGATAAGCTAGATACCGTTGAGCATGCTATTTTACTTATTGGTGCTTATGAGCTGCAAAACCGCTTAGAAATTCCTTATAAAGTGGTCCTTGACGAGGCGATGAAGCTCAATAATCATTTTGGGGCAACTGATGCCCATAAGCTGATTAATGCGGTATTGGATAGAATGGCAGTAGAACTGCGTGCTGCGGAAGTACAGGCCGATATCAAAGCCAATCTACGTACCTCACAAAAAGCCTCTATTAAGCAGACAAAGGTAGGAAGTGATGGGTCTCAAGTGAACACCACTGAAGATGTAGCTGGAACTGAAGCCACGCCAACCGCTTCAACGAAACCACGTATCAGCGCCAATAATACTAACGTTAAACGTAACCGTCCTAATAAGGCCAATGCCGGCATGACTAACGCTAAAGCAGCGATTAAAGACCGTGTCAAAGCAGTCAGCACTGAACCACTCATTGCTGAAAATACAGATGATGCGGTAGTCAATGATACGGTAGTCAGCACTGACCCTATTATCGATAACGCTAATACTTTGGCCGATTCAGAAAGCAGCATTGCAAAGAGTGACGTTTTAGAAAGTAAAATTTCAGAAAATGACGTGACAGATAGTGTTGAATCCAGTGTTGAATCAAGCCATCCCGATTCAGTGCACGTTGAAGCTGATAACTCTGAAACAGTTATCACTGAGTCAGCTGATAGCGATGCAGATAGCATAGATTCAGACAGCATAGATTCAGACAGCGTTAAATCAGACGACACTAAAGAAAATGCCAATAGGTTGACCGATACAGAGTTAGATAGCAGCGATTTGAACAGCACTGATATGAATAGCACTGATGAAAAAAGTAACGACTAACTATGAACGAGTTTGAGCTGATTGAGCAAATATTCCTCCAGTTACAAGCCGATCAGCCACTACCTACTGATATTGAAAAGGGTATCGGTGATGATGCGGCAGTAATGTCGTTACCGGCTGGGTCACGCTTGGTTAGCTGTGTTGACACTTTAGTGCAAGGTCGGCACTTTAACGCTGATTGGCAACAAGTGCAGCAGTTAGCATTTGCTATTGGTTATAAAGCAGTAGCGGTCAACGTCTCAGACCTTGCTGCTATGGGTGCGACGCCGCACAGTATCTTGCTGGCATTAGCATTACCTGAGCGCCTTGCGAACCAAGCATGGTTGACCGAGTTTGCCAAAGGCTTATTTCATGCCTGTCAGTTATTCGGTGTCACCCTGATTGGTGGTGATACTACCCGTAATGACAGCCTAATACTGAGCATCAGTGCGCAAGGATTACTGCCCGCTGACACGCCAGCGGTCTATCGCTCAGGGGCCAAGGTTGGTGACAAGGTCTACGTTTCAGGGTCACTTGGTGATGCCGCTTATGCTTTACAGCATCCTGATAATGGTGTTGGTATTGAGCTTGCGCATCGACTACATATGCCGACACCACGTATTCAGCTCGGTATCGCTTTGGCGCAAATTGGCGCGACAGCGATGATTGATATCTCTGATGGTCTGTACCAAGATCTAAGTCATATCTGTCAGCAGAGTAAGGTCAGTATGCGTCTCAATATCGAGCAACTGCCAACCAGCACGCCATTATCAACCATTAGCCTAACTGAACGCTTACTGTGCCAGCTAACCGGTGGTGATGATTATGAATTGGCATTTACTCTGCCTGCCGATGTCGCCCCACCTCTTAACAACACCTCCATAAGCTGTATCGGTGAGGTTATTGCGGTAGCGAATCAGGTTGATATTACAACTACTGATTTTACCGCTACTGACTCTGAAGTTAAAGATTCTAAAGCTACTGGTTTTAAAGTTGCTGGCTCTGAAGTTACAGACTCTACAAAAAATATAGTATCGCCGCATCCAGTGTTGTTTTATCAAGGTCAAGCAGTAACACCAACCCAACCCTCGCCCTTTACCACGTGGCCGACTCTGACTGGTTACCAACATTTTGCAGGTTAACCCATGACTGACAATCTATCTAAGCCCGATATTAGTCAAGCCAACGACTGTCCACCGCTACCAGCTCATGCCAGTGGCCTTGATCGTATTGTCTATTGGCTAGGTCTTGGGCTGGGTAGCGGCCTACCACGCCGTGCGCCAGGCACTTGGGGTACGGTTGGTGGGCTTATAATCGCTATACCGCTGATGAGCTTGGGCTTTGTGCCGTTTTTAATCATTACTCTCTTATCTTGTGTGATTGGCATTTGGATATGTGGTCGCACCTCCAAGCTGATGGGCGGTCATGATAATCCACATATCGTTTGGGATGAGTGGGCGGGTATATGGATTACCCTATTGCCGTTTTCTTATATGGGCGTATCGGTGGCCAACTTTTGGCACGATGTGTCACAAAGCTTATCTATTATTGCGATCGTTATTGCTTTTGTACTGTTCCGCTTCTTTGATATTATTAAGCCCCCACCGATTAGCTGGGCGGATAAGAAGGTCGCTGGCGGTCTAGGTATCATGCTTGACGATATTATCGCCGGTATGATGGCAGCTGTAGTATGGATAGTGGTTATGTTGGCTATGCTGCTGTGAACGCCTTAATGTTAGGTTGGCTTTTTAGGTTAGTTTCCTAGCTCAAGGCATCTTATTGCATAGTTAAGCTTAGAAGATATAGTCAATGAACAGTAATATCGATACACAACCTACTGCTGGCATACGTTTTTCTTGCTTGCTGTGCCTACGCAGACAGAGGCTGCAAAAAGCTTATACCAGCAGTACCGTCGCGTTTTTAAGGTACTTTAACTATAGGTTACAAACCCTGCACGACTTAACATTTTTTTAAACCAATATTTACGTTATAATCCAAAATTATATTTTGTTACATCTATAAAGTGCTCTTTTAGGAATGCCATGACATCTTCTCTTTCTGTAATTATTCTGGCGGCCGGCAAAGGCACGCGTATGCAATCGGCTAAGCCAAAAGTGCTGCAGACCCTAGCGGGTAAGTCATTACTTGGTCATGTCTTAGACACCTGCCAGCAGCTCACAGTAGATGAAACCATTGTGGTACATGGATTTGGCGGTGAGCAAGTTCAGACAGCGATGACAGATCAATATGCGCAGGTATCAATTACCTGGGTCGCTCAGACTGAACAGCTAGGCACCGGTCATGCGGTAAAAGTGGCGCTAACCCAATTACCAAAAGAAGGTCAAAGTTTAATTTTATACGGTGATGTACCGCTGGTCAGCTCATATACTTTAACAAAATTACAAGCCGCCAATATTGATGGCATGTCGATGTTAACGCTGACAGTAGACAGCCCCTTTGGTCTTGGGCGCATTAAACGCGATCAAGCTGGTAATATCGAAGCGATTGTCGAGCAAAAAGACGCTAGTGCTGCCGAACAACAAATCCAAGAGATTAATAGTGGCATTTACTGCGTTGATAATGCGTTGCTACATCAATATTTGCCAGAACTGTCTAATGATAATGCTCAGCAAGAATACTATCTGACCGATATCGTCAAGATGGCGGTGGCTGATGGTATTAGTATTGCCGCTATTGAGCCTGAGCATACCTTTGAGATTGAAGGCGTCAATAACCGCCAGCAGCTGGCGAGCTTAGAACGGTCATGGCAAGGGAAGTTGGTCTATGACCTACAAGTAGCGGGCGTACAGTTTGCTGATCCTACTCGAGTCGATATTCGTGGTAGTTTAACGGCTGGGCAAGATGTGTTTGTAGACGTCGGTGTAGTGTTCGAAGGTGACTGTACCTTGGGTGATAACGTCTATATCGAAGCAGGCTGTGTTATCAAAAACACGCAAATCGGTAACGCCTGTCACATCAAACCTTATTGTGTTATCGATCAAGCCCAAATCGGTGCAGGCGTTGATATTGGTCCTTTTGCTCATCTGCGTCCTGGTACCGTTTTAAAGGATAGCAGTCGCGTTGGTAATTTTGTTGAGATTAAAAAATCCACTATCGGTAATGGTAGCAAGGTCAATCACTTGAGTTATATCGGTGACGCCACCATTGGCACTGGTGTCAATGTCGGTGCTGGCGTGATTACTTGTAATTATGACGGGGTCAATAAATCGCAAACTATCATTGAAGATCAGGCCTTTATTGGCTCGAATAGCAGCCTAGTTGCTCCAGTTACGATTGGAAAAACTGCAATAGTAGGTGCAGGATCGGTGATTACTAAAGATGTTGACGCTAATGCCTTAGCACTTGGGCGCGCTCGACAAGTGCAAAAGGAAAACTTCAAACGTCCGACCAAAAAATCTAAATAATAAAACAAAGTTAAAATTGTTTAAATAACCTTAAGCAGTGCGGCAATTAACTTGTGGTGCTGCTTAGTAGTATATTGGGTAGCCATTACCCTACTCCCTCTGTTCATAAAAACATTACTTGATGACCATTTTTATAACTATAGTCAATGAAAAGTAATATCGATACATAACCTACTGCTGGTATACGTTTTTCTTGCTTGCTGTGCCTATGCAGACAGAGGCTGCAAAAAGCTTATACCAGCAGTACCGTAGCGTTTTTAAGGTATTTTAACTATATATTTAATTTAAGGAATAGCCATGTGCGGAATTGTAGGTGCAGTTGCTGAGCGTAATATCGCCAATATCTTACTTGAAGGCTTAAAGCGCTTAGAATACCGAGGCTACGATTCCGCTGGTCTGACCGTTATTCGTGATGGTGAGTTACATCGCGAACGCCAAGTAGGCAAGGTAAAAGAATTGGTTGATGCAGTCGCCGTAAACCCAGAATTTTTTGACGGTCATATTGGCATTGCCCATACGCGCTGGGCCACTCATGGCGAGCCAGCCCAACGTAATGCTCATCCGCACGTTTCCGGCAAAATTGCCGTGGTACACAACGGTATCGTCGAAAACTACGCCGAGCTCAAGCAAGAATTAATGACAAAGGGCTACAAATTCACCTCGGAAACCGACACTGAAGTAGTGGCGCATCTGATTAACGACCTTTATCAACAGACTCCTGACCTATTAGAAGCCGTTCGGGCGGTCATTCCACTGCTACATGGGGCGTTTGCGCTAGGCATTATCCATGTCGATAGCCCAGAAGAATTAATTACGGTACGTCTAGGTTCACCATTAGTGATTGGTGTGGGTATTGGTGAGAACTTTATTGCCTCAGATCAGTTGGCACTGCTGCCAGTCACTAACCGTTTTATGTACCTCGAAGAAGGCGATGTTGCCAAGCTTACTCGCAATAGCATCACGGTCTATGCTGAGGGCGTTGAAGTCAGCCGCCAAATTCATGAAATCGATGCCAAACAACACAACGCCGACAAAGGCGAGTTTAAGCACTATATGCTCAAAGAAATCTACGAGCAGCCCGACGCAGTCGCGCGAACGCTAGAGATGGCCATTGATAGTAGTGACACCTCTACTCTGCGTAAAGACTTTTTAGAGCGTCATGAAACCCAGTTGGCAGGCATTCGTAATGTACAAATAATTGCTTGTGGTACCAGTTATCACGCCGGTATGGTCGCTAAATACTGGTTTGAGAGTCTCACACGCATGCCTTGTTCAGTTGAAGTGGCCAGTGAGTTCCGCTATCGTAATCCTGTGGTAGTCGATAACTCACTAGTGATTTGTATCTCTCAATCTGGTGAAACGGCAGATACCTTATCGGCACTACGTGACACCCAAAAACATATGCCAGCAGGCCTAGTCAGCTTGGCATTATGTAATGTACCGACCTCCTCTTTAGTGCGCGAAACCGATATCTTCTTACCAACACTCGCGGGTCCTGAGATTGGTGTGGCGTCAACCAAAGCCTTTACCACTCAGCTTGCAGCTCTCATGCTATTAATATTAAAGGTGGGTATCGTTCAGCAGCGCATGACTGCCGAGCGCTTGGCCGCCCTGCTGGATGAACTACAGAAGCTACCCGGTCAGCTTCATGCTAGCTTAAACCTTGATGCCCGTATTAAAGAGATGAGTCAGCATTTTGAAGATAAGAAAAGCTGCCTATTTTTGGGACGTGGTTTACAGTTCCCGATTGCCTTAGAAGGGGCGTTAAAACTTAAAGAAATCTCTTATATCCATGCCGAAGGTTACGCTGCTGGCGAGCTTAAGCACGGGCCATTAGCGTTGGTTGATAAGGACATGCCTATCGTGGTTCTGGCACCTAAAGACAGCATGTTTGACAAGCTCAAAGCCAATATGCAAGAGGTACATGCGCGTCATGGTGAACTATTCATTTTTGCTAGTGAATCTAGCAAGATGCTCGCTGAGGAACGTATGCATGTGGTTTATGTGCCTGATGTCTGCGAGACCCTAGCGCCCATCGTTTACAGCGTGCCGGTTCAGCTATTGTCATATCATGTGGCGGTTATGCGCGGTACTGACGTCGATCAGCCACGTAACTTGGCCAAATCAGTGACGGTTGAATAATTAACAAGTAGAAAATATATATTTATGTACGCAAGTAATAAAGTATCATACTAAGTAATAAAGTATCATACTGAGTAATAAAGTATCATACTATTGATTATGACGTTTACCCCTGCTATTGTTAGTTCAATATTAGCAGGGGTTTTTTATGCTCTCAAAAAAACAAGAAAAGTGGCTTAAAGAAGGCAGAGGTCAAGGTGAGCTCGCCGATTATAAGCCTTGGATAAAAATCTCTGATATATCTTCATCAGGTCGTTCTCATAGAGTTTTCGGACATAAAACAAGACGAACTCATCATCTACTCTCAGATTTAGAGTTAGCTACATTTTTGGTTCTCGAATGGAGCTCTACAGTTCTTGATATTAGAGAGCAGTTTCCTCTTAATTACGACAATACTCTTATAATTGCAGAAGATAAGCAAATTAAGCATCCGAGCGTTAGAGGTGATATCCACATAATGACCTCAGACTTCTATGTAGTTAGTTCTAATAAAAATTATAGTCAGTTCGCATTACAAGCTAAATACTCAAAAGATTTAGATGACATTCGAACTATAGAAAAGCTGAGCCTTTCCTAAATTCTGTGTAAGTGTCAGTATAAGCTCAATAACAGTTACACAGAATCTGGGATGGTCTCTAGCTGACTGATTTTACGTGCTTAATATAAATCGAATGATACCTTTTTCTGCTTATCCAGTCCTTTCTAAATATATCGATATTGATAATAGTAATAATCGGAGTCTGTCAAGGTGGTTTTCACCGTCAAGCCCAATTAAGCCACTTGTAATCTCGTCTCTTGTGGCACTTTTACAGGGTTGAGTGTCGTCGGTCCTACAGGCTCACAGTTTCTAATATCTTGACACCCCCAACGTATCGGGTTTGCCTCTTTAGCTTGTTGCATCGTCTGTTTACGCTTTGCCAGTACTTGTCTATCCTCACCCGTATGGCGTTGATGGGGCGTCACAAAGTTAAGTCGGCTATGCTTATGCTCATAATTGTACCAGCGCGTGAAGCTCAGTACCCATACTCTTGCTTCCTCTAAGCTTTTAAAACCTTCAGTGGGCCAACTAGGGCGATACTTACAGGTTTTAAACAACGACTCTGCAAACGGATTATCGTTACTTACCCTAGGTATACTGTATGAGGTCACAACCCCAAGCTCATACGCTATCCATTATGACATTGGTGACGCGGGCAAAGCTTAGTGTTATTGATAATAAATAAGCTAATTAACCAAACGGGACACTAGGTCGTTATTTCACGTTCTACAACACAGAGCGAAAGCATCAGGCTCTGGATGACAGAACGCCTGATGATGTTCATTATTCATACGCGGACAAACTGGCTGTTTAACCGTGGAAGACACTTAGCAACCTGTCCGGTTTCCAGGGTCCATTTCTCTGTTCGACAACGCCAAGACCACCATGATTGAGCGCGATGCTTACGGCGAAGGCCGCCATCACTGGAATGCCACTCTGGTTTTTAGGTGGGATTACTGGTCAGGCTGCCTTTGGTGTTAAGTCGGGCCGAACTGGAAGAGATGCTTTGCAGACCCCGATCAAGAGTCAAAGCGTCGATCTCGTTCAAAATGACCTGAAAACCGGAAGTAGCGAAGGCCTGGGCAATGCCAAGGCTTATTTGTCCGGCGCCGATCACGCCGATGTTGATAATGCTCATAACGCATTCCTATTTATTGCGCTCAGAAGACCCTCATAAAAATCGGGCGCAAAGAATTCAGAGGCTCCGGTTGGGGGTATCTGAACTCAGTAAGGATTTAAAAGGCCGTCTGAACTGTCAGCCTTGTTGCACTGAGTTTAAGGCTTCAGCTCTGGCTCGGCGTTGGCGAGGTAATCCGGATTGGAGTTGAATACCTATTCTTTGCCGTCGTCGTATTGGTGTACCACTACTTCTTTGGCGAGAGCGCGTGGAGAGAGTTCGGCGCCAAAGTCACGGTAGGCCGAGCGAATCAAGGATGCAGACATGATAATGAGCACTGGTATCATCGGTAGCGCTACCAGGATAGTAGAGCTCTGAACCGCTTTGAGGCCGCCAACGGATAGCAGGCCTATACCAACCAAGGCAAGTATAAGGGTCCACAAGATACGATTCCATCTAGCAGGCTCCTGATAACCGGTGATTTCCTTGGTGCAGATCGATGCCAGCATGTAGGCAGAAGAATCTACGGTTGTAGCTAGAAACACAAAGCACAGCAATGTGAACAACGGGATGACCAGCCAGGCTACCGGCAAGGTTTTCAAGATCGCTACGACTGTTGCCGGTATGCCATCGCTGTTCAGAATCGCCTGCAGATCGACTGCACCACTAAGCTGCAGGTCAATAGCATAACCGCCCCAGATTGCGAAGAAGGCCCAGCAGCCGATGGTGCCCCAGACTACACCGTTGACGATGATTTCCTTAATGGTTCGACCGCGCGAGATACGGGCTACAAACAATCCCATCATAGGCGCGTAAGCGATCCACCAGGCCCAGTAGAAGATGGTCCAGCTCTCGGGGAAGCCACCCTTTGTCACCGGATCGGTCCAGAAATTAATGCGGAAAAAATTATCTAAGAATAATCCTACACTGTTAGTCCAGAGGTTCAACAGAAAGATAGTTGGCCCCACAATCAAGACGAAAAACAGCAGCAGAAAACCTAGCACCGCATTGATATTTGATAGCGTCTGAATTCCCTTGTTCAGACCGTTATAAACACTCCAGGCTATCATCGCGGTCCAGGCGGCCAGAATCCCCATCTGCAATCCAAACGAATCTGCCAGTCCGAACATCTCCTGAAAAAGAGCGGAAACCAACGGTACGGAAAGTCCCAGAGAGGTTCCTACACCACCGACAATTGAGAAGATCACAATGACGTCGATCAGCTTACCGATAGGGCCGTCCACCGCTTTGCCGAGGATGCCGCGGCAGGCTTCACTGAGGCGTAATACATTGACCTTGCGTACGTACAGAACATACGCCATAGGCAGGGCAGGCATCAAGTACAGCGCCCAAGGCACCACACCCCAATGAAACATCGGATACATGGCGGCCCATTCAGTTGCCTCGGTGGTGCCTGCCTCAATGCCTAAAGGTGGGCCTGATAGGAAGTAGAGCGGTTCTACAAAGGCCCAGTTACAGATTGAGATGCCGATGCCTGCACAGAACAGCATGGAAATCCAGGGAACGGTCTTGAACTCGGGCTGCTCGTCGGGTGCGCCCATTTTGATGCGCCCCAGAGGGCCGTATGCAAGCCAGACCATGAAAAGGAAACTGCCGATTCCGGTTAGCAGATAGAGCCAGCCGAAGGTGCCGGTGAACGAACTTAACAGTCCATCAACAGCGGCTTTTCCCGCCTCCGGATATAAAACAAGAGGAATACTTGCAGCCAAAATAGCAATTAGTGCAGTCCAGAAAATTACTGGGTCGATCGTTAATTTATTATTTCTTTGAATGGTATCCATTACCTTTACCTCGCACGTAGTCCTTTAGGGAGGGGTACCTCAAGTTTTATTAGTTATTGCTTGAGGTGATTATTACCGGCACTGTCAATTATTAATGCCTTGTATTCTTCTAATGTTCAAAAAATCAGTTCACTAAAAATGTCTGTGAACCGGTAGAAAAAAGCTACTGTTGTAATCGAACCAAGGCATCGGCAGCGACTACACCTTTACCTTTAGGACGCACCATCAAGGGATTGATATCCAGTTCGGTAACACTATCCCAGTGATCCATAGCAAAATCAGCCACAGCCATGATTGCATCCACCACGGCTTCGAAATCGCCCTCCGGACGGCCCCGAAAACCTTGCAGCAGCTCGCTTCCCTTCAGCGATAAGACAGCCGCACCAGCGGCTTCGCGGGTGATTGGCAGCAGCATAATTGCACTGTCGTTGAGCAGGTTGACCAGAATGCCGCCGGTACCAACAATCAGTGCCAGTCCGAACTGTTCATCTCGTTTGAGGCCAATGATCAGCTCACCAACAAAGTCTGAAATCATAGGTTCGATCAGAAAGCGGGCATCGGCGAGCCCCTGTTCGGCTAGGCGGCCCGCCATTACCTCAACGGCGCTGGCCACGGCGCTGCCATCTTTAAGATTGAGCATGACGGCCCCGGCCTCGGTCTTGTGAGCCAGCCTGTCGCTGACCCCTTTCATCACCACCGGGTAGCCAACTTCGTCCGCTGCTTCTACCACATCTGCTTTGTTTACACAGCGACCACCAGGTAGTTGCAGGCCATAGCGGCCAACCAGTTGCTTAGAGGCCCACTCATCTAGCATCTTGCTCTCGCCTTCCACCAATAAAGGCCCGCGTAGAAGTAATTGCTCAGGTTCATCCATTGCGGCCACTTGACGGCGGCGCTCGCCATAACGCACAAGCCGTGCCAACGCTGCAACACCGTCTTTCAGGCTTTGCAATGGTGCAATACCAGCTTTCGCTAACCGCTGGCGGGCGTTCTCTGGCATTAGCTCGCTGAGGTTAGAGATCACGGCGCAGGTCTTGGGGTGGTTGGCGTGAGCGGCAATTAAAGAATTAACCGCCACTTGCCATTCGTGATCGTTACCAATACCCTGTTTGGGGAAGTCTAACGCTAATACGGTAGCGTCGCAGTCGCCCTCCATCATAATGCCAAATACCTCGGTACAGGCTTCAAGATTGCCCCAAATCGAGGTGTTGTAGTCTAAGGGGTTGGAAAGACTGGCGAAATCGGGCAACCATTCACCTAGTTTTTGTTCCTGTACCTTGGATAAGCTTGGCAGCTGAAGCTTATAGTGATCTAGACTATCGGCTAGCATGGCGCTATCACCGCCGGAGCAGGTCAGCACACTGATACGATCCCCTTTGGGAATTTCGCACAGAGAGGCAATCTTCAGGGTTTCAAGCAGCTCAGACAAAGAGTGCACACGAAGGATGCCCAGCCTATCGAACATCGCCTGATACATATCATCAGAGCCTGCTAAGGAGCTGGTGTGACTCATGGTCAGCTGAATGCCGATCTCTGAAGTGCCTGCCTTGAGCACTACCAAAGGAATGCCTTTCTCCAAAGCCTTCAGGGCAGCGCGGCTGAACGTTTCAATATCTTTTAGCCCCTCGATATAAAAACCGATGGCAGTTACACGATCGTCTTCGAGCAGTGGTTCGATATAGTCGCCTGCGCCTAACACCGCCTGATTGCCAACGCTGATTACATGAGTGATTGAAAGTGAGCGGTCGTGCATGGTCAGATTCAGCGCTACGTTACCGCTTTGGCTGATGATAGCGACGCCTTTATCGGTACGCTCACCACAAAGGCGGTCTGGCCATAACGCGACGCCGTTGGTAAAATTTAGCAAGCCATAGCAGTTGGGGCCCACTAACGCCATATCTCCGGCCGCTTCTATCAGTGAGTCTTGCAGTTTATCGCCATTGTTACCTACCTCAGCAAAGCCAGCGGCGTAACAAACCACGCCGCCGCATCCCCTTTTGTTCAGGTCGGCGACGGCTTGAACCGTTAGCTTAGCATTGATGGATACGAACGCCGCGTCAGGAGCACCCGGTAAATCAGCAATGCTAGCGAAACAGGGTATACCAGCGATTTCGTCGTACTTGGGATTAACCACCCATATTTCACCATCAAAGCCGATGTCTCGAGTGTTTTGGATAGGGAGTGCCAGGTTGGAACCACCAATCAATACAATACTGCGCGGTGAAAGCAGTCGTTGAATATTTTCTTGTTTTGTCATGATCAAAAACCTTATAAGCCCAAAAAAAGAGTTAGGGCGCGCTCGCGCGGGCCCTAGGGGACTTACCAACCAGTGTAAATATCGAGGCCACGCTTCTTAATTTGACCACTGATAATGACACGTTGGATTTCTGAAGTGCCTTCCCAGATTCGGTCGACTCGGGTGTCACGCCACAAACGCTCAACCGCTTGTTCACGCATGTAACCGCGACCACCCAGAATTTGCACAGCCTTGTCGCAAACTCGGCCCACCATTTCGGAACAATACAGCTTCAATGCTGCCGCTTTGGCGTGATTAAGCTTGCGGTCGCTGGTCTGGTCGATTTCCCAGCTCAGTCGGTAGAGCATAGACTTGGCGGCCATTATTTCGACGCCCATATCAGCCAGCATGAATTCAATCGCTTGAAAGTCACGAATCGGTTGGCCAAATTGGATACGTTCGGCGGCAAACTTGTTTGCTTCTTCAGCGGCTCGAATGGCGCCACCAACACAACGGGCTGCTATTCCTAGGCGCGCTTCAACAAACCAATCCTTGGTCATATCGTAGCCTTGGCCGATTTCGCCCAGAACTTTGTCTTCTCCAACAATCACGTCGTTGAAGATGTACTCAGGGTGCTTGAAAGCAAAATGGTGGGTATAAAGCGGTGTGCGTTTGAGCTCTACACCAGGCAAGTTCTTTTCAACAAAAAATACGGTGGGTTTGGTTGAATCGCCATCTACGTGAGCGTGTACTAGAATATAATCGGCAATGTCTCCGATGGTTACGAACCACTTCTCACCGTTGATTTTCCAGCCACCCTCGACCTTGTCTGCACGGGTCATGCACTGAGTCGGGTCAGAGCCTGCATCAGCTTCAGTAATGGCGTAGGCGTCCCGACGTTTGCCCTGACAAGTCGGGATTAAATATTCTTCTTTTTGAGCCTGAGTAGCGAAGCGCATGGGATAAGAGGGATACCACAGCGCGTCCCAGATGGCGCCAGTGGCTTTGCCTAGTTGCTCGTTGAGAATGGTCTGTTCAAAGATACTAAAGCCTTGGCCGCCATCTTCCTTGCTATGATTTGGTGCGTTAAAGCCCCACGCCAATGTGGCATCGATAATCTTTTGGTGGGTTTCACGGCTGATGCCGTCATTTTCTTCACACTCCATTTCATGGGGGAAGAGAACGGTTTCGGTAAACTCTTTGGCTTTTGCCTGCAGTTCAAGATGCTCTTTAGAAAGATTAAAATCCATTGTAAAGTCTCCAGGGAATGTTAGTGTTGCTGATTACGTGCCGTTTGTTTACGGGCCTAAACTATTATTTACTCTACGCAGGAGTGCAAGGGTTTGGTTGATTAAAAACGACGTATTTATCGTGAAATACGACAATGAGCGGTGTCGTTTTGTGGCGTAAAATCTGTTCTGTCGTTTTGGTGCATTTTTATGACGATTTTGTGCAATGGGTATATCGAGCTTTGCGCTAAGGTGGTGGCAATGGAACACCAATACAAAAACAAAAGATGGATTGAACAATATGTCAGTGTCTGTACATACCGAACACAGGGGCTCAGCGTTATTAATCACCTTGAATCGCCCCAAAGCTAATGCGATAGACTGCGCCACAAGTTTTGAGCTTTACGAGGCCTTGGCTGAATTTGAGCAGAACCCTTCTCTTCAGGTTGCGATTATTACTGGAGCTGGCCAACGCTTCTTTTCAGCGGGCTGGGATCTTAAAGGAGCCGCCGCGGGGGAAGCGGTAGATGCTCACCACGGCCCTGGTGGTTTTGCCGGGCTGACCGAGCTTTTCAGTCTGACCAAGCCTGTTATTGCCGCCGTTAACGGCATGGCAGTTGGTGGTGGTTTTGAACTGGTTTTGGCCTGCGATTTAATCGTGGCAGCTGACCATGCTCAGTTCTTCCTACCCGAAGCTCAGATTGGTATTGTTCCCGATTCAGGTGGCGTGTTTCGTCTGCCCAAGCGGTTGCCTCGAGCAGTTGCTATGGAGATGCTACTAACGGGTAGTCGCCTGAGTGCAGAGGAGGCTCTGCGGTGGGGACTAGTGAACGCTGTTGTTGCCCCGGACGAATTGATAGCGACGGCACTGGCGCTGGCCGGACGAGTCGCTGCAAGTGCTCCCTTAGCTCAACAGGCAATCATGGAACTAGTCTCCGCCGGAGAATCAATTTCCGTGCAGCAAGCGTTTGAACTTCAGCGTAGTGGATCGCTGCCGGCTTACAGACGCATGCTTCAATCACAGGATGCCGAAGAAGGCAGCAATGCTTTTGCGGAAGGCCGCCCCCCAATCTGGAAAGGGCGTTAAAAGGAGATAGGTTATGGAAAATATATTTAGAACTGATTTGTTTGCCGGTAAAACGGTTTTGATAACCGGTGGCGGGAGCGGCATTGGCTTGGCAATAGCTCGTAATTTCGGCACTTTGGGGGCTCGGGTGGTGATTGCGGCTCGAGACCAGGAGCGATTGATTGAAGCGGAACAGAGCCTGCGTGAGGCTGGTGTCGATGCGATCGAACTGGCAGTCAATATCCGCGATAGCGACTCTGTGGCAGGTCTAATAGAACAGCTGGAGCTACAGGGAATTGGTATTGATGTATTGGTTAATAACGCTGGTGGACAATTTGCTGCGCCTGCCCTAGAGCTCTCTGCCAATGGCTTTCGGTCGGTTGTTGACCTTAACCTCACCGGCACTTTTCTTATGTGTCAGGCTTTTGCCCGGCACTGTATGAACCGCAAACTACCCGGATGTATCATTAATATTGTTTTGTGCCAGGCCAACGGGCTGCCCGGTATGGCGCACGCGGGTGCTGCCAGAGAAGGTGTCGTCAACTTAACCCGAACTTTAGCTTGGGAGTGGTCAAATCTTGGTATTCGAGTAAATGCCGTGGCACCGGGCACTATTAAGACTGAAGCATTGGATCAGTATGACCCAGTTGCGCTGCAGGATGGCATCAATAAGCTACTGATAAAGCGCATGGGCTTACCCGAAGAAGTTGCTCAATCAGTAGCTTATTTGGCATCACCTGCTGCTAGTTTTATCACCGGCACATGTCTCGCCCTGGATGGTGGTGAACACTTGACAGGCGCGTCTCCGCAACGCTAATCAAAGGATGAATTCTATGCCCTGTTATGAGTTTGAAGGTTTGATTCCGGTGGTGCATCCCAGTGCTTATGTTCACCCCACAGCAGTGCTGATCGGTGATGTGATTGTTGGCCCCAATGTTTACATTGCTCCGTTAGCATCTCTGCGTGGAGACTACGGCCGCTTAATCTTAGAGGATGGTTCCAATCTTCAGGACAGTTGTGTGATGCATGGATATTGCGACACCGACACCATTGTTGAGGCTAACGGTCATATTGGGCACGGCGCAATTCTTCATGGCTGTGTGGTTAAGCGTAATGCACTGGTAGGCATGAATGCGGTAGTGATGGACGGTGCCATTATTGGTGAGGACAGCATCGTTGCCGCTGGCAGTTTTGTTAAGGCCGGCTTTAAGGGGGCGCCCCGCCAGTTGTTGGTAGGTTCGCCTGCCAAAGTGATTCGTGAGGTTAGCGAACAGGATTTGCACTGGAAAGGCCTCAATACCCAAGAATATCAGACGCTAGCTTGGCGCTCGGCTGCGAGCATGAACGTGATTTCGCCGCTGCTGGAGATGGAAGCGGATCGTCCCAGACTCAAAGGAGTGACTGTCGTACAACCCAAGGTGTAAGTCAGAACGAATGCGGCGCATTCAAGATTTCTTTATACAGGCTAACGGTCTTCACTCGGGCTGCGAGCGAAATGTTTGCGGTAGCTTCGCGTGAAATGGGGAGCTGAATTGAATCCGCAGATGATTCTGATTTCAGAAATGCTCAAGCTGGACTCTTTCAGCAACTGTCGAGATCGTTCCAGCCGCAACTTCATGTAATAGCCAGAAGGTGAATCGTTCAGAAAACTGCGAAACAGGCGTTCCATCTGACGAACGGAAATGTGTGCGTATTTTGCCAGCTCTTCGGTGGACAAGGGCGACTCCAGATTTGCTTCCATCTTCTCGAGCACGCGCAGAAGTCGTGGATGGTATATTTTGAGACGTGCGGATAAGTCAATGCGTTGCTTGTCCGATTTCTGACGGATGCCACTTTTTATAAACTGTTCACAAACCTTGATTGCGAGACCGTGGCCGAGCTCTGCCTGAATGATATAAAGCATCAGATCGATGGCCGAGGTTCCGCCGGCACAGGTGATCAGATTGTGATCTACTTCAAACAGCTCGTTGGTGAGTTCCAGTTCGGGGTAATCTTCCTGAAAAGAAGGTGCTGCTTCCCAGTGCAGGGCTATTTTGTGCTTTCTCAGAAGCCCGGCTGCAGCCAGAAGATAGCAGCCGGTGTCCATGGCACCTATTAAAGAGCCTCCCCGGTTGAGTTTTTTAAGCCAAGCAATGGTGTCATCCCGGATATAGTCTTTCGGATTAAAGCTGGAGCAGACAAAAATATTAAGGGGGACTGCGGCATCACAGATAGCAACCGTTTGTTGCAATGCCAGTAGGTTGCTCGCTACCACCGGTGGGCCGTCCTCGGAGAGCAATTGCCAACGAAAAATCTCACGGCCGGCAAAGCGGTTGGCTACTCGCATCGGCTCAATGGCAGACAGCAGGGCGACCATTGCGTATTCAGGTAAAAGCAGAAAGGAAATGGTAAAGGCGCCATCATTATCAGGCTTTAGGATCATAGTGATAAGCCAATTTTTTAATCAATACTATAACAGACAACGGAACATGTAAGTATCTACATTAGATAAACTTGCCCCCAAATTCAGGTTTTTAGGCTAAACCCCTACTCTTAGGTGGGCATGACTCTCATGAAGGTCTTTTTAAGGCTACAAAATGGGAAAATAGACACGCATAAAATATACATGTACCAATTTATGCGGACCGTACACCATCAAGAGATGGATTGCATTGTAAGGGACGACCAGTTTTGGACAAAGGAATTTGACGGTTATCATAGATTGCGCAAGAATTTTTACTCCGAAAGATTCAGGATACACGCCGCCCTTGTCGCTTGTTTGTAGTTCCGAACGTTCCAAACCCCACTAAGTTAACCTTGCCAAGCCTTTCAGTAATAAGTTTTTTTAGAATGACCACCTATAGTCGCTACGGGCGCGCAGTAATAGTATCGATAATTTCTATCGGTTTAAACTGGATTATAGCCTACGATTATTTCCTTTTAGGCAACGACCGTATTGAAGCCTTCCACACTACAACGACGCACCATCCAAATAATTCCGAGAATCAGGGATACGCACGCCTACAGCTCTTCTGGGAAGATTTTTATTAGACCAACTCATGAATCCTTGCCATATAATCATTTGTGTTCTTTACATACCTGCTTCAGCCTGCCAAGAATGAGCCACACAAGGCGCTAATGCTTAGCACAACTCCCACGAAAAAATAAAAACCGTAGACTCCAAATCCAGACGAGTGGCCCCTTTTGGGAGTTAATGCTATCTACAATATTTTCAAATCACTGACTGTAATTGAATAATTAGTATTTTGCGCACTCCCTAGAGTTGAATAGCTCATTTTCTCAAAAGCCTGCTGCGCTCTATAAGGATTGAACAGCTCATCGAGAGTGTAGTGAAAACCACAATCCTCTATCCCAAACATGTAGGGTCTGTTGAACATTGGTGAAATAACAGTAATAAATTAGTGGCAAAAAAAATAGCAAACGAGTAATCTTTAAGTTCTCACACAAAAAAGACTTCGTTTGCTATGCCTCGCACAATGCTCAAAGATGAACATTGGACAAGACTAAGACCTATATTACTAGAACTTAATATCTATGACAAAGGAAATCTTAGGAATACGGTTGAAGGTGTGCTGTATCGTATGCGTGTTGGCTGTCCTTGGCGTGATTTGCCCGCTTACTTTGGCAAGCCTAATACGGTCTACAAAGCTTATCAGCACAGTAGTGGTGGTAATGAAAAGGCACAAGCTATCAGTAAAAGTGTGGCAGGTCGTGCTACTAAGATTCACTTAGCGGTGGATGCTCATGGTAATCACCTCTATTCTATCGAATGGTACAACCCACGATGTTAAAGTTGCACCAAACTTAATTGATAAGATAGATTTAAGCGATACAGACATTCTATGCGCCGATAAAGGCTATGATTCTGAAACGTTACGAGAATACAGTCGCTCTCGCTTGCGCTTATATCTGGTTGAAATTATGAATGTTCAACAGACCCTAGTCTCTCTGTATTTATAGTGAATGTGTTGTTATTTGCGGCATTAAATGAATTCCTGGAAAAAAACTATGCTATCACATCGCTCAAATGAAAAAGAAATTCTCGATTTAGGTCCGGGCAACTACACCGCGGAAGAATTTACTCATTGTCAAAAAATGCTATTTCGTATCAACCAAATTCTTGGAACCTTTCACGGGACAGTGAATGTTTTAAAGAAAAGTGGGAAAAAAGCGCATGTGATGGACGTTGGTTGTGGCGCAGGCTTATTTATTCTTAATCTCAGTCGTCATTTTCCAAAGATGACATTCCATGGCATTGATATCTCATCTGAAGCAATTGATATGGCTAATCATGAGAAGTCCGTATTTACATCGGATACCTCAAATGTGAAATTTGAGAAAATGGCTGAACCTGAATTAACATTTGATGAAAATAGTGTTGATATCATTTTGGCAACAATGGTTTGCCACCATATGAGCAACGAAGAAATTATTGCTTTTTTCAAACAAGCATTACGCACCACAAAAGACAAAGTCATCATCAATGATTTGCACCGCAACCCCATTGCCTATTGGTTTTACTACCTTTTCAGCCCAATCTTATTTCGCAATAGGCTCATCACCTATGATGGTCTTATCTCTATCAAACGCGGCTTTATCCGTCAAGAATTAATTACCCTGTTAGAACAAGCAGGAATGAAACACTACCAAGTTAAATGGTGTTTCCCATTTCGTTGGAGGATTATCATTTGGAAGAAGTAGTCATTATCGGTGGTGGCGTTGCGGGACTATCGTGCCTAAATGCATTGCTGGATCAAGGTATAGCAGCGCTTTTAATCGAAGGCTCAACCATCGGCACACCTAAAATGTGTGGCGAATTCTTAGCACCGATTGCGACGCAGCAACTACAGTTTTGGGATATTGATCCTTTTATCCCCATTCCTCATGCCACATTTTATGCTGGAAGCAAACAATTAGATATTCACTTCACTAAGCCCTCTGCTGGCATATCAAGAAGTGACGTTGAGCTAAAGTTAGCTGCACGAGCACGCAGACTGGGTGGGCGCATACGTGAAAACACCTATCTAGAGTACACAACACCTGCCACTGAGAGAACGCCATTTTACTTCAAATTATCCACGGGTGAAATCATTGAGGCTAAAAGTGCTTTTTTTGCAACGGGTAAACTTGGCAACAACACAGACAATAAAAAAATCGCTCTGCCTTATTTTGGTTTCAAATTGCATTTTTCCCATACCGAAAATGATCATAGTCTTAAGATGTTCAGTCTGGATAAAGCTTATTTAGGAATTGTTCCAATCAGCGAGACAATAAGTAACTGTTCCTGTTTGGCAAAACGAGAAGCGGTTGATGCTGCAACTTCGCCGAATGAATACTTTCAGCATCTGACACAATCTCATCCTGTGCTTAAAAAGCTATTCACCCCACTTGATCTTAGTGCTATCGACATTATGTCAGGTCGCGCGCCTGCATTTACTCAAAAAAACCCGCCTAACTGGCCTAACAGCTACTGGATAGGGGATGCAATAGCGTCGCTTTACCCTGCGATTGGCTCTGGATTTGCGCATAGTGTTGATAGTGCTATTCAGGCTGTACAGTTTTACTTAAAACAACAACCTAAGCTCTATCGTATCAACTATTCGAAGTCGATTAAAACAAAAGTACTATTAGGGAACGTACTTAACGCCGCATTACTGCAACCAAGGGTGGGTCAATCGGCTCTTCCTCTAATGAAACAATCGCCTAAGCTAGTAAACCTTGTACTCAAAAAGCTTGATTATGTTTAATTCGGCTGGTTTATCTTAAGTAACATTGATTCTAAGGTTAATCCAGGTCCAAAAGCGCAACTAAAAATAGTTTCTTGATGATTCTTAACTGTCAAATTAGCCATCAATTCTTTCAAAACAAACAAGATGGTGGCTGATGACATATTTCCATACTCACGCATCACATGATAAGCATGCTTGTTTTCGTCTTTTGTAATATTCAACGCTGTTTCACAGGCTTGCAGTATTTTCATACCGCCTGGATGAATTGCATAGTGATTGACATCGGTGATCGCTTCCTGTCTCAATAGTTTCTCCATAAACTCCGCAATCCCTGACTCAATCACTTCTGGAACATAGGATTTTAAAACAATATCAAACCCTGAATCTCTTATATGCCATGCCATATCTTCGCTGGTCTGTGGTAATAAATCACAATTAAAGGCCTCGATCGATAGGCTCTTCCGGTTCTCAGCCATAGGCTGAATCAGTGCCGCTGCTGCACCGTCTGCAAAAATTGCATTTGAAACTAGATGATCCAAATCATCATCATTTTGAAAATGCAGACTGCAAAGTTCAACACTCACAACTAAAACAACAGCGTCTTTATTCGCGCGACAGGCATCATCTGCCACCTTCAACGCGTTAAAGGCACCGTAACATCCCATAAAATTGATTGCCGTGCGTTTGGCACCGGTGCGTAACTTTAATTGCTGCACAATTTCAATATCTAAGCCGGGCGCATACATGCCTGTACAACTGACTGTAATAACATGTGTGATATCGGCAAATGTGGCATCGGACTGCTCCATACATTGCTTGATAGCAGAAACGGCTAACGGCAGCGCATGCTCTTTATAAAGTACCATCCGGCCTGCTGTGGTTAAATCAGGTAATGATATGTCACTTCTGGAATTTGAGAGATGCCCCATATCGCTGAGCACACTATGCCGCGATTCAATACCCGTCGCATTATAAATAAATCTAAGTAGTCTTTTTTTTGCGGGAATCAATTGCAACCGTTCTGCAATGAGCACTGCGGCTTCGCTTTGCGTGAATTTATGCTGCGGGACTGCGGTTCCAATGGCGGTAATACTGCTTTTCATCCTGAAATCCTGCTTTATGAAAACTGAATAACAATATTACATGTTTATTGCCACCAACCTTATTAAAATATAAATACTATACATTTATCATGGAAATAGCTGGACAAAAAATAGCCGGACACCCAGCTAATTAACTCAATATTAATTCGTTTCTCTATTTTATTCAGGCACTATTTTGAATGATTAGGAACGCATTATAACGCAATCTTGTGCAACACGAGTTTCCCTGGTTGATACGCCTTACTTTATGAATAACATCCCTGTTATTCACTTCTTCGAAGCCAGCTGAAGCTGTTCAAATCTATTTCTTAAAAATTTGTCATGGTATGTCCCGTTGTGTACGTCGTACTTTTTTATGCGGCGAAGATAATTTCAGCGGGCAAAGCTTTGAGCATCGCAGACAATAGATGGTCGAACGCCTCCAGTTTTCAACCTCTATTAGCCGATATTTCGAAACTTGTATAGCGCACCGAACGTGTTCCCATAACAGACGTTATGACAAATGGATTTAGATCAAAAAAAGTCGTTGGGTCGAGTGCTCGAAAATCAATCTGATACCATGGGATTACCACTAAAGGCTTGAATGTTGAAATCCCAACTAGCAGGATTCCTGTACCGAACTCAGCTCCAGCACTAACTAGCCCACTGGCACCAACCTTTATACCGCTCCCTGAGCTGATTAGTCCACTTACTTTGGCTGGTATTGGCGAGCTCGACGAACAAATGCAGCCGTTACGTGGCTTAGGCAAACATAAGGTATCGATGGTAGGTGTTACTGAAAAGCTAGCTGACGGTGAGCAACTCGGTTTAATGGTCTATGGTTACAACCTGCAATATCTCACTAGCTTGTCGCGCGACTTATCAGTGTCGGGGGTCAATATTAAAGGTACAGTGGAAGTACCCATTCTCCGATGATTCAACATCTGCTACAGACAAAAATGCCTGCAATAGCAGGCATTTTTATTCTAATTTTTGTGACAGTCATTCTTTGTAACAGTCATTTTTTATAGCCAGTTATGGCCATCTTAATCCCAATTACAATTCTTTTTATTCATCCCTTGCCGATACTAGGTCGCGTTTATGCGGCGAATTAAAATCAATTTTAGGACCCATGGGTATGATGCGTGTTGGATTGATAGTTTCGTGGCTGGCATAGTAATGCGTTTTAATCTGCTCCATATTCACCGTCTCTGCAATACCTGGCACCTGATACAAGTCTCGTAAATAACCCCAAAGATTGGGGTAGTCGACAATACGATGCAGATTGCATTTAAAATGACCGACATAAACAGAATCAAAGCGCACTAGCGTGGTAAATAGTCGCCAGTCGGCTTCGGTTATGGTGCTCCCTGTTAAATAACGACTGTTTTTTAAGCGTATCTCTAAGGTATCTAGCCCATTAAACACCTCACTTACCGCGTCATCATAAGCGTCTTGTGTGGTGGCAAAACCTGCGCGATACACCCCGTTATTAACCACAGGATAAATAAATTCGTTTAACGCATCGATTTCTTCTAACCGCTCTGACGGCGAAAAGTCACCTGCTAATGCACCAACCTCATCAAATGCCGTATTAAACATGCGAATGATCTCAGACGACTCGTTACTGACAATGGTATTGGTGGTTTTGTCCCATAAAATAGGTACAGTGACTCGGCCAGTATAATCCGCTTGGGCTGCGGTATAAATATTATACAAGTGAGTCGCGTTGAAAATTGGATCCGCTATAACACCAGCGCCAGGATTGAATGTCCAGCCTTCATCGCCCATAAAAGCATTGACCACAGACATGGTAATCATGTCTTCCAAGCCTTTTAATTTGCGATAAATAATGGTGCGGTGTGCCCAAGGACACGCCAAAGAGACATATAAATGGTAACGATTAGGCTCGGCTTTGAAGCCGCTAATGCCCGATGGACCAGCGCTACCATCTGTGGTTATCCAATTTCTGAAACTGGAGTCTTTACGCTCAAAACGGCCACCACTAGATTTTGTGTCGTACCATTTATTTTGCCATTGGCCTTCAACTAATAAGCCCATATTTATCTCCTATTTATTTTAGTTTTGATTACTGTTTTAGTCTAAAAACTGCCATCATTAAAATCTTCAAAGGCCTGTAAGACCTCAGCTCTAGTATTCATTACAAAGGGGCCACCACGGGCGACGGGTTCATGTAGAGGTTGTCCGGCAATCAGTAGTAAGCGCGCGCCATTATCGCCACTATGCAGCAGAATTTGGTCGCCCTTAGTCAATACCCCAAGGTTTTTTGCGGTTAGTGTATTGGTCTGTCTTTCAGCTGCGTCATCCTCGGTATGCAGAATACTTACATTACCTTCTATGACATAAATAAAGGCATTGTGTTGCGCTGGTAGTGTCTGCTCAAAAGTAGTATTGGCCGGCAGGCTAACATCTAAATACGTTGGATTGGTATAATTATTCACCACTGGCCCTGTAGTGCCCTGATTGGTTTGCCCTGCGATGACTCGAACCTCAGTACCATTATCACGGCGCTCAAGCGGTGTCGACTCTGGTGGGTATTCTTGATAAGCCGGTTCGCTCATTTTTGCTGAAGCCGGTAGGTTGACCCAAAGCTGAAAACCCTTCAATAGGCCATCTTCTTGTTCTGGCATCTCAGAATGAAGAATACCTTTGGCTGCGGTCATCCATTGCACACCGCCCGGTTCAATCACGCCCTCATGGCCTGTATTATCCTTATGACGCATACGACCATTGAGTAAATAAGTGACGGTCTCAAAGCCTCGGTGTGGGTGAGTCGGGAAACCACCCATATAATCATCGGCGTTATCACTTTCAAAACAGTCAAGCAGTAAAAAAGGATCTAGCATATTGAGATACGGTGAGCCAATGATGCGGGTTAGTTTCACACCATCACCGTCAGCGGTTTCGATGCCAGAAAACTGTTGTGCCACAGTGCGGCTGTATAATGATTCGCTACTATTTTTTTCGGTGTTCATACTCGTGCTAACATTCATATTAATACTCCTGCCTGGCGCTATTGAGCTTTGAAACCAACGACGATAACTGTTCCTCTGAGCACTTCGAGAATAATGACTAATGGTAACATTCCCTCAGGCACCTCACATTTTTCTTATTTTTTGAGTACTCACCCAATCAGCAATTTTATTTGAGCGGGATAGTGTAAAGAAAGTCATTAAAAAGAACCGGCCGGTAAGAGTACTAAAACGTTATGGTTTACTCATAGGTATTTTTGGTTACTTTGTGAGTTCAGATCTTAATGATAGTGACATCTTAATTATTGACGAGACCTAGATAAACAGCAATAATTACAAATATAAGTTCTTATTTGGAGAACAATAATGGGACAGCTAGAAGATATGGCGATGTTCGTGCGCATTGTCGACGCCGGTAGTATCACTAAAGCAGCAGAGCAGCTTGATATAGCAAAGTCAGCAGTAAGCCGTCGCTTAAAAGATTTAGAAACTCGATTGGGCGGCCAGCTGCTGAATCGAACCACACGTAGGTCCAACTTAACAGAAGCTGGTGAACATTATTATCAACGGGCTAACAATATTCTAGGTGAAGTTGATGCCCTAAATGAACAAACCAGTGGGGTAAAATCTCATATTGAAGGCACGCTAAAAATGACCGCACCGCTATCGTTCGGTTTGATGCATCTCAGTGAGGTAATTCATGACTATGCTAACGAACATGCTAATTTAACCTTTGAACTGGACTTCTCTGACCGGCAGGTTGATTTGGTTGCAGGAGGGTACGAGTTGGCAATTCGTATCGGTAAATTGCAAGATTCCAGTTATCAAGCCAAACGCCTAACCAAAATTAGTTATGCGCTCTGCGCCAGTCCTGCCTATCTGAGTAAAATGGGTACCCCCAAAAATTTAGGGGAGCTCGCGCAACATATGTTTTTACAATACGGTCTTGGTAGTCACAACAACTTGGCGTTAACAGATGAACAGGGACAAAAGCACAACATATCGATGAACTCAAAGATCAAAGCCAACAATGGTGACTTTTTGCTTGATATGGCGGTGAAGGGTCACGGCATTGCGTTTTTGCCTACCTTTATCACTTACCAAACAGTGGCACGCGGTGAGCTGGTACCACTGCTTCAGCACTATCAGTTACCCACATTGAATGCTTATGCCGTCTACCCAAAAAATAGGTTTTTATCTCAGCGCTGCCGATTGTTGATTGATTTTATTGCTGAACGCTTTGGCGAAGAACCCTATTGGGATAAACCTAAAAATTAATAACTATTGTGAAATATGCTGAAGGAATCGTAGACCTAATTTAATGAATAAAGTTTTTTCTGAACACTGTAAGCGTCTGAACATTGAAATAAACCGCAAATATTATAGTGTTAGTCATTATAAAGTGGGTTGAATATAATGCTTACGGCTCGTAAAGAGCCAGACATAGGGAGGTATAAGGCATAGATGTATAAGGCATAGAGGTATAAGACCTAGGTCTATGGTTAATTAAAAAAACTCTCATCTGCTGCAGCCTGTTCAAACAACCAATCACGAAATGCCTTTAGTTTTGACATGCTGGCACATTCAGGTCGATAGACGACATAATAGGCAAGCGTAGAAACGAACTTAATCTCAGGGAACAGCCGAACCAAACGTCCGGCCGCCAAATCATCACGAGCCATAACACTACGAGCCAGCGCGACGCCATGCCCATTGATAACTGCTTGCAGTACTGCGGCAGAATTATTTATTTGCATACCGCGCGAAGTATCGATCTCTCTTAGATCTGTCTCTGTTAAACCTGCTTTTTTTAGCCAGGTTCCCCACGATGGTAGACCGCTATAATCATCCATTGAATGGTCATGAATAAGCGTTTCACGGGTTAAATCTAGCCGCGGCTGATCCTGTAACAGCTGCGGAGAACAGACGGGGTAAACCTCTTCTTCCATTAACTTTTCCACCACCAACCCCGGCCAATTACCAGAGCCGTAGCGTACTCCTATATCAACGTCTTGCACCGCAAAATCTACTGACTTAGTGCTAATATCGAGGCGCACGTCAATGTCCGACCAGATACTTTGGAATCTATCAATACGTGGCAACAACCATTTGGCAGCGAAGGCCGGACTGACAGTTACGGTGAGTCCCCCATTATTTGACTCCTGTTGCAACTGTTCTAACCCAAGCATCAATCTGTTCAAGCCAACTCGTATATCAGGTAATGCCAATTCAACTGTTTTAGTAGCAATCAAACGAGATTTTCCGCTGGTTTTTCTATAAAATAAGGGCGTTCCTACCCAGTCCTCCAGCGTACGTACAAGTTGGCCAACGGCAGCTGGCGTCACATTCAGTTCTTGCGCGGCGGCTGAAAAGCTTTGATGACGAGCACTGGCCTCTAAAGCACGTAAAGCATTTAAATGAACGGGTTTTTTCATAGCGATAAACATTTTCTTTTAAAGTAATGAATATTATCTCGTTTGTCAAAAGAAGTAAATCAGTTGATAATTGAACGCTACTAAAAGAACTGGCAGCTGATATCAGACCAACTGATATGGGTCAGATCACATAAAGTCAGCCAGATACTCTATCATCATTGTTGGAAGACACTCTATGTTACTTAATGCAGATTTTTCACTTAGCGCAGCATTGGCACCTGAAGATTACCAATGGGTTAACTCGCCACAAAATGGTGTTGAACGGGTAATGCTTGATCGCGTGGGCGAAGAAAAGGCTCGTGCCACTAGTATTGTACGCTATGCCCCTGATTCTTATTTTCCACACCACTTACATCCAGGTGGCGAAGAGATTTTAGTATTGTCTGGCACCTTTTCTGCCGACGATCAGGATTATCCAGCAGGTTGGTATCTACGTAGTCCGCCAAAGTCAGGCCATAAGCCTTATAGTCGCGAAGGGGCTATTATCTTCGTCAAACTCTGGCAGATGTCGGCAGATGAAGACCGCCAAGTGGCTATCGATACCCAAGATACAAAGAATTGGCAACAGCAGAAAGAACGTCAAGTCTGTCATTTATTCTCAAACGACAACGAACAGGTTAGCTTGCAGCGACTAAATGCAGGCGAAGCACTATTCACTACTGACATAGTAGGTGGTGCAGAACTGCTAGTAATAGCCGGTGAGTTGATAGACGCCGGTCAAATCTATAAGCGCGGTGGCTGGATACGCCTACCCACAGGTGAGCTTCCAAAGATAAACGCAGGCGCAGAAGGCGTCACGGTTTACCTTAAGACCGGACATCTTGCTCAAATAGAGAGCATCGATTTTACTAGTCTTTAAGTTTATTTGCATAGTCGTACTAAAAAATATTCTATCCGTTAATTATAGTCAATGAAAAGTAATATCGATACATAACCTACTGCTGGCATACGTTTTTCTTACTTGCTGTGCCTACGCAGACAGAAGAGGCTGCAAGAAGCTTATACCAACAGTACCGTCGCGTTTTTAAGGTATTTTAACTATAGTGGAAAATTAATATGAAAAATATACCGGTTGCAATTGTGGGTGGCGGTTTAAGTGGTTTATATGCAGCGTTATTGTTAGAGCAAAAAGGTATTGATTATATACTGTTAGAAGCGCGCGATACGTTAGGCGGTCGTATTGTCGCGGCCAGATCTCAAGAGCATCATGTTGTTGAAAATATGCGTTCGGCAAATTCTGCTTCTGACCCCGCAACAGTGGCAGTAACAAACAGTTTCGATTTGGGCCCCTCTTGGTTTTGGCCTGATTATCAACAGCAATTAGGCCGCCTGATCAATGATTTAAAGTTGGAAAGTTTTGCCCAGTTTGAACAAGGAGACATGATGGTTGAGCGCTCGCCAAATGCACCTCCTATTCGCACACAAGGATACAAAAGCTCACCACCCTCAATGCGTCTCACAGGTGGCATGGCAGCATTAATTGATGCCCTGTATTGTCGCCTAGATGCCACCCGCGTTCTCACCAGCCAGATAGTACGTCGGCTGAATAACACTGGTGACTATATTGAGTTAGCAAGCGAAGACTCGTCTGGGCAAGTGACGACTCGGCAAGTTAAGCACGTGTTACTCGCGTTACCGCCGCGTTTGGCAGAAGAAAGTATAGAGTTTGTGCCTGCTTTGCCAGCAGCCTTAAGCAAACAATGGCGCGAGACGCCGACCTGGATGGCGCCACATGCTAAGTACTTTGCAATTTACGACACACCTTTTTGGCGACAACAAGGGCTATCGGGAGCAGCTCGAAGTTCACAAGGGCCACTTACTGAAATCCATGATGCTTCCATAACAAATAGCAGTGGTGCACTGTTTGGTTTCTTAGGCGTTCCCTCTCAGGTTCGTCAAAGTGTTTCTGAAGACCTGTTAAAAGCACATTGTCGTGCGCAATTAGTCCGTTTATTCGGACCAGAAGCAGAATCACCTAAAATGGAGTATTTCAAAGATTGGTCACGAGATTCATTTACAGCAACAGCTGCTGATGCTAATGGTGAAGGTCAGCATGGGTCAGCACCCATTGCCAAAGCGCTATCAGGCGTATGGAAAGATTGCCTGACTGGCACAGCTAGCGAATGGTCTGAATCGTTTTCTGGTTATACTGCTGGTGCTATCGAGGCGGCAAGCTTGGCGGTACAAAACCTACCTGAGTCTGTATTAAAAAATGAGCTTTAAGAACGGAGTGACAGATCTCACTCTGTGCACTTCATTTGTTAATCTAAGATTCAAGTAACGGCCAGTTATAGTCTTAACCATAACTGGCCTAGCTGATAAAACCAATCGGTAAAACCAGCTAAAAAAAGTCCGACCAAACTATGTCAGCAACTGGCCTTTTAATTTTGTAACTCATCAGCCACTGGACGATCTTCATCATGGTCCTTACCATGCGGAATAAGCCATTTAGCAAACCATGACGAGACATCATCCATCAAGGTATAAACCACTGGTATCACGACTAAACTTAACAAGGTTGACGTCACCAAACCGCCCAACACCGCTGCTGCCATCGGCCGCCTGAACGTAGGATCAACGTCACCCCAGCCAAATACTAGCGGTAACATGCCAGCGCCCATTGCAATAGTGGTCATAATAATAGGACGAGCACGTTTACGGCACGAATCAACAATGGCTTCAAATCTTTCCATTCCACGACGTTGAGCGATCAGCGCATAATCCACCAGCAAGATAGAATTTTTGGTAGCGATACCCATCAGCATAATAAAACCAATCATCGATGGCATAGACAAGCTACTATTAGTGATCACCAAGCCAGCAAACGCCCCACCTATCGACAACGGTAAAGCCATAAGAATGGTGAAAGGCTGTAATAGTCGTCCAAAAAGTAGAATCAACACCCCTAAAATACAGATCACACCTACTGACATGGCGATGACAAAGCCACTGAATAGCTCAGACATATTCTCTGCTTGACCTTGATTTATCACCGTAATCGAAGCGGGAAGGTTCTGCATAGTAGGAGAGTTTTCGACCGCCTTTACCAGCTCGCCAAGCTCGCCGTTCGCAGGCTGCACGGTAATGCTAATAGAGCGCTCACGATCTAGTCTGCTTATTCGCGCAGGTCCAGTACCGAACTCTAGAGTCGCCACCTCACCTACTCGAACCCCTTGTCCTGCCGGTCGCGCACTAGGAACATATAGGCCCTCTAACTGATTCACACTTTGTTTGGCCACATCAGGCAGTCGTACCACAATTGGTATTTGCCGAGTGTCAAGATTAAGCTTAGATAGGCGTTGCTCATAGTCGCCGACCGTTGCAATTCTTAAAGTGGTGGCAATATCTTGAGTGGTCACCCCTTTATCCGCCATCGCCAGTCTATCAGGAGTTACGGTCAGCTCTTGGCGCGGTAAGCTACGATCACTAGTCACATCGCCGGCCATTGGTAGCGCGCGAATGTCCGCCATAATTTGTTGGGCAGTTTGTTCAAGTGTGTCTGGGCTGGTACTGGTCAAAGAGAAGTTATAGCCGGTTTCGCCACCGCTTGATAGCCCGACAGTAAAGCGGGCGCTGGGTACCCCTGCTAGTATGGCACTGATTTTTCGTTCAATGTCTTGCTTAGAACTGCGCTCCGCTCTCGGCGCCAACACAATGTCGAGACTGGCAGTATTTTTTGCTGTACCACCTCCGGAGCTGGCATTAGGGCCCGTGGACGTTTGCGCTTGACCAACGGCACTAAAAATATTTATCACATCAGGTAAGGCTAAAATACGCTCGCTTGCCAACGCCGTGACTCGTTCTGTGTCCGCCAACTCAACATCAGGGGTCAGCTCAATCGCTACCCGGGTTTGGTCAATATCATTATCTGGAATAAATGCGGTTGGTAGCAGTTTGACTAGTGACAATGACGCCACAAACAATATCAAGGTAGCGCCCATCGTCAACCAACGATGATGCAGCGTCCACGACACTACCTTCAGATACCAGGTCATCAGCGCACCTTGTTTTTCAACATAGTGCTTTTCAGGGCGCAGAATATAGGCCGCCATCATGGGGGTAATGAGACGAGCGACTAGCAAAGAGGCAAAAATTGCCAGCGCCGCCGTCCAACCAAATTGTCGAAAGAACTGACCAACGATACCACCCATAAAGGCAGTAGGCAAAAATACCGCAATCAAGGTAAAGGTAGTCGCGATAACGGCTAGCCCAATTTCATCAGCGGCTTCCATCGCTGCTTGATAAGGCGTTTTGCCCATCCGCAGATGGCGCATGATATTTTCGACTTCAACAATGGCGTCATCAACCAGCACACCCACAACCAGCGATAATGCCAGTAGCGAAATAATATTGAGACTAAAATCAAATAAATACATGCCTAAAAAGGTAGGGATAATCGATAGGGGCAACGCAACGGCGGTGACAATGGTCGCGCGAATATTACGTAGGAATAAGAACACGACAATCACGGCTAAGATACCACCTTCAATCAGCATCTTTATCGATGCTTCATAATCTTCGGCTACTGGTGTTGCTCGGTCATAGACTTTTTCAACGGAAATATTACTCATATCTACGCTTAACTCTTCAAGCGCAGCATCAACCCGCTTGGTGACTTCAACTTCACTAGCACCGCGCGAGCGTGTAATATTAAAGGCGACTACCGTTTGCTCATTCAGTTTGGCGATAGAATTCGGATCAGCGGCGCCATCCGTTACTTGTGCCATACGCCCAAGCGCTTGCGTGCCGCCAGTAGGAACCGCAATTTGTAAATCATTCAGCTCACGAGCACGTTCGACTGCTCCTAATACGCGAATGGTCTGAGTGGTATTACCCACTTCAGCTTCACCGCCGGAGCTGTCTTGCTGAATACCAGCAACCTGCTGTGATAACTGAGCGATAGAAAACTGTAAACCGCTTAGCGTAATAGGGTCAGCAGCAATAGTAATCTGACGCTCAAGACCACCAATTCGACTGACCGATCCTACCCCTTGGATATCTGATAAACGCTTGGTGATGGTGTCGTCGACAAACCAGGATAAGTCTTCAACACTCATATTGTCAGCGCTCACAGAATAAGTAACGACTGGGAAGCCTGAGGTTGAGACTTTGGTAATAATAGGGTCATTAGCAGCAGCCGGTAGATCACCACGCACTTCTCCCACTGCAGAGCGCACATCATCGACTGCTTCTTGAATATCTTTGTCTAAGACAAACTCAGTGACAATAGTAGCCGCACCCGTTTGTAGCGTACTGCGAATATGCTTGATGCCATTAATACTGGTCAGCCGGTTTTCAATCTTTTTTGCCACGTCATTTTCAAGCTGAGCGGGGGCAGCACCCGGTAACGTTACCGTGACCACCACCGCTGGCAAGTCAATATCAGGGAATTGCTGAACTTTCATTTGCCGAAAACCAAACACGCCACCGAGTGTTAATAAGACAAATAATAAAATGGCAACTAACGGATTTCTAATTGAATAGGCTGATACATTTATATTCATGGCTGTCCCTGCGATTGTGCACCAGCGCCATTTGCTTTTGATTGTGCTGCTGAATTTGACGTTGTGTTTGCTGATTGCACTATATCAACGACCCGTACCAAATCACCATCATTCAAAAAGCTACCGCCTTGTTTAACCAGTCGACTGTCCGCAGGTATGGGTTCTGTGACTGCCACGCCGTTACCATAACGGTCGCCAAGGGTCACTCGCTGCCGTTGAATACGACCGATAGCCTTACCATTTTGAGTACTAATATCAGTCACAAGCATCACATAATCATAACCGTCATTACTAACAATGGCGCTATTAGGTACGGTTTGGGTACTGGCACTGCCTAATAGGAATTCGCCTGCTTGATACATGCCTGCACGCGCACCTGAATTGGCTGCTAGACTGGCATGGATAGTGATTTGGCGATTGTTATCCGCGGTTGGCGCGATTCGTCGCACCACTCCCATGACTGATTGATTTCTTGGTAGGCTGACCTTAACAGGTGTACCCACTTGTACTTCACCGATAAGTTTGGGATCAATGTCTGCTTGCCATTCTAAGATACCGCCCTTAACAATGGTAAATAAAGGATCACTACCCGCAACCATCCCAACCTCAGCTAATTTTTCGCTAATGATGCCACTAACTGGAGCGACCAATTTGGCATTTTCCACCATTAAGCGCTGAGTATTAAGTCGCGCTTTGGATGCCTGTAATGAAGCCGCGGCACGTAATTCTGAAGTGCGATAGCGGTCAGCTTCTTGTTTACTGATCGCATCAATATCTAGTAAAGGTAGCACACGGGCAGCATCAGCGCTGGCATTGGCAAGAGTCGCTTCCGCTTCTGCCACATCCGCTTGCGCTTGCAAGACTTGCTGCTGCATAGCGTCAGTGTCGAATATCGCCAGTACTTGACCCGCTTTGACACGCTGGCCTTCTTCGACCAATATACGCTCAATCGTCACGCCATTAACTTTAGCGCCAACATTAGCGATATCTTTAGCACTAATTGTACCGTCGGCACTCAACGTATTACCGATATTACCTTGACTTGGCATCACCGTTTCCACTGACAATACCGCCTGTTCTGTATCAACAGCAGTACTACTACCGCTACTCTGTACACTTGAAGCGACCGCTTGCTCATCTTTAGAATCATTATTACCACCCCAATATTTACCGAGCAGCACACCAACAACTAACACGGCCACTAAGACTGGCAATAGCCACATAGGAAGCTTCGACGATGATTTATTAGTCGATGTATCGGGTTGACGATAGGGTGGTAGCTCAGCTTCAGGCGGCAATTTAGCATTGGACTCTTGCTTAGCATTAGGATCTCGGAAGTCGCTCATGGTCAGTCTCTATAGATAGGCACAATACTAAAAAGTGAAAGGCTTAAGATAACGATTTTAGAAAGTGGGTGACAGTAATAACGGTATATTGAAACTCATTTAGCAACCACAATATCGATTAAATAACATTGAATAGCAAAATTATAGGTCGTTCAAATAACAGGCAGTTAGCAGTCACTGTGCATCAAGGTTGTTATTGACAATAACAAGACAATAACAGTAGATAGTTTTTATTATAAAATTTTGTGCCTATTGACCACTCTCTAACGCACTGTTTATTATCATAATAAAATATAAAGCAGTTGAGGATAGCATATATTCAGCCCTCATCTTGTCTTTAAACTTCATGCTTTTTGTCATTAACTATAGGGTGTGATGACGGTATCATAAGCTAAATTATTACTGCAAGTCACTTATAAAAATAACTGGTAGTATCTACTCTTTTATATAAAAACTATCAAAAACGTGGTTCGATTGCTCAGTGTTATTTTACCTTGGACATCCTTACCCCATCCAAGCCGTACGCTGTAGCCCATGTAAAATACCTAGTATTAATATTAAGCTAAAATATTAAGCTGACATTAATTGTTGAATTTTAGTCCTAAAATCGAAAGTGCCTTTGATTTTCAAATCAGCATACAGACGCCAGGCAAAGCCCATTGTGAAGATATAATAGCAACTCCATTTACTATCGCCGGAAACATTAGCTCTGAATGAAAGAGACTTAATATCTAAGTGAATTACCATATATTATAATCTATCAAAAATTCAATCAATTCATGAAGTAAGTGACTTGATTCATTTCCTAAATATCTAAGTATAACCATTTGATTTAATAACCATTTAAAATAATAATTAGACGACTAAAGTCTATTTTATATTTACTGTATTATTACTTGCAAAAGTACCAACCTAACGTAGGAGTAATAAAAGGGACACTGACAGTGTTTATAAGATAGAGGAGTTCAAACTTAAACCAGCTCAAGCAATAGAAATAACGGCTAGCTGTGCAAGCAGCAGCATCTGTTTGGCGGGGTATGATGGATATAAATGGTGAGAAAAAGATTTTGAATAACCGGGTTTCAAAGAGGTATTGAGTTGCGTGGCATTGAGTTGCGTGGTGTTAAGATGAATGATATTTACTGAGTGACATTAAGATAAAAGCAATCGCCAAGCCCTACTACAGTAAAGATTAGATAGAAAATCAGATAAATATTCAGCTGTAATAAATAGCGTAAAATAATTATCTATTAGCATTAAATATAACGAGGCTGTCTGTCATGCATTGGTATAGCGGCTGGCTTCAGGCATCCAACGATGGATAAGCTGACTTACATCTGCCTTACGCGTAGAATCTTGAATTAAATGTTTCGCCAGACCTTGAGCAATAGCGAATAGCTGCTCATCACGAATAAGGTCTGCCAAATAATAGCCAGCATTACCCGTTTGACGTTTACCCAATAATTCGCCAGGGCCACGCAGCTCTAAGTCCTTTTGGGCAATGACAAAACCATCGGTACTCTCACGCAGTACATTTAAACGTTCAGTGCCCGTTTCAGATAATGGAGTTTGATACAGTAGTACGCAGTAGCTCTTAGTTGAACCACGCCCTACTCGTCCACGCAATTGATGTAGCTGCGAGAGACCCAAACGTTCTGCGTTTTCAATCACCATTAACGAGGCATTGGGCACGTCAACACCAACCTCAATGACGGTCGTGGCAATCAGCAAATCCAACAATCCTGCCTTAAAATCTTGCATCACTTGCTGCTTATCGATACCTTTCATTTTGCCATGTACTAACCCAATACGAATATCCAAACGTTCATTTAAATCTTCATAAGTGGCTTCGGCTGCTTGAGCATCAAGCACACTAGACTCTTCCACTAATGAGCAGACCCAATAAGCCTGCCTACCCGCCTCGCAGTTAATTGCAATTCGCTCAATCACCTCGTCACGGCGATTACGGTCAATAGTTACTGTGGTAATCGGTGTACGCCCCGGTGGCAGCTCATCAATGATCGAGTTGTCCATATCGCCATAAACACTCATCGCCAGCGTGCGTGGAATGGGAGTTGCAGTCATAACCAGCTGATGTGGTGTACTACCAGCCACTCCTTTGTTGGTCAACGCCATACGCTGCTCGACCCCAAAACGATGCTGCTCATCAATAATAACCAGTCCCAGTTTGGCAAACTGCACTTGCTCTTGAAATAGCGCGTGGGTGCCAACCACTATTTGTACGGTATTTTCGGCAACAGCTTCTAGTGCTTCACGGCGCTGTTTAGCAGTTTGCTTACCAGCAAGCCAGCCCACGCCAACGCCTAACGGCTCAAACCACTGTTTAAAGTTTAATAAGTGTTGTTCCGCTAGAATTTCTGTGGGTGCCATAACTGCTACCTGCCAGCCACTATCGAGCGCGTAACCAGACGCGCCCGCTGCGACCAAAGTTTTGCCGGCGCCCACATCCCCTTGCACCAATCTAAGCATGGGGATCGAGGTTGCCATATCAGCAGTGATATCTTTCATGACTCTTATCTGAGCTTTGGTTAAGTTAAACGGCAGGTTAGCAAATAACTGATCAGCAAGCGGACTGTGGATAGCGCATTTTGGTGCTTTATGCTGATGTAGCTGCTGCCGACGATATAATAGGCTGAGTTGATGCGCAGTGAGCTCTTCAATAATCAAGCGCTGACAAGCAGCGTGGCTGCGCGCACTCAGTTGGGTTAACATTTTATATTGTTGACCCGCATCGGTATAAGTGGGCGGCGTATGTAATAATACTAGTGCCTCAAATATCGTCAAGTTATAAACGTTATGAGCTGCGATAGAATAGTTGGCAACCGCTGTATTGACCTTCGCTTTATCGTCATAAAGCTGATGGTTAGAAGATGAGTTGTTTGAAAACGGACTATCGGGTAGATTAACTTGGATACTGTTTAGTTCGCTTTTTTTGTTTAGAGGGTTATCACTGTTGCTCGATAAACTACTTGGCACATTGTCCGGCACACTACGCGCGAGCATTGAAAAAATATCATCAGACTCTACAGCCTCCACGACTGACAGTTTTGGCGCCTCAAAAGGCACTAGTGGTAGGTCAGCAACGGTGGCAAAATCATCCATCGTAAACAGGGTCATCGGTAAGCCCTGACTACGCACAGTCTGTAGCGCCATTTTTATCAAGGTACGTAGCTTGTTTTGGTGCAAGCCTTTTACAGAGGGGTAAATCGGTTGTAAGCCTGTATTAGTAACCGCTGCGCTATCGGTGAGCATTTGATATTCAGGATGATGTATCTGCTTACCATAACGGCCAACTTTGACCTCACCAAACAGTTGTAGCTGTGTTCCCAAGCCCATGGTTTGCGCCAAGCCAGGATACACCTTAAAAAACCGCAACGATACGCTGCCAGTATCATCCTCTACTATGACTGTCATACCGCTGCGCTTATTATCGACATGCATAACGCGCCCAGTAATTAGCGCTGCCTGACCATGGGCTAGCTCTCCTATCGACACCAAACGGCTACGATCTTCATAAGCACGCGGCAAATGTAACAGCAAATCAAAAACCCGCGCAATACCCAATTGCATAAGCTGTTCTGCGACTTTTGGCCCCACACCTGCCAGCGCCGTCACAGGCATATCAAGCGCTGAGACAGGCTCGTTATTGATAGGGCGGGCTGATGACTGACTAATAACCGGTGTTGGCATTGATACATCCTAACAACATAGCTTTAGATTGAACATCTTGTAAGTTTTGGCTAACGAGACGCACTTCATTAAATTCATTTTCAAATAAAAAAATTCTGGTATGAGTTATTCTATAAAATCATAATAACCAATAAGCTATCAACAAGCTTCTATACTCATTATAACTGAGAAAAGTCTTTATTATGCCAAGCGATTTACCAGTACTGTATGCGCTGCATATCAGACAATTTTAGAGAGTTTTTATGCCAGAATACCGATCATTAACTAATAATTTATTTAACAAAATACGTTAGCGATGTAGCATATTTATATGGGCTTGGTTACGTTGGTAGATTTATATTTTTTTCTTATAAGGTCTGTTTATGTTCGCTAACTCTAATAAGCATCAAGCCAACCCTACCTTGACATCACAACTAGGATTTTCATTGATAGCCATCAGTCGTGTCAGCTTTTTGGCCACGTTAAGTGTATTTGTGAGCGCCTGTAATAGCATTACGCCAAAGATTACGCCCATAAAGCCAATGCCTAATACTCCTGTTGTCGCTCTAGTCTTAGGAGGTGGCGGTGCCAAGGGCTTTGCACATGTTGGCGTCATTAAAGCTTTAGAAGAAAATGGTATTACCCCAACACTGGTGGTTGGTACGAGTGTCGGTAGCTTAGTCGGTAGCTTGTATGCCAGTGGTTATACGCCAGCGCAGTTAGAACAATTAGCACTAACCACGCCCGACAGTGCATTGACGGATTTCGCCTTGTCCAATCAAGGCTTTATTGAAGGCATTAAACTTAAAAACTTCATTAACACTCATATCGGTGGACGACCGATAGAAGCTTTTCCTATCGCCTTTGCGGCTATTGCTGCTGAAAAAAATACTTTAAAAAAAGCAGTCTTTACCAAAGGCAATGCGGGTCTGGCGGTCCAAGCATCTTGTAGTGTCCCGAATATATTCATTGCCCCGCGCATTCCTGAAAAAGGGGGTAAAAAATACGTTGACGGTGGCGTAGTCAGTTTAGTGCCTGTTGATAGTGCCCGTGCTTTGGGTGCTGACATTGTGATCGCTGTTGACGTTACTAGCACGAATACATCATTCGCAACTAGTAGTAAACTGCCCACTATCAGCTCATTGAGTAGCTTTTGGGGCTTACTTGAGTATAACTTAATGACTAACATCAGTAACAACCTTACTAACAGCAGCAGCTCGTCAGCGCGTAATGAACGTCAGCGAGCTGATATTCTTATTACTCCGAACGTCAGTCATATCAGCTCATTAGACACCAGTCAGCGTCGCGCCTTAATTAATGCTGGGGTACAAGCAACTGCTCCTCAAATAAATGCTATCAAACAACTTGTTAAAGAAGAGTCTAACAGCAAATACGCTATTCTCTAGTAAGCTATGGTCATTATTTTTAAGCACCATAAATGCAGTGTGAGAAAGACAGGGTTTAACACATAGCTTTTTATTCACTTGTCGTGATTCTCACCTTACTGTAATTGTTAACGGGCTTTAGGAAATATCTGGTGATGCCAGCTTCCTATAATGAATTTTTACAACTGGGCACTTACTATTAAAAAAACACCGCAATTAGAAGTTGCGGTGTCTTTTTATATACTAAAAAATCACGAGAGCAGTTCTATTTAACGCGCGCACGATATTTAACCATAACGGTATCATTGAGACCAACCCCTTCAATATCCCAGCGGACCGCTTGATAATATTTTAAAGGGATATCTTGAAGTTGATTATTAATCTTGCCACGTAATGGCATACGGGCAAAAGTATTGCCGTCAGCACTACCGTACGGGAATTCAGGAGCGACATCACCAAGTAATTCAACTTGGTCAGGAATACTCATAGTGACCGTCATTTTACGAACCCGATCAACGTTCGTGTTCGTAAAATAGCCTTGATATTCTAGAACATTACCAGTCTGTAAACGCGTATTGGCATCGACCGGTACTAGCCGCTCTTGACCACTTGTATCCACACTAATAAGCGAAGCAGTAATTTTACTATTGACCGCTTGCACACTTGAGCGACTGTTATTGATACTCGACTGCATGGTGGATGAGCTATCGAGCGCAGGCTCTGGAGTCGGTAACATGGCTGAGGCTTGTGTGACTGCCATTACACCAACCAACGTGCCAGCAACAACGTGAAACAAGCGATGTCCGCTCCATGCGGTGAACGGATTAGCAAACTGGTTACTTTTTTTCATGATTTTCATTATTCCTAGTTAATGTATCGGTAAAACAAATTTGGCAGAACATCACTGTATTAGAACAATATCTGTTTAGATAAGTGCTAGATTAGCAGCTAGACTATAGACGGACTCTCATATAAATAACTCATGTAGATAAATAGTATGGACAAACCATCTCTATATACCGTTATATAACATAATATCTATTATCTTTATTAATCAACTTTTAGGCAGTAGCGCTTAGCATAGCAAAAAGTGTTTATTCGTACACTAACCCCGTGTTGCGGTTGTGTATATAGTCAAATTACTATAAATTTGCATTAATTTAACTAAAATAAAAAGATAGCTCATAACGGTGTTTTTTGCTATGGTAAATCTTTAGCGACAGACATTTTTGTCTCGCCCCCTTTCTTATTCCGACTACTACTGTTCCCATTATGACTACTAGCGCCATGCCCCAAATTAACCCTGAATACGTTCATTGGTTCCGTAACTCTGCCCCTTATATCAACACCCATCGCGGTAAGACTTTCGTGATTATGTTTGGTGGCGAGGCGGTTAAGCATCCTAATTTTAGTACGCTTATCCATGACTTTGCCCTATTGCACAGCTTGGGTATTAAGCTGGTGTTAGTACACGGTGCACGTCCACAAATTGAGAAGAACCTAAAAGAAGCGGGTATTACTTCGCCACTTCACCAAGATATTCGCGTCACCCCGCGTGAAGCCATGCCCTCTATTTTACAAGCGGTTGGTGCCATACGTTTACAGCTCGAAGCTCAACTATCAATGGGTTTGGCCAACTCACCAATGTACGGTTCACGTATTGATGCGGTCTCGGGCAACTTTGTCACCGCACGCCCCTACGGTATCCGTGATGGTGTCGATTATCAGATGACTGGTGACGTTCGGTCTATCGATGTTGATGCTATCAAAAATAACTTATTGCACAATCATATTGTTATCTTAGGTTCAATGGGCTACTCAGCAACTGGTGAGGTTTTTAACTTACTAGCCGAAGACGTGGCGCTTAGTGCTGCAATTGCACTCGGCGCGGATAAACTCATTCTGTTAGGTGAAGAGGCGGGTATCAATGACGATGATCGTTTGCTCCGCGAAATGATTCCCAATGAAGTCGACCGTTTCTTACGTGGACGTGACTTAAATTGTGAGATCAATTACTTCCTGCACTGTGCCAGCAGCGCCTGTCGTCAAGGTGTCCATCGTACTCACATCATCTCTTATGCTAAAGACGGTGCGCTATTAGAAGAGCTGTTCACTCGAGATGGTTCTGGAACGCTTATCAGTCATGATCCTTATGAAGAGATTCGCCGTGCTAATGTTGATGATGTAGTCGGACTTATTGAATTGTTATCGCCGCTCGAAGAGCAAGGTATTTTGGTCAGTCGCTCTCAAGAACGCTTGGAGCAAGAAATTGATAATTATAGTGTTATTGAGCGTGATGGTATGATTTTGGGCTGTGCAGCGCTATATCCATTAGACGCAAGTTCTGCAGAAGTGGCTTGTGTGGCAGTGCATCCAGAATATCGTAGCGGTAGCCGTGGCGCTGATCTGCTAGCATTTCTGGAGCAGCAAGCACGCAGTCATGGCTTGCATCAATTATTCGTGTTGACAACCCGTACCGCGCATTGGTTTGTTGAGCAAGGCTTTGCTGAGGTCGACGCTAGTGTCCTTCCTGAAGGACGTCAGCAAAAATACCACAACGGCCGCAACTCTAAAGTCTTTCAAAAAACCCTATAGGTATTATTTAATACCTCGTATTATTTAATACCTCGTATTCTTTATTTTAAGCCTTTAGTAGTAAATATAAAAAAGCCCTCATACTTTATGCATGAGGGCTTTTTTTAATAGTTTTTAAGACTACTGCATTTATAACAGCGTTTTATTTCGCTTTTACTTTTAACAATTCAACCGTAAAGACTAGGGTACTGTTTGGCTCGATACCTGAGTTACCTGCTTCGCCATAAGCCATATCTGCTGGTATATAAAGCTCATATTTACCGCCTTCTTTCATCAGCTGTAGCCCTTCCGTCCAACCAGTAATCACTTGGTTTAATGGGAATTCAATCGGCTCACCGCGCTCATAAGAGCTATCAAACACTGTGCCATCAAGTAATTTGCCTTCGTAATTGACTTCAACCACGTCTGTCGCTTTGGGCATTTTGCCCGTTCCAGCGGTTAGTACTTTATATTGCAAACCGGAAGCAGTGGTTTTCACGCCTTCTTTCTTGCCATTTTCTGCTAAGAATGCCGCGCCCTTGGTTTTGTTTGCTTCACCCTGCGCTTGCGTGTCTTTAACCATCTTTTCTTCTTGCTCTTTTTGATAGGCCATCAACACTTCTTGCATTTGTTCTTGGGTCAAGGCGGAATCTTTACCTTCGTAACCGTCGCGAAAGCCTTTTTCAAAGGTATCGAGATTTAAATCTGCAACCGCTTCTTTGTTTCCCTCTGCCATCATAAAGCCTAAGCTATAACCAACTTTTTCAGTAGCTGGACTTTGCTCAGTAACTGAGACACTTTGAGTAGCCGCTTCTTTGCTGCCATTATTAGTACTACAACCTGTTACTAATAACATAGCACCAGCTAACGCACTAACGGTCAAGGTGGTAATTTTTTTCATAGAATACTCTCTAGTGTTAAAAATAGTGGCGATATGTCGCCTGTTTGCCATGATAGCAAATCTTGTTTTTGTAGGCTACATTTACGATGAAATTATCAGACTAATGTACAAACTTTGTTAATATATACTATGAAAATAACAACTTATCACACAACTATAGCGATAAGTTAAGCTTCCTATCTTTAATCACCACATTATATCAGCTAAGCTAATTCAATTAAGATCATGAGTAATCGCGCATAGTTTTTAACCAAAGGCTTACTATAATTTTCTTATCACTTGTATCGTAGAAGACAGTATAAATGACAACGGCATAGTAAATTATTAATTTTTCTTTGATATCTTGCTACGTCTTCTTACTTAATCATTGTACTAGTGAAACATTCTAACTAAAAATACTATACACAGCTATTTAATATTATTTATAACTATCACTAGATCAGGGAAATGGGTATATAGTCTTAAGTAGGCTGCTACCTTTAAATCTGACATATGATAATTAAAGGAGGACAGGATGAATCCAATGTTTACATCGTTCAATGGTTATCTTGGTGGCCCTATTGGCTCCATCATCGGCGCTATTTTGATTTTTATTATTGGTTGGCTAGTCGCTCTTGGTATTGCGGCTCTAGTACGTAATGTTCTGGCTAGAATTAACCTTAACCAACGCATGAATTCGTCAACGGGTAAGACCTATGATTTAGAAGGTATTATCTCGAAGATAGTGTTTTGGTTTATCTTTATAATTGCTATCTCTGGTGCACTTAGCCAACTGAACTTAAACGCCATATCTGCGCCGTTCGCAAACATGGTTAACCAGGTATTAGCATTTATCCCTAATCTTATTGGCGCTATTGCAGTCGGTGTTATTGGTTGGGTGGTCGCTACGGTTGCTCGCACTGCAATCAATACTACCCTGTCTAAAACTACTATGGATGAGCGTTTAAGCGCTCAAGCTGGCGTTAATCCTATGAGCAACACAATTGCTGATATGGTTTATTGGTTTATATTACTGGTGGTTTTGACTATGGTACTTGGTCAACTGGAGCTTGATGGCTTATTTGCCCCACTAACTAACATGGTCGATAAAATCTTTAGCTTTATACCCAACATTCTTATTGCTGGTGTGGTCTTTGTGGTGGGTTATATCATCGCTAAAGTCGTCCGCGGCATCGTAACCAATCTGGTCTCTACCTTTAATTTGCAAGAGCTGGCCTCTAAAGCCGGTTTGAGTGAGCAGAACAGTTTACCTAACATTGCGGGTTCTTTAGCATTCTTAGTGGTAATCATCCCAACAATTATTGCTGCTCTAAATGCATTAAAAATCGATGTTATCGCGCGTCCTGCCACTAATATGCTTAACAAAATCATGGAAGCCTTGCCAAATATATTTATGGCAGTAGCGATCTTAGCGGTCACTTACTACGTCGTACGTATGGTAGCAAACATCATCAAAGGGCTGCTTGAAAATACTCAGATTAATCAATTACCTGCTAAAGTCGGTCTTCAAGAGACCATGGGTGATAAGAAAATCTCTGATTTAGTCGGTTATGCGATTATCTTCTTTGCCATGTTGTTTGCATCGATTGCAGCAGCTGACTTGCTAGGCTTTGAACCTATCTCAGCCATCATTACCATGTTTATCGCCTTTGGTGCCAACATCATACTTGGTGCGATAATACTATTTATTGGTTTTTGGCTGGCAAATATCATCGCTGGTGTCGTTGAGCGCTCTGAAAAAGGCTCGCAGTTCTTAGCTAATATCGTCCGTGTATTGATCATGGGCTTAGTGCTGGCCATGGGTCTTAAAGCGATGGGTATCGCTGATTCTATTGTTAACCTAGCATTTGGTCTAACACTAGGCGCAGTTGCGGTTGCTTTCGCTCTATCTTTTGGTCTTGGTGGACAAGAAGCAGCGTCACGCTTCCTACGTAAGATGCAGGATAAAATGGACGAAGAGCATACTGATGTGAAAGCTCATACCACACGCCATACCAAAACCACTGCTGATTCTACTGATAAGGTTGCCGATGCTGTTCATGAAGCAACGCCTAACGCTACAACAATTGGCACGCCTAGTACAAGCACCTCTACGAATGCAGGGTCAGATACACTCGATATCAATTATATCGATACCGACGATAATAATACGAATAGCACTACCGACTTATCTTCTGGTACTGGCTTTGTCGACAACACTGATACTGGTAGTAATGATGACTTCAAATAAATGATAATTATCACTTTGTTCTAAATATAAAAAAGACAGCCTTGGCTGTCTTTTGTTATGGCAAATATTAAATAGCACAGATTTAATAGCAGCTATACGTATGGTCCAAATGTTGGCTGGACTGATAGAAGAAAGCAAATACAGTATGAATTCTAACAGCTGTAACGCGCCTAATTACAGTTCATAACTGTATCGCCGAGCACAGTATTCAGCGTTATGATTAGCCTCGACTGTCGCCAATGTAAACAAGGTAATATCTAAAGCGCCTGTTTGTAGGTAGCAAGACGCCTTTTTCAGATATTTTGATGGCCAATTTAGACACAGTATTAGTCTTTTGTTATCAAATGATATGTGAAATATTACATGCTTAAGCTTATCCAAATTATAATGTTATTATCAGTATAAGCACATTTCGGCAAAGTAAAGTCTGTCCATATAACAGTACCTATACGCAGTCGCTTTCATCCTAATGACTTGCTATGATGGCTAAAAACTATATTTACCATTATTTTTTAGCATCTAGTAACTATAGTAGAAATTATTAATTATTTTAAAACTTACTGATTGAGTCAAAATTATAATACTGCTTTATTCAGAGGACTGCTTTATTTATATATTGGTCCTCTTTTGATAACAAGGATTGAAAATCATGAAACGTTTTAAAGAAAAAACTGTTGTTGTCACCGGTGCTGGCTCAGGTATTGGTCGCGCTACCGCCATTCGCTTCGCTCATGAAGGTGCTAATGTCATTTTAGTAGGACGCACATCTAAAACATTAGAAGAGACTGCCAAAGAGTTTCCACAAGATCGCACTTGGATTCATTCTGATAATTATTTAACGGTCACCTGCGATATTAGCGTACAAAGCCAAGTGCAAGAGATGATAGAACGAGTAATAGAAAAGTTTGATCATATTGATGTGTTGGTCAATAATGCGGGTAAAGCGATTCAAGGCAAAATTACCGAACTGTCTGCTGAGGATTGGAGGACTTCGATAGATGTCAACCTAAATGGCACATTCTACGTTTGTCAGGCAGCTATGCCGCATCTGATTGCAACTAAAGGTAATATTGTCAATGTCTCATCGCTTTCAGGGGTCGGTGGCGACTGGAATATGGCCGCCTACAATGCTGCAAAAGCTGGGGTAAGCAATTTAACCCGTACTTTAGCGTTAGACCATGGACCTGATGGTGTGCGTGTCAACGCGGTTAATCCTTCCGTTACTAAGACTAACATGACCACCGCCATTCAAGATAACGATGCAAAAACTGATAAATTTTTAGAACGCTGCCCGCTTGGACGCCTTGCTAGTCCTGAAGAAATTGCTGCTGCTATCACTTTTTTAGCAAGCGATGATGCCTCAATGATTACTGGTGTTAACCTACCGGTAGATGGTGGCGTTAGTGCTTCCAACGGTCAGCCGCAGTTCTAGAACGAGATATAACTAACTATGCTCTTGTTACTGCTACTAGAAATAAATTTGGTTCCTAATGTTCATCAGACTGATTAACATCCTGTAGCGGCTGCGATAAGCGCTCAGGATGTCTAGGCATGACCCCGCGGTACTGGTCGTAAATTTTTGGTAGGTCAGCTTCGATATCCCCAGTAGGATAAACTGGGGATAAGAAACGCACTTCTTTGGTTTTATAATCTAGAGCAACCGGCAAAATTGGTACGTTAGCACCTAGTGCTAAATAATAGAAGCCTGTTTTCCACGACTCTGTGTATTTACGCGTCCCCTCTGGGGATAGGCCTAAAAATAGCGGCTCACCTGACTTGAACTTATCTATACTAGTCTGTAATACCGAGCCTTTATTACTGCGGTCAATAGGAATAATCCCCAACCAACGTAGTAACTGTGCCAATACTGGCACTTTAAAAAGCGTATGTTTGCCCATAATGTTAATTTTTACATCAAGCGAAAATAGACCAGGAAGAGCATAAACCCCATCAATATTTGAGGTGTGCGGCAGTGCTAATACCACCGCTTGTGAGATGTTTGGAATATCGCCAACGGTGCTCCAGCCCGCAGACTTTAACAGCCAGGAAGCTATTAACGGGGCAACTCTACCACCACGCTTGGGGACTAAGTTGCCCAAATCTTTTTTGCCGAGCTTAGGCAATATTTTAGAGCGTTTAGCGTTAGAAACAATAGACTTAGAACGATCAGTAGACTTGGATGTCATGACGGCACCACATAATAGAAGATATCTACATAATAGCATTAACCTAGTACAACTAAGTTTACTATTACAGGCTTTCACTGAGTCGCAGATGACTATAGTTAAAACACCTTGAAAACGCGACGGTACTGCTGGTATCAACTTTTTGCAGCCTCTGTCTGCGTAGGCGCAGCAAACAAGAAAAACTTATACCAGCAGTAGGTTATGTATCGATATTACTTTTCATTGACTATAGACTATAGCTAGGAATAACACTACAGTCTTGCAAGTCACTTCTTAGCCCGCTACCTTATAATGATATATCAGCCAAATTACCCTTGTTTTCGAGCCATGACTTGCGATCAGATGATCGTTTTTTTGCCAATAGCATATCCATAACACTATTAGTCAGTAATATATCATCCATATCTAACTGTACTAAGCGGCGGGTATCACGATTCATCGTGGTTTCGCGCAACTGCTCGGCACTCATCTCACCCAACCCTTTAAAACGAGTAATTTGAGCTTTTTTGTTACCTGGAATGCCTGCTAAGATATGTTCAAGTTCAGGCTCATCTAAAGCGTAATGTACCTCTTTACCCACGTCTACCCGATATAACGGCGGCATCGCCACAAATAAGTGACCTGCATCAACCAAGGCTGGAAAATGCTTTACAAATAAAGCGCAAATTAACGTGGCGATGTGCAAACCATCAGAGTCGGCATCAGCCAGGATACATACTTTATCGTAACGCAGCTCAGATAAATCATCTGAAGCCGGATCGACACCAATCGCAATGGCAATATCATGAATCTCTTGGCTCGATAATACTGTATCAGAGGACACTTCCCACGTGTTCAGAATTTTACCGCGTAGCGGTAATATCGCTTGATAATGTCGGTCACGAGCTTGTTTGGCACTGCCCCCTGCAGAATCCCCTTCTACTAAAAACAACTCAGCACCATCACGCAAATCACCACGACAATCGGCAAGCTTCCCCGGTAATGCAGGACCTTGAGTAATTTTTTTCCGGGCTACTTTTTTAGCAGATTTAAGCCGACGACCCGCTTTATTAATCGCTAGCTCTGCAATTTGAGACCCCAAATCAGCATGTTGATTGAGCCATAAAGTGAAGGCATCTTTTGCTAAAACCTGTACCGCTCCAGCAGCTTCACGACTCGATAAGCGTTCTTTAGTTTGTCCGGAGAACTGCGGCTCAGAGAATTTAAGTGATAGGATATAATTAACCCCATCCCAAACATCTTCTGCGGTCAACTTTACACTACGTGGCAATAAATTATGAATATCACAGAACTCACGTAGCGCCTCTAGAATACCTGTTCGCAAACCATTAACATGGGTGCCACCTTGCGCGGTAGGAATGAGGTTGACGTAGCTTTCTTGAATAGGGATGCCACCTTCAGGCAACCAAGACAGCGCCAAAGTAATACCTGCACGTTCACCACTTTTAGCTTCATAATTATAATAGAACGGTGCTTGTGGCAATGTCTCAAGTCCATCGAGCTGTTCACTTAAATACTCAACAACGCCATCAGTAAACTGCCAAACTATTTTCTCATTATTTATATCATCAACAAATTCAATAGTGAGGCCCGCAGCTAATACTGCTTTAGCTTTTAAGTTATGTTTGAGCTGCTTGATATTAAATTTAGGGCTGTCGAAAAAGCTGCTATCTGCCCAGAAACGTACTCTAGTGCCACGTTTACGCTTATTAGAACTCACTGACTCAGTCAATAAAGTGACAGGTGCTCCATGTTCAAGCGCCATATCAAATTGGGTCGCCTCACGCCATACGGTTACTTCAACTCGCGTTGATAGGGCATTCACGACCGAAATACCAACACCGTGCAGGCCACCTGATACTTGATAATTTAGAGTCGAAAATTTACCACCCGCATGCAAACGAGTCATGATCAGCTCAATACCTGACTGACCAAACTCAGGATGAATATCAGTTGGCATACCACGGCCATCGTCTTCTACCGATAGCGAGCCGTCCTCGTGTAACTGGACTTTAATTATTTTGGCATAACCAGCCAGTGCCTCATCAACTGCATTATCGATCACCTCTTGAGCCAAATGATTGGGCCGTGTAGTATCGGTATACATGCCAGGGCGACGGCGAACGGGCTCAAGTCCTTCTAAAACTTCTAACGATTGCGCATTATATTGACTCACAAATGCTTCCTTGAATATTCACGAACAATTTATTCTATCGAACCATTATAGCGAAAAATGGCATCATTAGTGTTGATAGTCGCTAGCTCACGTCATATGATGTCGTCTATTTTGGCTAAACAATATTCTTAGCTAGTAAACTGTAATTTATCCTAACTGCTGCAATATCTTTATTACTATAGGCAATTGCTCAGCAAAATCAGTAAATCTGTGATCACCACCAGCTTGCAAAGTAACTTCTGCACCCTGCTGTCGATAAAACTCTGCGGACAGTTGAGGATTTAACAGCTCATCACCCTCTTTAATCCAAACCACCATCTTTTGAGGATATTTTACTGATAATAGATGGTCAGCAAACCATTGTAGATCTCCACCAGTAATTGTCCAACCTCCTACAGTTGTATGTAGAACTTGATTAATAGAACTTATATTTTTGTTAGTGTCCTGTAAAGGAGGTTGATTAGAAAAGCGTTGTAAAGTGATGTGCGGCTGAGTACTAGGATTTAATAATAATACTGGGCAACCAGTATTATTACTTACTAAAGTGGCGAAGTATCCTCCTAATGAACTGCCTACCAAAACTGTTTTTGTTAAAGTGTTAGACATTGAATCTTTATTACTGTGGTCTGATTCACTTTTTAATTTTGTGATTAATCTATTAAGTTGCTTAAATACTTCTGCAGGCGGTTGATTGAAGTCAGGACGAAATACTATGATCTCAGGAAAATACTGTTGGCAATAGCGCTCTAATAACGTACCCTTAGTGGAATTAGCATCACTGTCTAAGCCATGAATGTAAACAATGTTCACGTGTGATCTCGCTTATTAATTTTTGTGTGATTGTTTTATATAGACTACAAAAGCTAAGCATAGCACTGGGTCATCAAAAATAATAACAATAAAATGGCACACTATTATGCATTACTTGCGACATAATAGTATTGTCACGATAATTTTACGCAAGCCAAGGAATGACGATAATAGCTATGGAGTAGCCATGAACCAGCAGTTTGAACTGTTCGAGATCATCAATCCATGCATTGGTGTTTGCCGAAGTAATAAAAAAGGCTATTGTTTTGGCTGTCTACGCAGTCGTCCTGAACGTCAGTTATGGCATGACATGACTACTGGACAGCGACGTGATGTGCTAAGACTAATCTCTGCTCGTAGACAACGTATAATACTATTAAAACAAAAACGACAAATTTCTTTCGATTTTGATGAGACTCCTGAATTAGGAGAATTGTTTTGATCGGGTAGTATCGGTATGTTTTTCTCTCCCTGAGCTAGACCCCAACTAAAGTCTTCTCTATCCCATCGATACTAGATATTGACCTAGGGACTGATAGTTCAAGCGAAGACACCTATCTACCGACACAATCTCGCGCTGCGGTCACTGTCCTGCTGGGCGGACTGCAGGCTCATAAGTAAAGAGTAGTGGGTTGTTGGTATTCCCGCACAAAGAAAAGCCCCCAACGAATTAACGTTGGGGGCTTTACTAGAATAGAGAGCTGACGATGACCTACTCTCACATGGACGAATCCACACTACCATTGGCGCGATGATGTTTCACTTCTGAGTTC